>JAGQNT010000118.1 GCA_020427965.1 Candidatus Saccharimonadota bacterium | reverse complement strand
CTTTTACACAAACAGTTCCGGACGTAAAAACAAACGAGTTACCTCCTCTTGATTTCAGCATGGCCTCAATAAATAAATGCGGTTCGCAATACGTACTTAATACTCACACAACAAACAAGGCACTATACGCTAACTTTATATTTTTAGATGACGAAGGTGTGTCCATGGAATTGTATTGTTCGATGAATGCAAAAGCAGAGTACTTCCCCTTGGTGAACGAACAGTAAAATATTTGACAAAATAACAAATCAAAGTATAATAATACAAAAGCTTTGGTTTGAACCATGTTCGGGAGAAAGAGAAGCCTCACATTTATACTGTTGACTGTGGCGTTAGCGACGCTCTTTTCGGTGTCGACGCATAGAAGCCACGCAGATAGTGAGAATTGGTTTGCACCAGTAACGCCTGGCGTTACTAAAGCAGCGGAACTGCCCGCAAACACGTCACCGCTTGTCAGTAATTTTGACTGTGATCAACGCGCCATCAACACAACGACGTATTGCAGCGCGTCTACTTCTATTGGAACAGTACTCAATGACAATTATTTACTGAGTGGTAATAATCCGGTTTCGCTCTATGGTTATAGCGGCCATGGGAGCGTCATTCCAGTACCAAATAGTCCAATGTTTTTCTCACCGCAACCAGGCGCCGTGACCGGGCAATATGTTGCAGTCCATCGCTCACTAGCCAGAAGTGACACTAAGTTGGTGTTGGTTGGTTCGGGTTTCTCACTCCGTAAGCAGTACCAAGTTACCAAACCGTTCGATTTTTGGTTGACTGACGACAATGGAACGAAGCTACAAATCAATACTGCGACCCTAGCTTTTTCTAGTAATGGTTACTGGGCCGTCTTTGACGTGCCACGAGTTGGCTTATTCCGCCTCAACACGACAACGATGCAGCTAGTGCCTTTTGGACAGTCGGCTGAACAGTCGTGGTTCCTGGGTACTTATGGTTTGCCAATCACTATTAGTGACGACGGGCAATACGCAGCTATGGCAACAAGCTCTGGTGGCTTAATGATTTACGATCTCGGTGGCTGTAGTCAAACTGGTTACACCGCAGGTCAAACGCTTCACTTTTCAGGCTGCCAAAGTCGTGACATGTGGGCTGGACAGTTCGCCTCCACCAGTACGACTGAGGATATGGGCCTGAAGTCTGTCATTACAAACGGGCAGGTATTGGGTAATCTACGTTTTGTAAACGATGGCAACCTAAGGTTTGATGCTCGCTACGACTACGTATCGAACAGTAACTATAAAGTTGCCCGGTACGTTGTGACGGCTTCTGGTGCCGAACTGCATAATCTTGGCCTCCTGGGTATGGGTGATTCGTATATCTCGGGAGAGGGTGAATTTGACTACGTTGATGGCACTGACGATCTGGACACTAACATGTGCCATTTATCCAAGTTAGCTTACCCGTATTTACTTGGTGCATCATACACCGATTCGTACGAATCGGTGGCTTGTTCCGGTGCTCAATCGATCGACATTACAGGTGGAAAGAACGGCAATGACTACAAGGGCCAGGTATTTGACCAGCTAAGACAATCAGATCGCAGCAATATATCGGCATTGTTAAGTAACTTCTCACCAGGTTATGTGTATCAGAGTACCTTTACCCAGCAATACCAACCCGAAGCTATTCTCCTATCAATCGGTGGTAATGATATCGGCTTTAGTGACATCATCACAAACTGCATTATCAGTACCGAAAACAACGGAACTTGCTACGCTACATACGAAGACCGTTTCGAGCTGTTCCAGTTGATCAACAGTTCTTTCCAGGAATTAGTGGCCACATACCAATCCATTAAAGACAACTCACCTGATTCAAGAATTTATGTTGTTGGATATCCGCAGATTGTTAAACCCGATGGCGATTGCGGTCTGAATGTGCACCTAAATCAGGAGGAAACTGAATTTGCAGCCGAGTTAATCAAGCGGCTAGATGCGGTTGTCGAAGATGCTGCCGCTAATGCTGGCGTCTATTACGTCGACACACAGCATGCTTTCGATGGACACAGGTTATGCGAATCCAGCGGTGATTCATCCGCAGTCAACGGCGTAACGGCCGGTAGGGATGCCATACCTAGCTACTATTTGCGGTTATTAGGAAAAGAGACGTATCATCCAACAGTATTAGGTCACCAGCTACTCGAGACGGCCATTGCTGATCAGACGAATGGTCTCACAAAACCAATGCCGGCTGCCGATCCGACAATCCTTCAGCCTGTGCTTGATCCAAGCGACCCACTGTTACTGGCTGCACCCGCCAGCAATCGTGAGCAGTATTATGTTGAACCTGACAACATCATCACTAACATCGTTCAACAAGGGAGCACGGCTGACGTTAGCGTTTCCGGGCTAAGTCACGAAACGATCGCCAATAGTGCATATGATGCGGTCCTGCATTCAGATCCAATTGATCTTGGCGCGGTCTATTCAGACGACAATGGTGATATACACTCAACCATCACGATTCCCGCAACGGTGCCCGTCGGCTATCACACGTTACATTTGTATGGCAAAAATATCGCCGGAGACAATATTGATATCCAAAAAGTTGTTTACATAACGGACGGCGAACAGACGGGTTACTGTGGTTTTATCTCAGATACCGGCATTGATATTGATCAGGACGGTATTGATGATGCGTGTGACGGCGTAATTGGTGCAGCGCCAGTCAAAAGCAATGACAGCAGTGAAGATCAGACCACAAATGGTAATCAAAGCACTGACACTTTTGAGCCGACACCAACTATAAATCTAGCGACCACCAATTCACTACAAGTAACTGCTACAGCCACACAAATTAATAACTCACCCAGGGCAGTCATTGCTACCCTAAAGCCATCTAAAACTGACGACACCACCGGTGAAGTGTTGGGCGTCGCAGTCACACCGTCAAAACAAAATACGTCATCCTTCAAATACTGGTTAGCGCTGATCCTGGCGCCGGTCGGACTGCTCTTCCTACTTGCCAGACGGCGTTATAATACATAGCCATGAGTCCTATTGCGCCTCACCGCAATCCTGACAATTTTCCAGCTGCTACCGACGATGACCTAAAGAGCTGGAAGCTATCGCTTCGTTTTGATCAACAAATGGCTCGAGTTAGGCGCGCCCGGGAAGTAGTCACCGCAAAGGCCATCGCTGGTGCTGGCGCCGCAGCCGCAGTCGTGTTGCTGGTTGCGGAACGACCAGGTGCTGCCGCAGCCGCGGTTGGTGCTGGCCTGGTAGGGGCAATGGTACAGTGTGAAAACGCTGTGGATACTCAGGCCGAACTACGACAACTACAGGCAACCGAACAAGAGCTCGCTAACCAACAAGTGATCCGTCTAAACGGAGAAATCGACAGCCCAACGGACTAACGTCTGCTACAATAGCCCACACAGAGGAGGTCGCGTATGGTTTGGCAACTACTGGGTATCAACGCCGCAATTTTGTTCGTCTGGATGAGCATATGGTACGTGGTCGCCAAAGAGCGTAAGCAAGTCAATGTCGTCGACGTGGCCTGGGCAGGTGGCTTTGTGCTGGTGGGCTGGGCGAGTTTTATGCAGTACAGCTACGCCCGAACGCTGCTGATGGCAGGGCTGGTTACCATCTGGGGTATTCGTCTGACAGCACACCTGTACAAGCGAGTTATTGTGGGCAGGCACGAAGATCCGCGCTACAAAGAATTAATGAAAAACTGGGGCAAACACATCTGGACCAGAGCTTTTTGGTCGGTGTTTATGCTACAGGGCCTGCTGGTGCTGATAATTAGTCTGCCCCTGACAATGTCTGCGACCGGAACGGTGGTTGGCAGGGTCTGGCCCATTTACGCCGGTATGGCGATATGGGTTGTAGGGTACCTGATAGAAAAAGCCGCTGACGCCCAGTTGGCCGAGTTTGTTGCCAAGCGCAAGAGTGATACACAGGTCATGGACCGGGGTTTGTGGCATTACAGCCGTCACCCCAACTACTTTGGCGAAATTCTACAGTGGTGGGGAATAGGCGTCATCGCACTGCAGGCTGAGAGTGGCTGGATTGGACTAGCTGGACCACTAACGCTGACAATTTTAATCTTATTTGTATCTGGTATTCCGCCAATCGAACGACGCAAGAAATCAAATCCTGAATACGCTGCCTACATGCGCCGGACCAGTCGGCTGGTGCCGTTGCCGCCGAAATCGTAACCACGAGACGTTTTTAGTCATAAGCGGTATAATACTCGTAGAAGTAAATGCGAGGTTAATTCATGCAGCCCGAAAACGAAGAACCAAAAGCCAACGAACCTGATCAGCAGGCAGATGCAACGAGTCCAGCAGAGGATTCGTCCACGCCACCCGAATCCCCACAGAGTGAAGAGAGTCCACAGGTAGACGAAGCACCCGCAGAGCCGACTCCAGAAGTGGTTGTCTCCAAATCCCCACACGGTAAATTCCACCCCGCCACGATCTGGGCCGCAGCCAAAAATAACAAGAAGATGAGTGTCCCAGTCGGGATTGTTGTTTTGCTGGCGTTACTGCTGCTGGTACCGGTGACGAGGTACGCGCTCCTGGGCACCTTTATGAAGAGTGACTATAGCCTGAAAGTTTTGGATGAAAAGACTGGTAAGCCGGTCACGGACGCCAAAGTTGAAATTGCCGGTACAACCACCATGACAAACAAAGATGGCATGGCTACTGTTCATACAAAAGTTGGCAATCACACCGCTATGATCAGCAAAACTTACTACGAAACTGCCAACGAAAAAGTGGTCGTTCCCGTGCTGAAACAGAAAACAATCCCAACCTTCCAGCTGCATGCCACTGGTCGACAGGTCAGTCTGCACGTCGTTAATTTTGTTAGCGGCGATGTGGTTGAGAATGTCACTGTCAGTGCGCTGGGCAGTACCGCCAAGACTGATGCCAGTGGTAACGCGATTATTGTATTGCCTGCCGGCAAAGTAAACACTGAGGCTACCTTGAGTGGCCCGGGCTACAACAACACAACGGTAGAGCTCAAAATACTAAATGTTGGTCAGGATGACAACAAGTTCATGATCACGCCTGCCGGAAAAGTATACTTCCTCTCTAAGTTGTCAGGAAAAATCAGCGTCGTGAAAGCCAACCTGGACGGTACGGCACGCAAAACGGTTGTTGCTGGCACGGGCTATGAAGATGACGGCGACACATTACTGTTAGCTTCACGCGACTGGAAATACCTGGCATTTAAGGCGGTCCGCCAGCCAGGTAACGAACCCAAAATGTATCTGATCAAAACCGCTAACGACCAAATGACGGAAATTGACAGTGGTGCTGACGTCGAATTTTACCCAGTTGGCTGGCACGACGACGACTTCCTGTACACCGTCTATCGCCAAAAGGTCAAAAGCTGGCAGCCAAACCAACAAGCCCTCAAAACCTACAATGCAACCCTCGACAAACTAACAACCGTTGACCAAACGCTTGCCGCCGGTAGCAACGAAGATAACTATCAGCATCAGGATCTAGGCACGCCAATAATACTTGACGACGGTGTTGTCTATACCAAAACCTGGCAAGGCTATAACATCGACAACAAAAAAGGTCAGCTGGTGCAAGTTGACGCGACTGGCGCGGGCAAGAAGGTTGTCAAAGAATTCAGCTTTACGAACAATGATGGCTACGACTATGGATACCAGAGTATGGAGCTGGCCCAGTACAAGCCAAATGCCGCCTATTTGAGCGTATCCGACGCAACCAACAAGTTTTACCTCTATCAAGGCGGTAAAGTCCAGACTGCATCGATTACTAGCAGTGCCTTCTACAAAGGTTTCCCAACATATTTGGTATCGCCCAACGACAAACAAACTTTCTGGAGTGAATCACGTGATGGCAAAAACACTCTGTTCGTTGGTGACGACAATGCCAATAACGAAAAACAAATTGCGAGCCTTAGTGACTACAAACCGTATGGCTGGTTTACGACCAACTATTTGCTAGTCTCAAAAGATGGCAGTGAGCTATACATCATGCCTGTGGCTGGCGGTAAAGCGCAAAAGATTACCGACTACCACAAGCCTAACTATGACTTTAACGGCTATGGGTACGGCTACGGAGCGTATTAGTGCCGGATATTAACGAGCCGCAGCTTCCGGAAACGTCCGAAGTATCTGAGCGTGCCCCGTCCGCGCCCGAAGTTCCCAAGGGGATTATGTCGGCCGGACCTTCCATGACAACAATTCAGCCTCAGCAAGATGACGAGGTGGAGCAGGCGAGTCAGGCTGTCACCGAACCCGAAGACGAGGATTTCCTCCCAGACGAAGAGCCGTACGAGGAAACCGATCGCGTCGACTACCTAAAAAGCCTCAACAAACAGAAGAAATCCAGTGGACCCAAGAAATGGCAGATCATTTTAATTGTCATGACCATTATCGAATTAGCAGCCGTTGCTGGTTATTGGTTTTTAATTCGGCCTGACCCCAGCAAATCGAACGACACTTCGCAACAAGCATCCGACCAGCCGGCTCCCGCCACAGTACCATCAGCCGGTTCTTCAACAACATCCACTAGCGGCGAACCAACAGAATACGCGTCCGAGAATTTTCCCATCTCAATGACTATTCCGGCCGACTGGACACCGAGTGATTCGGCGGATAAGCTCACTTTCACCTCGCCGGTTATGAAACTGACCGATAACACGGGTTCAACGGTGAGTGGCGCGGTGATTATCACTGTACGAAACCAGCAGACAAAACTCGATGAATTCAAAGACGGCAATGCTACGGCAGTTTTGGAGTCAGACCATCTGGTATATTCCAGTCCAGCGCCCGGCCAGAGAGATTCAACCTACCTTAGCTTCTTGCAGTACGCGGGCACAACGGTGACAGGATCGTTAGACGCTATGTACATCACGGGAAATGCTGGCTATCAAAAAGGGCAGAACGTGCCAGAAGCTGATGTCACCGGTGTTGACCCACTCATTACAGTCAGTTTTGTCGAGTGTGATACCAAGTGTTCCGATACCGACCCCCCAGTCACAATTAGCTCCACAATGTGGACAGGCGACTTCAAGACCACCATCGAGACCATCCTCAAATCCATTCAGATTACGGCTTGAGCTCAATAACTCTTAGCTTGCCATCTGACACAAAGCTAAGGCCAAAACTCTGTCCGCGGATCTCGAAAGGCTTACCAGCCTGAATATCTTCGACACGTTTGATTCGTCCAGAATCTTGGAGGCTTTGTATGATAAAGTCTCGTTCGCGATAGTGTGATTCGTGTTGCCCGTGGGTCAATTGAAAGTTCGACCAACGAATGCCCATAGCGTGAATATCTTCGGTGGCGGCCCCAATCCAAACGGTTCGCTCTTTGCCAACAAATCGACGGAAGTGGCGAATCCAAAAACTAAAATGCCCGTGGTCTTCTTGTTGCTGTTCTACGAGTTGCCAGAAACGTACGTGATGCCGGTGACGAGGGCTACCATTTTTGCCATACGGTAGCTGAAACCCAATGTCGAAGTGTCGATTAAACAGATACAGGGCGCCAAACGGTGCTGTTGGGTACGGCTGATCGTTGATCACTGCCCAGGCTTCACGCAACGAATTTTTAATAGTTGCTTTGTCGGCCGTGTACCAGCCGGCTTTTTTCATTGAGCGGATCAGGTGGTGCCTAGATTTGGCCACTACCGCGATGTTTACCGGGTCAGACGGTAGACCATCTCGAGTCGTGGCATAGAGTGGAATGTGATTGGGCTTAAAAACAACCCGCCAGAAACGAAACAGCCATGGTATGCCAAAATAGGCTATGAGTATATAGACCAACACAAATGCCACCAAAAACGGTAGCTGACGATCCAGAAAGGGAAAGGCGACAAAGAAACTGACATACGCCAGCAACAGCCCTAAGCCCAGCACCAACAGGCGCCACACAGTATGTAACAATATTTTGACCACTTCCCAATATTGTACCCTACAAGTAGTGTTACTTATACTGGTAACATGCAGATTTCATCAGCGGAGCGTCGCAAATTCCAACGCGAGCTATTTACGTTTTATGACCAGCATGGGCGACATGATTTACCATGGCGCATAACATGTGACTCCTACGCCATCATGGTTAGTGAAATTATGTTGCAACAGACGCAGGTTGGTCGAGTAATCCCCAAGTTCCAGGCGTTTTTACAGCAATTTCCTTCTGTCCGGGCTCTGGCGAGCGCCAGTTTAGGCGATGTCTTGGTTGCCTGGCAAGGCTTGGGCTATAATCGCCGCGCCAAATTCCTGTGGCAGGCCGCGCAAATGATCGAACACGACTTTGCTGGCGTGTTTCCTCGCGAACCCAATACTCTCGTAAAACTGCCCGGCATTGGCAAAAACACTGCCGGTGCAATCCTGGCTTATGCTTTCAACCAACCCGCACTATTCGTAGAAACCAACATCCGTACGGTGTTTATCCATTATTTTTGGCCGGACCAGCAAGCCGTCAGCGACAACGAGATCGTTGATGTTCTGGGCCAGGTCATCGACACAGAGCAGCCACGCGAATTTTATTGGGCGCTCATGGATTACGGCACGCATTTAAAGACAACGGTCGGCAATAATATCAAACGTAGCAAACACTATGCCAAACAGTCGCCGTTTGATGGATCGCGCCGCCAAGTGCGCGGCGCTGTTATTCGCACTCTTATCCAACGGGGTCACAGTCTGATTGAATTACAGAGCATAGTGCCTGACCCAAGGTTGCCAGAAGTTCTAAATCAGCTAAAACACGAAAAAATGATCACCCTAACGGATGATATCTATCACCTCGCCTAGTTTAATAGGACGGACCTATTAAACTAGAAACGATCGGAGGAACAGCCCGTGATGGGCTCAAGCGTAAGCGTGTTAGAATAGAACTAATGCCAGACGACATCAAACCACCAGAAAAACCAGCCGACGCACCTGTGCCAGCACCGGCACCCAGTGGCCCTATTGACGATGTTCGTGGACCAACGCCAGCTCCAGAGCCTGGACCCACCGATTCATCTAGCAACCAATCGGACGATATGCCAGTGAAAGAACCGGCGGCTGACGTCAACGACGATCCCGCGGCCGGTCTCGACGAGAAATCAGACAAGAGCGATGCTAAGCCCGAAGCTGACAAGCCCAAGCCAAAACCCAAAACGCCCAAGCAACATGCGCCCGGCACCGGTCTCGCGATCGCCGCAGCGGTAATCATTATTATTGCTCTAGGTGCAATGTTCACCTATGCCTATTTGAAAACCCAGTAACAGTGCGTTAATCTAAGAGGCGTCCAGCTTCCGCACACTTCCGGCGCGAAAAACTGCGCTCCGCGCTCACTGTATGCAGCATACGACTCGCTTACGGTGCTCGCTTTTCAACGAAATTGCACAGAATCTGGAACACCCCACTTACATGAAAGATCAATTCGACAAATTACTAGAACCAGGAACAGTCGGCGTTATTCCGACCGACACAGTGTACGGCTTAGTCGCGCGCGCCGCCGATCCTGAAGCGGTCCAGCGTCTGTACCATGTCAAACGACGCGAGAATAAACCAGGTACCATTATTGCTGCCAGTGTCGACCAGTTAGTCGACCTAGGGCTCAAAAAACGCTACCTAACGGCAGTTGAGCAATGGTGGCCTGCGCCGCTTAGCGTCGTAATTCCATGTGGGCCAGAACTAAATTATCTACACCAGGGCAAACTGAGCCTGGCCGTCCGCATACCAGCCAACGACGACCTACGTGAGTTGCTAGCACGAACTGGCCCTTTGCTGACCACAAGTGCTAACAGTCCCGGCGAACCAACCGCCACCACAGTCGACGAAGCCCGCGCGTATTTGGGTGACGAAGTTGATTTTTATAAAGACGGTGGCAACTTAACTGGTCATCAGCCATCCACTGTTGTTCGCATTATTGATGATGCTATCGAAGTTTTACGCGAAGGTGCGGTCAAAATCGACGAGAGCGGTAAAATAGAATCATGACATTCGACGAGTACCAAAAGAAAGCCATTACCACAGCGCACATCAGCTATGATGATCCACTTATGCAAAACAGTGTTTGGGTCATGGGTATCGTGGGTGAGGCAGGTGAAATTGTTGAAAAATGGAAAAAAGCCGTCGCCTACCGCGAAGGCAAGTTTGATGATGAGCAATTTGCAGATTTCAAAAAGGAGCTAGCGGATGTCATCTGGTACATCGCCGTCCTGGCCGACAGTCTAGACTTGAGCCTAGAGGAAATCATGGAACAAAATGTTGCTAAACTGGCCGACCGTAAAAAACGCGGCGTTATCAAAGGCGCCGGCGACAACCGCTAACCAGAACCTTAGGAGGTGAAATAACGTTATGGATGTAGAAAAAGTTATTCGCGAATACATCGACAGAACTGTGCATATGTCACTGGCGACCAGCAGAGATGGCCAGCCGTGGGTATGCGAGGTGCATTTTACCTACGATGAGGGGTTGAATCTATACTTTCGGTCACTTGCCAGCCGCCGTCATAGCCAGGAAATTGCCGAAAATCCTCGTGTAGCCGGTGATATTATCGACAAATATGATCTGGGTGAAACTGTTGTCGGTGTCTATTTTGAAGGTCGAGCTAGTATGGTGACAGACAGGAAAGAAATCGAGAAAATCACACCACATTTCATAGACAGACTTAATCAGAATGATTCGATTATTGAAGAAGCTCTGACCGAGGACGGACATAAAATGTACAAGATTACAGTCACAGGCTGGTGCGTATTTGGCCGCTTCGGCCAACCCTCAGGCCAAAAGTATCAACTAAAATGGAACGACTAGATCTGTAATTCCGCCTGAAAATCAACTTTCATTTCCTCAATCACACTACCCAGATTGGGTTGCGAGGTATCAACTTCGCGCCAGATGCCATAGCGCTGCTTCAATATCGGTAAACTGGCGAAATGCTCATCTTTCCACTCCTGCATTGATGCATATAGGAACTCATCTTTTGGGAAAAAGGTTAGCTCATGCTTCATATTCCCTGACAGTATCTTGTTCTGTACGAAATCGGCTGGGGGATTGGCATGAGTTATGTACGTTTTATAACCCTTTTCCAGCAGCTGATCCAAAATTGGCGTATTGGTGGAAATATTAAAATCCAGAAAAATGTTGTATCGTTTGGCGGCAAGCATATCAATTACACGCCGCATAAACGGTCTGACTTCTTTAAAATTACAGCCAGACACAAAGAAAAGCTCCCTGATCTTATCGCTGGACACGGTCACTGCTTCGATCGCTTCCGCCAGCGGGGCAGTGATTGTACTTTTTCCTGCTGCAACCACGCCGGTGCATGCCAAAACCACTGGTTGTTTTTGAGACTTTGGCTTTCCTGACGTCTGCCCTTCGATGTACTGGGCAAACAGCTCATCTTGCTTGGCGGGTGTGATATCGGGCAGGAAAACAAACGATCGAAAACCATCGAAATAATCTGTCAAAACTTGCTTTAGCAGGATGGTTGTATTGGCTGCGTCCAACTCGGCTTTATTGCGGACGATGGTATAGCCGGTTCCTTCAAAGATTTCCAACTTATCCTCGGTAACATGCTGTGCAACAAAGAAATAAACATCCCAATCCTCGCCGTGAATTTCCTTTGTTTTGCGGCATTTTCTGTAATATTGCAGCTGTTCTTTGGATAGCTTGAGGTTTGTTTCTTCGTTAATCTCGCGGACTGCCGCATCGATCGGCTCTTCGCCTTCTTCGATATGACCACCAAAACTAGCAATCAAGCCCGGATTCGTTATGCCTGGCTTGTTGTCACGAACTTGGAGAATAAGGGCACCATCGTCACGTACCAGCAGGATTTCGGCGTTTGCTCCCACAGCTTAGCTAAATTCCTTGCGGAGCCAGTCATCTAGGCTGCCGCCACCGCCACCGGCCATACCGACTACCATCGCGCCGTCGTCTAAATGTTTTTTGATCTGTTTTTTCAAATGTGCGTCAGGTTTTGCCGGCGAGGCGATCGACGGATCGTCCAGGTGCGCAATCAATTCTTCAGGCGGCAATACGTACTGATATGGATCCTCGCGCGCCAGATACGACGGTACCCAATAGACATGTTCAGCACCAGCAAAGCAGTCTTTGTAATCATCCATCATGTAATGTTGGCGGCGGTTGGTCAGCGGCTCATACACAACTACCAGTGGCTGGTCGTTTTCGGCGGCCATTTCCAGCGCCACGCTCATGGCGCCACGGATTTTTTCAGGTGTATGGGCGTAGTCACTGTACAGGTTCGGCGCAATCTGTTCCATGCGGCGTTGCAGACCGGGGAACTTGTTCATAACTTCAAACCATTTGGCCTTTGGTGTTTTGCCATCAACGAGACCTAGTTGGTAGACACCTTCAATTGCCAGGCGCGCGTCCAGCCGGTTGTACAACCCCTTTAGTTTCATCAAATTTGCCTGCGTTTGGTCAGATCGAACGATGGAATCGCCAGGTCGAGCCTCAAAGTTCAGGTACTCAACATCATCCTGCCAGGCAACAACTTTATCGCTCTGAGTCATGAATTCGACAAAGGCAGCCTGGTAATCTTCCCGGGTTGGGAAAATCTCGTGGTGATCCCAGCTGACTCCTGTTATCAGGCTCAAATGTGGCTGAAAAGCCAAGAAATTACGGTCAAATTCGTCAGCTTCGTACACAAAATACTCAGATTTGGGGTCAAAATGCCCCATGTCGGCAAACGAAGTCTTGGCCGGTAACGTGTAGCTGACCGGGATGTCCAATTGCTTGAACAGCCACACCACCATGGCGGTCGTGGTTGTTTTGCCGTGAGTGCCGGCAACGGCCACCATTTTGAGTTTTTTGTCGGTGATGATCTGGTTCAGTAGTTCGTCGCGCTTGCTGACACGAATGCCATTTTCCTTGCAATAGACAATTTCCGGTGGATTCGGGTTCTCTAACGTCAAGGCAGAGGTGTGCACGTACCAGTCGATGGGCTTCTTCTGGTGCACGGCGGCAATAGCTTTTGCTGTTTGGCCAATATGCACATCGGTAATGCCATGTTTTTTTAGGTAATGGATATATGATGAATCTTGCTTGTCAGAACCCGATACCTCATAGCCCGCGGCATGTGCAATCTCTGCCAGCGGCCCAATGCCCGCCCCACCAATGCCAGAGAAGTAAATATGCATGATACCAGTGTAGCAGAGAAGACGTAACAGAGGTCAATAGATTGACAAACAGTATAAATAATGCTAAAATTTTACTAACTTCGTCGAGCGAAGGCTTATTTGCTAATGAGGTGGATAATCGACTGCTCCGAAGCACCTTAACAGAGTAGAGACATATTCGGTCGCGCTAGCGAGACGCTTGCATCTAGCCCTTGCTCGCGCGACTGAAAAGTTCAGTTGTTTGCACTTGGAGAAATCATGCCCCAGCACACCGAGCGTCCGCTCTTCCCGTGGTACTCGTTGCTCCTGATGATCGGATCGCTCTACGGCATAGTCTTGGGCGCCTTGAGCATTGCGTACGGTGAGCCACGCAAGCAGGCTGTCGTCTTCGGCATCCTGACGATCGTGCTCGCCGTGATCTGCCTGGGCGGTTTCATCCCGTACCTGTCCTGGCTCGACCGCAAGGACGAGCGTTCCAACAACCCCACCAACCAGACCCCCTGAAAGGACCCGACATGTTCGATCTGAACCACCTTGCATGGACCATCTCGACCGCCGCAACCCTCGTCGCCCTCCCATGGGTTTGGCTGTGGGCCACGAGCGGTATGCGACACTGGAACAAGACCCAGACGTACCGCAACCTGCGCAACGACAGGCACCCGTTCCGAGTGGTCTGGTACGCATCGGCCGTGCCCTGTGGAACCATCTGGGTCTACAGTGGCAGCTGGCTACTGGCCTGGCTGATCGGCTCCTTCGTGTCTGTGTACATGTGTCTGATTCTCGTCTGGCGGGAAGCGGACAGTCGTGACGCTGACAAGACGGAGGGCAGAGTCAACTACGTGCTTACCATGGCTCTTGCCGTGACTCTCAGTTGGGTGCTAGTTGCCTACCTGTTCTCCTATGACCTGGAGGACTTCCGTGACTCGCCCGATGACAACAAGATTTACCTTGACCAAGAGAACGGAGGAAGCTAGCATGTTCTATTTCTACTGGTACGTCATCGGGGGCGTGTACTCGATGCTGCTGACGACCTTCCTGTTCAGACGATCCGTCGCTGTTCGGATGAGTTACGCGGGTCCCGCGCAGCTCAACGGCGCCATGATCGTGTTCCAGCTGACGGCGTTCTTCGCGTCGTGGCTAGGATGCGGTATCATGATCCTCGTCCTGATCTGGAGAGTGTTCCGAGCCGACAGGGTGGACCCGACATGATCGCACTGATCTTGGCCTTTGTGGCCTTCATCGGCACTGCCGCCCTTGGTGGCGTTGGCCTGATGACGCTGAACGGCTACACCTTCCCGCAGGCGGCGGCCATCGTGCTGCTGTGTCGCAACCCGACCAACTACTACCGCTGAAGGAGGGGCCATGACGATCGTACTCGCTACCATCGCTAGTGTGCTCTACCTGCTCGCGCTGTGGATCTGGTTCTGGTCCCTGCGCAACATGGGAGGATCGCCAGAGATACGGTATGTGCACAAGAACGGTGATCGATCCAAGATCGCCGTCAGACCCGACATGGCATTGTCCGTCGTTGCCAGTCTGATCCTGGTCGCCACATGGACGGTGTTCTCGTGGCTCGCCATCTTGTACTTGGCAGCACTGTGCGGTAACAACGCCGTCGACGGCTTCAACAACCGCGAACACGACAAGCACGACGCCACCCCGAAGGAGGCCAGAGTGATGCTGTACAAGCTTATCGCTTGGGCGTTCCTCTGTTTCCTGCTGATGGGTGCGTCGTTCTTGGCGCCGCTGTGAGGTAGGACTACGACCCGACCAACGACGACTCCTACAGGAGGAGACATGGATGAGAGAAAGAAGGACTTGCTCTTCGGCGCGGTGATCTTCTTGCTCATTGTTGCTGGAGTGACAGTGGTGGTACTCATCCCACTCATTGGCATCTGAACTGTTCACGGCGGGGCGGCGGCCACAGGGTTCGGGTGACGTCGTCACTCGCGCCCGGCCGCTGCCCGCCCCGCCCACCATGTAACCCTGAACACCCGTCTCTACTCTCGAAACCCGGTGGCTCAATACATTTTGAGCCCCCAGGCCTCGTGCCCAACCTTCTTGCATCCAAGAAGCAAGATCTTACTTTTGCCGTGATGCAAACATTTCCTGTGTTCTTTACCTAAAGAACCAAAGCCTTACTTTTGGCTTGACCCAAAAGTAAGCAAAAGCTCAAGGACGCGTCTAAACCGCCAGGATCTTCCTAAACCAAATTGTTTGCCCTGCGGATCGCACTGCCACTGGCAGTTTAAACGGTCCTCGGGCAGCCAAGCACACAATTTGGTTTATGCAGCTCTTGGGCTTCAGCCGATGTCCCCATCGGGTTACAACGAGATGAGGAAACCCCAAGTTTGGGGTTGGTTTATCCTCGTCATGTTTGACTGGGTTCGGCCCTGCGGAATTTACCCGGCGCAAGCTGTTGTAAACCAACAACATTAGTGGTGAGACTCAGCCCGAACGAAAGTGAGTGGCCGACCGCTAGGGAGTTGTCGAACCCGTTGTCGTGTTTGACAACTGTTGCCCGAGTGAATGGAGCCGGGCCATGATTTTTTGCTTCTTTTGGATCAAGAGAAAAGGAGGTGGCAGTCCGCTCGCCAGAGAGCGGGTACAAAAGAGTGTAAGGTGTAGGCATTACAGTAGTAAAACCGCGTATAGCTAGTGCGGAGGGGGGCTGGTTCATAGAGGGGATTGGAGCAGTCTAGTAGACTGCTCCGGGGTTAAAGCCTGTCCTAGGCCTCGTAGATGCGTCACAGACCCCTTCTAGCGGGGATAGGGAAGGGTTTATACTGATAAGCATGACCAGTAACAAAAAACAGATGCACCACCTCTGGACCCGCCTCCGACCCCTAAAGCCATGGTATTTCTTTGCCCTGGCGGCAGTATTTGGCGTCATTGGCGCCTTTGCGCTGCGCGACAACAACCTACGCATGGCCGAATTGCGCGACGCGGTCTACGCCGCCGACAAAAGTGGTCATGGCGTCGAAGAATCACTGCAAGAGCTTCGCTCGTACGTTGGTAGCCACATGAACACCAGTCTGTCTTCGGGCAGCGACTCTGTGTACCCACCAATTCAGTTAAAGTACACCTACCAACGCCTAGTTGAAAAAGCCGGCAGTACCACGTCAGAAGAAAACGCTACGTTGTATTCATCAGCCCAAAAATACTGCGAAAAGAAGATTCCCACGGGCTTTTCTGGTCGCTATCGCCTGAACTGTATCCAGCAGTACATCTCACAGCATGGTAGTGCCGCCACCAACATCCCTGATAGCTTGTATAAATTTGACTTTGCCTCACCCCGTTGGTCGCCAGATCTAGCGGGCTGGACGATGGTACTAGCAATACTAAGCTTGGCTGTAGGCATAAGCCTCGTGGCAGTCAGACGATTTGTCCACCAAAGAGCCAAGTAGCTAAAGATAAAAATACACCCGCCGAGATGACGGGTGTATGTAGTGGCTGTATTGCCCAAGTAACTACGGGGTAGTTGTACTGCTGTTAGAGCCAGTGTTGCCAGTACCAGTCGTTGCGGAACCAGTGCCAGCTCCCTGAACGTTCTGAGTAGAATTGGTAGTATTGCTACACTGTTGGCCATTTGGATTTTCCTTGACAAAGCTGTCGACAGCCTTAGCTACTTGCCCATCAGCCTGGAGGTTTTCCCAGAATTCTACTTCACCACGGTTTACAACCATGCGGTCGTATGGCTTGTGGAGTTCACAACCAAGTTTCACGAGTGAAACATTGTTGTTAGTGCTTGTGTTGGTGTTGGTACCAGTACCAGAAGTCTGTAGGTAGTAGATGTCGCTCAATACCAAGTATTGGTTGTTGAGTTCCAGAATGTGGCCGAAGTAAACCTGGTCGTTTTGCAGGAAAACAGCCTGGAGTTTTGTTGAATCAACGAGGTTAGCTTCTTTTTTGTCACCGGCAGTTAGCAAGATGCCAACAACTGCTGCGAGTAGTAACGCGACCACGATCAGCATGACGCCAACGCCGCGCTTGCCCCAAGCACCCTTCATCTTACTGCTGGCGCTTCGCTTTGGACCAGCACTTTTGGGCATGTGTCCATCGGGCGAAAAGCTATCACCTGCACGGGGTGCGGCAGGGGCAGGCTGTGTGTTTCTTGACGAGAAATCCATATATTTGTATCTCCACCTCTTCTAAGTTGTTATGGTTACAGCGACTAGTGTAATACAACCGTTCACTAAGCACAACCGGAAATCAACGTCTGGGGCCTACTCTGTCGTAAAAAGCGCCCTCAGGGGTTGACAAACAATTTTGCCCCAGAGTATGGTAGTGATACCAGTAACCAATAAGAGAGGGAGAGAAGTTAATGGCTTACAAGCACACGAACTCTAAAGGTGTAACCTACTACCTAAACTGCAAGGACGTCACACTCCGCGGTGGTAAAGTACAACGAATTTACTACTTCAGTAAGGACGAACGCCCAGAAGGTTGCGACCTACCTGACGGCTTTACCGTCAACGAAAACGCACGTAACGGTTTCTTGACCGTCAAGCGCGGCTAATAAAACCAAGATTTTGACACAGCGCCCCAACAGGGGCGCTTTTCTTTTGGGCATAACAGTGGTACGGTTAATAGGCATGGCAAAAAACTCTGACATTATTCTCTCGGTCAAAAAACTCCGTAAAAGCTATGATGACAATGAAGTCGTCAAAGGTATCAGTTTTGAGGTTAAACGGGGTGAAATTTTCGGCATTTTAGGCCCCAACGGCGCTGGTAAAACGACCACGCTGGAGATGATCGAAACACTTCGTGAAATTGATGGCGGTACGGCTACTATCGATGGCGTTGACGTTGCCAAAAACCCCTACGAAATTCGTGGCGTGATTGGTGTCCAGCCGCAAACGCCTGGTTTTCAGGACAAAACTAAGCTGACCGAATTACTACAGATGTTTGCCGCCGCCTACGGCGAGAAAATTGACCCCAAGAAGTTCCTGGATGAAGTTAATTTGGGCGACAAGGCTGACAGTTTCGTCGAAAACCTGTCCGGTGGCCAGAAACAGCGTTTTTCTATCGTGGCCGCCCTAGTACATAACCCCAAGGTGTTTTTCCTAGACGAACCAACCACTGGGCTCGACCCACAGGCCCGCCGCAACTTGTGGCGCCTTATCGAGGACGTTCGCAAGCGTGGTATCAGCGTCATCCTAACGACCCACTACATGGACGAGGCCGAGGTGCTGTGCGATCGCATCGCCATCATGGATCAGGGTGAAATCATAGCGCTCGACACTCCCAAAAACCTTATTAAATCCCTACTAAAGCGTGGTTTTAAGAAAGAGCAGCACGTCGAACAGGCCAACCTTGAAGATGTTTTTATTGATATGACAGGAAAAGGACTCCACGCATGACGCTAAAACAGCAACTCTACACCGTCTGGGCTTTCTTCACCGTCAGCCTCAAGCGGCTGTTTCGCGATCGTTTGGCCCTGTTCTTTACCTTTATGTTTCCACTGATTTTCCTGATCATTTTCGGCTTTATTAACAGCGGTAACGGCAATATTACCTTCAAGGTTGCCGTCATCAACCAGTCCAACAGCAGTTTTGCCAAGCAATTTGCTGGCAAACTACGAGACAGCGATACCTTCAAGGTTGATAAGTCGGTCACGAATATGGCCGAAGCCAAGCAACAAATCCAGCGCAGCCAAATAGACGGTGTGATCGTGCTGCCGGCTGGCTTTGGTGACGTAAAACAGGGGCAGAATCACCCGTCCGGCCAGGCGGTCATTTACTTTACTCGTAACAACGAACAGGCTGGGCGCACGCTGGTGACGGTTCTAGAAGGCAGCCTCAAGAGTGTTAATCAACAATTTGTCGATAGTAGTACGCCGTTTACGGTCGCTGGGCAGGCTATCAACAGCAAGAGTCTGCGTTCGTTTGACTACGCCTTTACCGGCATTATGGGTTTTGCTATCCTGGGCGCCGGCATTTTTGGCCCCATGAACGTCTTTCCGGAACTCAAGAAAATGGGAATTCTACGTCGGTTACACACCACGCCACTCAGGGTTTGGCAGTATTTCTTGTCGAACATGCTCAGCAATTCGATTACAGGCCTGTTATCCATTGCTGCCATGTTTGTAGTGGCTATCCTCGTATTCCACCTGAAAATCGTTGGTAACTTGTTTGAACTAACTCTATTTCTGACCTTTGGCATCATGATGGTGCTGGGCATCGGTCTGGCACTGGGTGGCTGGGCTAAAAATGAGCGTCAGGTCGCACCACTTGGCAACATTATCGTCTTTCCCATGATGTTCTTGACGGGGGTATTTATCCCACGATTCCTGATGCCCGACTGGCTACAAAACCTGTCGTTTTACATGCCACTGACCCCCGTGATTGACGGCGCACGTATGATTTTGAGTGAAGGCAAAAGTTTGCTGGATTTGGGACCGCAGCTGGGCATTATGGCGGTGTGGATGGTTATTATCTATGCGATCGCCTTCCGCGTCTTCCGCTGGGAGTAACGCAATTGCCGCACGACCTGCTCAGCAGCAGAGCTACTGACCTGTTCGTACTCTTGGCACAGCGCACATTTTTCCGCTGTAGTACTCACTCGGCGTACTAATCTGTACGCCTCCCTCCGTTCCTCACGGAGAAAATGCACGCTGCACTCAAGCAATCGCGTTATTCAAGAGAGTAACCATAAGCGTTGTTGCTTTTTCTTGCTAAATGTGCTAGAATAAATATTATGGCGCAACAATATGAAATAAATGCAGCATATTACCAAGGTCTCCGCGAAATGGGCGGGATCGATCCTGAAGTTGCCGCTGATATTGGAATTCCAACTGACCCTGAGATGCTTCAGACTCAGGTAGAAAGCGCACGGAAAGTAGCTGGGTTGCTAGATCAGCATAGTGCACTGCCTGCAGTTGATGCTCAAACCGAGGCTCGCCAAGAATGGGTCGGTTCGATGCCACTTACTCACCCAACAAGTGCTTTCCCCGAGGGTATTCCCAGATTATCAACCACCGATCGTGCTACCCGATCACAGCATTTCGCAACCCTACATGACAACATCAAGCCATTTAGCGGCACGGGGTAAGGTGTAACATGGCAGACGGGACCGGACACGTACCTGTTGAATTAGGTCAATTCACCCTGGAGGGTGATTTTGTTGCGGATCCAAAACCGGTAGATCCAACCAGGTCACGCAACTCTCTTTCGCGCGCACTTGACCCTGGCTATCTAGGTCGAGCTGTCCGCAACTACATGGATCTGACGCCCGAAATGCTGGAGTACGCTAAGGCTAAACAGTTGCAGCCACATTTGATAGATGTGCCTTCTGATTTTGAGCGCAGTCCTTTTGCTGTGTCCTATACAGACCCCAGAACGCACCGGGAGCGCTACATTGCCCTGACTGCCCAAGAGGCAAAAATCGTTCCTCGCTCAGTGCCGGCTCTATCACGATCGGCTCGTATAGTCACCGAAGCTGCAGTGCAGACGGATATCCCTACCGACGAAGATCTAAGTCGGGCGCAGAGAAGTAAGGCGCACGTTTTAGAGCCAGCATTGCCAAAAATGCAGGCTTTTGTAAAAACGCTCAGGAGTCAAGACGAGTTGGCCGCTAAATTTGTGGTTGCTGCCACGGGTAGTAATGCGGGTTTGTCGTTGATGGGCGGGGAAGCTAGAATGCGCGAACAACTCACCTACTTCACGACATTTATCATCGGGGATATGTTACGGGCTTATGCATCGCAACGTGGTCTTACAGCTAGCCAACATGACCAACTTTGTCGAGCGGTTGATTACAATATGGTGTTTACCGGCGCAGCGCGCATCGGTATGACGCGAGATTACGCCGAGCTTGCACACGAGTATCTTGGGCATAAAATACAGATCGTAGATCAACGAATAAAGAGTGTTGAGCGTGACATCAGACGCTTCTTATAAATTTACGAAACCGTTTTTTGTGTTGGCGCCGATGGACGACGTGACTGACACGGTATTTCGGCAGATTATTAACGACTGTGCACCGCCGGATCTGGCGTTTACCGAATTCGTAAACGTTGATGGTCTGATGAGTCCCGGTCGACACAAATTGCTCAAAAAACTACAGTTTGTGGCCAGCGAAACAGCACTGGTGGCACAACTGTGGGGCCTAAATCCAGAAAACTTCAAAGCAGTGGCCGATCAAATTGCCTCTGGCGCGTTGGCTAAAGAACTTGGGCTGCCGAAGGGTTGTAACTTTGTGGGAGTAGATCTGAATATGGGCTGTCCCGCCAAAAGCGAGGTTAAAAACGGTGCCTGTGCCGCCCTGATCAAAAATCGTCCACTCGCCAAAGAGATTATCGATGCTACCCGCGAAGGCTTAGCTGGACGTTTGCCGCTAAGTGTCAAAACTCGCCTGGGTTTTACTGAAATCGATTTGAGCTGGCTTGAGTTTCTGTTGCAGCAAAACCTGGACATGCTGACTATCCATGGTCGTACTCGCAAAGAAATGAGCAAGGTGCCCGCTCACTGGGACGTCATTGGCGAAGCGGTGAAGTTACGTGACCAAGTTTGTCCTCGGACGCTCATGGTTGGCAACGGCGATGTGGAAAGCCGTCAACAGGGAATTGATCTGGCAAAGCAATACAACCTAGACGGTATTATGATCGGTCGCGGCGTCTTCCACGATCCGTTTGTTTTTAGTTCAGACAGTCAGTGGTCCCAGGTGTCAGAAGCGGATCGTGTCGCATTGTATCGAAAACACGTACAACTATTTGCCGACACTTGGCAGCCCGGCGAACGCAACATCCATACCTTGAACAAATTCTGCAAAATCTACATCAACGGTTTTGACGGCGCCAAAGAAAAGCGCGAAAAACTGATGGCCGCCAACTCTACCAAAGAACTGTTGGAACAACTTTTTACCACGCAGGTTGCATAAGCGTTGTAAGAAATCTTGCTGAAATACAAATTTGACAGGCTTACTATGACCTACGTTAACAAACAGGCCCGTATGGCAAAAGGAGGCGAAGATGTCGCAAGAATCGGTCAAAGGAATTGACCTCATGCAAAGCGTAGCAGACAAGCAAGCACAAGATTTACAACGGATAATGCAGGATACGCAGAAGCGACTGAAGAAGCTCCACAAAAAACCATCAATGTAGCATACTCGATACTCCCTCACATTTATAAACCAGCTCGTCGCCCTTCTCTAGGGGTGGTATACTGATCTCACCGATGATTATTGCCAGCAACCTCACCAAAAAGTATCGTAAAAAGGTTGCGGTTGATGATGTTTCTTTCAAGGTTGAAAACGGCAAGGTAACTGGTTTTTTGGGCCCGAACGGCGCAGGCAAGTCGACTACTATGCGTCTGATGTTGGGTTTAGATAATGGTGGTGGTAAAACGATATTCGATGGCCACCCACTGACCGAGCAGCGGCAACCAGCCAAAACGGTCGGTATTTTGCTAGAGGCCAAGGCATTTCACCCAACGCGGTCACCCCGCAATCACCTGAAAATTCTGGCTGAAGCTGGCGGCGTACCATTGTCGCGCGTCGATGAAGTGCTAGAGATAGTCGGCCTCAAAGATGTTGCCAAGAAAAAGCCGGGCAAATTTAGTCTGGGCATGAGTCAGCGATTGGGTATTGCCGCGGCGATTTTGGGTGAACCGAAATACTTAATTCTCGACGAACCCGCCAATGGACTGGATCCCGAAGGGATTGCCTGGCTGCGTGATTTTCTAAAGGACTACGCTGACAAGGGAAATGCCGTGTTTGTGTCATCACATCTGTTGAGTGAAATCTCGCAAATGGCTGACAACGTGGTGGTTATTGGGCGCGGTAAGTTGATCGCCGACACGTCGATTGCGGAGTTAGTGGCAGGCAACAAGCGCTCCGGGGTGTTCGTACGCTCACCAAAACTCCAGGTGTTAGAGCAGGCCTTGGCCGAGAAGAAGGCCACAGTTACCAAAGCGGACGGCGGTCTGCGCGTGGCGGGTGTATCAACCGACATTGTCGGAAAATTAGCCTTTGCCAAAGGCGTGCCGCTGTACGAATTATCTGCCCACAACGCCTCGCTGGAAGACGTCTTCCTAGATCTAACTGAAGGCTCCGAAGAGTACACGGCCGGGAAGGGGAAGGCAAAATGATAGCTGCCCTGAGGTCCGAATTCCGCAAACTGCTCACGATTCGCTCTACCTACGTTATTTTGCTGATTGCTTTAGGCCTAGAATTCATCTTTGCCTTTTACGTGCCCGGCTGGAAAATAAACGCCATTGACCTTACTAGTGATAACTTTCTAGCCAGCCAAGTGGTGTCCGCCGTCAATGTCGTTAGTCTACTCATTGCCATCGTCGCTATCCTGGCAGTAACGCATGAATATCGTTATAACACCGTCACCTACACCCTAACCGCGTCCAATAGCAGAACCAAAGTCTTTTTTGCCAAGTTCATCGCAGTCATGGTGTTTACGGCGGTGGCGATTGCCTTTTACGCGTTGTTGTCACCGTTACTTTCGGTCTTGGCAATTAATCTCAATCACCGACATCTCGGCGTCCAAGTCTACGATGTCTACAGTCTGGCTTGGCGTTCGGTCCTGGCCGGTGTAGCTATGAGTGCCTATGGCTTTATTCTAGCTATGGCTATCCGAATTCAGGTTGGGGCGCTGGCAGCCCTGTTCTTCATTCCAAGCACCGTTGAGTCGCTACTCGGATTAATCTTGAAAGAAAATGCGATCTACCTTCCGTTTGGTTCACTGAACGCACTGCTGGGTGTTAATACACCAGGGGAGGGCGCGGTTAGCTACACTACCGCAGCCCTGACAGTTGGAATCTATGTGGTGGGCGGGTTTCTGCTGACCTGGTTCTTCTTCCTCAAACGCGACGCCAACTAAAAAGCCGCCTACACGGCGACAATTTGGTGGAAGCGGGTTTGACGCAATGGAATCGCATCAAGGCCGAACTGATAGGCATGTACCAGATCGTAACCGCTACTAAGATAGTACCACCTACCGGTATCTAAGGGGCTTGCTTTGAACCGCTGACTGTACCGGCAAGCTGCAGATGATGCTTGACCAGGCGTTACAATGCGAGTATAGTTCCATATATGGGAACTTTAATAATCCCTGGATACCTGATGAAGTTATTAAACATTAAGCCTATTACAGAATTTGGATTGATGTATCCAGAAGCAGAGCCTCACCTGACGGCCTTGGTTAAAGAGGTGCGCCAGGCAAAGTGGTCGAGCCCGCTGGAGCTGAAGCAGCGCTATCCAAAAGCAAAGGTAATAAACGGGGAGAACATTGTTTTTAAGGTTGTGGGTAACAGGTTTCGGTTGTGGTTAACCATCAGCTTCAAGAATCAGATAGCGATGGTTCGGAAGATCGGAACGCATGCTCAGTACGATAAATGGGATATAGGGTAGGAATTATTATGAACAGAATTAAAGCCATCCGAAACGAAGAAGACTACAAGCAGTCTCTTGAGCTGCTCCAAGATCTTCTTATTGCCGATCCCGATCCAAATACGGAGCGAGGCGAACAACTTCAAATACTATCAACGCTTATTGAGAGTTACGAAGCCACTAACTTCCCTATTGAAGCGCCAACTGCCGTTGAAGCGATCAAATTTCGCATGGATCAACTTGACCTGCGACCTGTAGACTTAGTGCCTTTCATCGGCAGTAAAAGTCGGGTCTCCGAGATCTTATCAGGAAAACGCGGACTAACTGTTGAAATGATCCGTGCGCTCGAGCAAGGTCTTCAAATCCCTGCAGAATCTCTAATAAAGCCGATTGAAGACTCCCCTGAAAGCACCTACTCCAAATGGGACAAGAAACTCTACGAAATCATGGAAACGCGAGGCTACTTCGCTAGCCTTGGCTCCGATTTTTCTGACAAGGTAAGTACGCTCCAGGCATTTTTTAATCGTGAATCCACATTGGCTCCAGCTCTTTTGCGCCAAGCCAACTACAGATCAGCTCCGACGACTGACAGAAATGCCCTCAATGCATGGCTGAACTTTATCCTGTCAAAAGCGTCAGATTTTGATGATGTAGCGGCATATAAAGCCGGCTCATTAAGCCTAGAAAAGATGCAGGAACTAGCAAAACTAAGCACTAAGGAGAATGGGCCGCTCTTAGCTGTTGATGAGCTAAAAAGAATAGGAATCATTACCGTCATTGAAGCTGAACTCCCAAAGACGAGACTAGATGGTGCTGCAGTTCTGTTGAATGCTCGTAACCCTGTTATTGGACTAACCCTAAGGCTTGATAGACTCGACAACTTCTGGTTTACATTGATGCACGAACTGGCGCACATTGCACTTCACTTTGATAATGACGAGATAGACGTATTCTACGATGAACTCGACGAGGTCAAAGGCCTACAGATCGGCTCAAAAGAAAGCGAGGCAGATCATCTTGCTAGTGAAGCCTTAGTAACTTCTAGTAAATGGGAGATTAGCCCTGCACGAATAGTGCCGAGTCCTATGGCAGCAGCAAGTCTAGCGCGTGACCTTGATATCCATATAGCAATTGTCGCAGGAAAAATACGGTATGAGACCGGAAGCTGGGCATATTTAAATAAAGTTGTATCGAATTACAAAATTCGCAATCTCTTTCCGCACTATGAACGATAAGATCAAATACGTCCCTATTCTAAAATGGAAGCGAGCCGAACAAGGTGCGCTAACTGAGCTGACTGATCAGGTAAAAAAATCGGTCATGCCCCTAATTGAGGTGGTCTTACCGGCGCCAAAAGAGATGCAAGAGATCGAGGAGTACGACGAGTATGTATCACGCCGTGATACGGAACTCGCTGAAACTGTGGTTGCAACAGCCAAACAATTAAAAGATGCTTGGGGCGATCATCCAATGTTTGTAGACTTTAGTCTCGTCTACCCGGATAGCATAAAGGTATATAGCGTAAACGAGATCATTTCTACCGCTAATGATATGAACTTGGCGATAGTTCCGGTAATAAATTTGAGTGATGATGACTCCTACCTGCAGCTAATATCCTCTTTGCAGAGTTCGTTCAAGAATGGGGTATGTATTAGAGTTACAATCTCGGACGTAAAAGATAAGGATACGGTTGCTCTACTCGACGGTAAAATTGCGAGCTTTGTATCAAAGTACAAGGTCGATTATTCAGTGATTGATCTTGTTGTTGACTTGAAAGAAACCACCGACACATTACCTTACGTTACCTATGCTCGCAACGCACAGTCGCTAGCCAAACTAAAGGACTTCCGTTCGTTTATTATGGCAAGTGGTGCGTTTCCTTCTGATCTCGGAAAGTGCAGGACTGACGAAGAAAACTACATTGAAAGATCTGACTGGAAAAACTGGAATAGGTTGGCTGGTCTTGAGGGTATAAAGCGAATTCCAATATACGCTGATTACACAATACGTCACCCCGTCTATGACGAGGCTGCACTAAAGCATCATCCAACGGTGAGCCTGAAGTATACAGTAGATTTGAACTGGTACATCATGAAAGGTCAAAAGCTGAAGAACGAGCAATACCTTGCTCATGCAAACATCCTCAAGGATCTAAAAGATATATATTATGGTGAGGCTTTTAGCTGGGCCGACGCTTTCATTCTCGAGAGAGGCAACTACCTTCCTGAGTATCTAAAAATACTTAAAGAAACTCCAGAGAAAGCCAAGGGAACTGGTAATGCAGAAACCTGGATAAAAGTAGGGATCAATCACCATGTATCAGTAGCGGTTGATCAGCTCTCCAAGCGCCACGGTGAAAAAGCGTCTCTCTGACCTTTGTACAGAGTGAATCTAACTCGACAGAAGATGCCAGCTTTTGATATATTTGACCTCTTGTTTTAGAGCGTAAGCCCCTGGCCTCGCCAATACCTTCTAGTATCGCCAGTGCTTCATCCCGCCAAAGCAGCCTTGCAATCGAAATGCTATTTTTGGATGTGTTATTCTCGGCGTTTCGGACAGAAAGCAGGTGCAGTTTGCCGTCGTTATCAAGCCTGGCTATTGTTATACCCCACCAGTCCGGTACAGACTCAATCACATCGTAAAGATGATCGGCTCCCGTAACTATTGTTACTTTATCAAATACCTCGTTGTACGCTTCAGCTTGCCCGTGTAGCCGCTTTAGCGTGTCCAGGTCGCTCTTTATCTCGTAAGCATGCATCACGCCGTTAATGACCGCGATGTCTGCCCGTATTGAACCGTGGTTTATGCCCAGCTCATTGATAATCCTGACCTTAGGGTCGCGTGCGTGTTCATCATGCAGCTTATCAACTAGCGCAGCTCGTATTGTTTTATCTGTGGTTTTAGCCGGGTTCATTTTTTGTTTCGACCTTTGAAGTGGATAATGCTTTTGGTTACCCCTCATAATGGTTATGTTAGCACATTTCAACAGATAAGGCTGTATGACGTATTGGTAAAAACAGGCTATTATCAGGCTATATGGCAAATCCTGACACCGCTACATATGGCGTCGCAATCAGGTTTCAGCTTGGGCTTATCCGAAATAAGAAAGGGCAGCCAAAAATCCTATGTTGGTGGGGGTGGTTGGACTTGAACCAACGACCAAAGGATTATGAGTCCTCTGCTCTAACCACTGAGCTACACCCCCCGATACGTACAGTCAAACATTGTTTAACAGAGATAAGTGTATCAAACTTGGCTAAGGTTATATACTGTTTGTAGCGCTATGATACAAAAACTACAGCGATTGTTTAAAAAATACTACCCGTATGTCTACGAACTGCGCGATATTCGCGTGGCCGGGTTGGTAGTTTTTGGCGTGGTCGTACTGCTCATTAGTTGGAGCGGCGTGAAGTCTATAGAGACTAACTATCACTTGCAGCAGGAAATCTCGCGCTTGCAACAAGAGAACGACGTGGCCGAGCTGGAAAACTCCAATGCCAAACTAGAAAATGAGTATCTGCAAACGAAGCAGTACCTAGAACTGGCCGCTCGGCAGAATTTTGGCCTGGCGCTCCCGGGCGAGAAAGAATTAATAGTTCCAAAAGAGGTTGCCCTGAAATACACCGTAAGACCACCAAAGGCTGCGAGCGAAGTAAAGCAAGCCACCGACAAGCTACCTACGTATCAAAAAAATCTGCAAGCTTGGGTGGACTTTTTCCTCCACCGAACCGAACAATAAGCTTGCGCTGAGTAGGATAGTGTGTTATCAATAGTTCTCATGATTAACCAACTAAACACGTTTTGGCACCGCTATCACCGTCTGCAGGCGGCTTTTGTTGGTTATACCCTAATGCGTCAAACGTAAATACACTTAACTCGTAACCACTAAGCCGCCTACACCAAAAGGCGGTTTTTTTATTGCCACCAACCCTAACTATCAAATCAAGGAAACATCATGAGCGAACTACAGATCAACATTACTGACGAAATAAGCCTGGCAGAGCTAGCGGTGCGACGCCAGGAAGGTTTTAGTGTGCTTCGTTCGGCTCACGTTGGCAACTTGGCACCGTACAACCTGACTATTGCGCAACTGGGCTTGCCACTACTACTTGTTGACCACAATGTAACTGGCGTGGATAAAAACTACTTTCCTGAGCTAACCATGGAGCAAACGGGCAACACGACGGTGGCGTCAGAGGCAGGTAAGCTGGTTTGTCGAGCAACTACGGATCGAGTGGACGATGCGTGGTTAGACGAGTTTCACATTGCCAATTTGAAGCGAGCAATACCCGAAGCTGATGTTTTTACCAACACTGAGTATGTCAGGCAACACGAAACGATAGTTGGTGATGTGATTAGCGTTGCGGCCGCCGCTATGCCGGAGCTGTTCAAGCGTATCGTTCAGCCGGATGGCCGCACACAACAGGTCCTTGGTGCTGCTGACATGGTGAGGGCCTTTGGAGTCATGCAGTTAGCAGACGATCCCAGGGCTGAAAAATCAACTGTTTTGATACCGAACGAGGTTGATATCGTAGCGAATTTCATCATCGAAACGCTCAAAAGCGAACGTGATCGACAGTACCACATATCTGGGCCGGACATGGTTGTATACCTGTCGGACGGTGCCGGCAAGCAGCAGCAAAAAACACCCGAACGTGACAGAGTAGAGCAGCTGTTCAGTCTGGTCAGTAGCAAACCGCAATTCCGAAACATTTTGCCTCCGGTTGTGACGGTAGACCTAGTGGCCGGTACACCAGCGCTGTTTGCGACCACTGCAGATCGGCAGTCAAAACTAGATGGGTTAATGGCTTCCATAGAACAAGCTCAGGCAAATGAAGTGGTGCTCGCCGAGGAGCGTCGAGCATTCTTTACTGGGGTAGACCGTGGCAATAGCCAGCAGCGTGCTGCGTTGTTGGCGCATATTGGGCAGAGGCGGGCAATAGATCAGGCGGCAATCGTTGACGCATCAAGCTGCCTTCCTGAGCTGTTCGTGCAACCTAAGAGACCAGATTTTGTCAGTCAGTACGATGTCATACGAGGCGGACTATATGTGGCGCCGCAGAATATCGAACTGCCTCTCTCCACGCTTAAAAAGTTTCGAGCTGTCATAAAGGACGCTAGACAAAAGGCAAAGCTATGCGACCCATAATCGGCATTCTGGGTGGTATGGGGCCACGGGCAACGGTGCAGTTTGAGCAGCTGCTACTAGATCGTTTTCCGGGTTCGGATCAGTCGATTCCGACCATCGTGAGTATCAATGATGGCGCTATTCCGGATCGGAGCGCATTTTTGCTGGGTAGGGGATCGGATCCAGTGCCGCGTATGCAACGAAATTTGGCAATGCTTGAACAGGCGGGAGCGGATATTGTTTGTTTGCCATGCAACACGGCCTCGGTGCCAACTATCGCCAATAGATTACAGACATTTTCGAGTCACTTCATCAGCCTACCTGCCGAAGTTGAGAAAGTAGTTTTGGCCGGTCAACCGCGTCGTGTTTGTGTACTCGCTACGCGGGGCACAATTCAGAGCAAGATGTACCAACAAATCTGCCAGCAACTTGGTATCGACGTGGTCGTGCCAGATAGAGTAATGCAGCAATTAGTAACGCGTTGTATCAATTTGGTGAAGGCGGGTGATGTGGTTGCGGCGCGTAACTATGCACGACAAATTGCGATGTACGTGCAGTCACAAAGCTGCGATGCGGCCATTCTTGGCTGTACAGAATTGCCGTTAATTGCCGAGACGATCGTACCACAGGGTTGCCAAGCATTCGACACGTTGGCGATATTAGCGGACGCGTGCGCAGAACTTGTTGCAGAAGGAGTTAATCATGAAACCAGATCAATTCACGCTTAAGGAAACGATGTTGCCTGTTGGCAACGGGCACCGACTGTATGTGCAGCTATGGGGTGATCCAAATGCGGAGCAGACATTGATCTGGTTGCACGGCGGACCTGGTAGTGGCAGCAGAGACGAGCAGAAGGACCTGTTTGATCCCAAACGTCACCGGGTGATTTTTTACGACCAACGTGGCTGTGGCCGTAGTCGGCCATATGGTTCGTTGCGAGCCAACAAAACAGACGACCAAGTGGCAGATTTGTCGAAAATTCTTGATGCATTCTCGGTTGATAGCTGCACGCTGGTTGGTGGATCGTGGGGTTCATTGCTGGCGTTGGTGTACGCGATTCGTAACCCAAAACGCGTGAAGCGAATGGTGCTGCGCGGGATTTTTACCGGCCGCCAGTCTGAAGTTGATTTCGTTGATGGTGGCGGTTGTCGCGAGTTCTTTCCCGAAGTTTGGGAACAGTTTGTTACGAGTGTTCCGTCAGCGCATCGTATGGATCCGGCAGGCTACTTGTTGCCACGACTGTTCGGCAAATATGCTGAACAAGCCAAGCGGGCAGCGTTTGCATTTAACATGCTCGAGGGCTCGCTAACCAAATTAGACTATCAACCACTTGACGTAGATTTTGATACGTTCGATCTCGTTAATACTATCATCGAGCAGTGGTATGTATCCCAAGGCTGCTTCTTGCCCGATAGTTACATTCTGGATAATGCGGCCTTGCTAACCATGCCAATTGACATTGTGCAGGGCCGATACGACATGGTTTGCCCGCCGATCACTGCCTACGAATTGCACCAGCGGTTGCCAAACAGTCGGTTGACGTGGACACTTGCGGGACACTCATGGGCTGATCGGGCCAACTTGGATGCTGTCAAGAATCTACTATAGGTATTAACTAATACTATAAAAAGTATAGTATTACTCTGTTAGGCATCTTGACAGCGCCACCTCTGTTTGTTAAGATAGACAGGTTCAATTCCTTGCAATTACCACCAATTGCAGCTCAAGGAAAGAGCAGCCTGCAGTTCTGCAGCTTTACAATTTTCCAAACCAAGGAGCGAAGTCGACTGTTTGGAAAATTGAGAGGAGCGGCCACGGTAAGCTAGGTAGGCCAAGTCAGCAAACTTGTTTTGTGACTTGACCTTCCTAGCTTCCATAGAGGATTGCGACGACGCGGGGTGGAGCAGCGGCAGCTCGCGTGGCTCATAACCACGAGGTCGCAGGTTCGAGTCCTGCCCCCGCAACCACGATAGAATCAATAGCCGAATCGTCGGCTATTTTTCGTATTAACTGATACGATTCATTGACTTTGACGGTTCCAAAACCTTTTTCGAAGTCATATTCCAAACCTTCCGGAAAAATCGTGTGTTGAACCCGCTTTTGTATCTGGACTGGTGCTCGGTTCCAGAACTCTGACGGGTCTTTTATGAACAGCATAGCCATATCTATAATCTTTTCTCTTTCATTGGCGTAGGTGTCGGCTTCAATCTTTTTGTCATTCCAGTCCGCAATATCTTTATCGATTTGGTTTACGACTTCTTCCTTATCCTTATAACTAATCTGGTCTCTCGTAAATTTCCGGATCGTAGCAGCTCGCTCTTTTTTCAGCGTCTCGATTTCTTTGTTTATTTCGTAGGCTGACTTTAGGGCGTCATCATACTCATCGCACCAACGAGTTAGCACGACCTGTTTGAAAAGCTTTACACGACCCTCTCTGTAGCGTATGCGCGACAGAATGTATCTAAACTCTTTGTGGACTTCATCGCTGCTTTTACTCACTTTCTTACCGCCGAGTTTTGACGATTTACAGTACATGCAACCATAGCGAGGGTAGCGGCCTCCGTTACCGCGCGGAGCGCTACCGGTTACAAACCTTTTGCAGTACGCACACATCAAGAAATCACGCCGGAGCGGATAGTCTTGATCATCATTCTTAATTTGAAAGCGTGTTTTGCCCGTAAGGATTCTCTGATTCTTCTCAAAGGTTTCCAAACTAATGATTGCTTTGTGTAGGCCAGGGAAACGTTTGCCGTTAGTGTACTTTGATTGAATCAGGCCGGCGTAAATAGGATTCTTGAGTGTATTCTCGACGGTTTGCCACGTTCGTTTTTCGCCCTTCTTGGTTCGTATGCCAAGCTCGTAGCCTAAATCAGTAGCTTGTCTGACGGTATATTGCCCAGTTGCAAATGTCTCTAGGAATGTTTTGAGCTTCGGAGCCATTTCAGGGTCAGGCGTGATACTGGTGATGCCTTGCGCCGTACGGCTTTTGAGGTAGCCTATAGGCGCGTCATGCGGCCATCCGCCTTGTTCTAGGCGTTTCTTCATGCCTTCAGTCGTTCTGAACGTTCTGACCTCGTTGTCGAACTGTGCAAAGCCAGAGAGCATGGTTTCCATAAGCTTGCCGGTCGGGCTGTCATCAATAGGCTCTGTTACGGACACTAGCGAAACGCCACTTTTTCTAAGTACCATGCGCAAGGTTACGTGATCATCAGAATTTCTGGCAAACCTATCGACTTTCCAGACAATGCAATGTGCTATTTTGCCTTTGTTCTTTCGGCAGAATTCCAGCATGGCTAAGAGCTGCGGGCGATTAGTAGCCTTAGCCGATTCACCCTCATCCCGAAATATATTTTCTTTTGGTAATTTCCAGCCCTGAGCCTTAGCGAAATCAATACAAGCTTTTTGTTGCGTATCTAGACTGGTGCCTTGCACCTGTTCGTCTGACGATACCCTCACGTACGCGACACATTCCATAGTTAGAACCATTCTAGCATTTATTTAATCTGTTTATTTTTATCATCCCTAAACTCTTGAACCATTTTGATCGAGTATTGTGCAATCATGTCGAAATCATCAATCAACTCCTGAATCTCCTCGTCAGTCATAGACAAAGCTTCATCACCTAGCAATTTCTTTGCCTGCTCAATCGTGATGACTCGGTTGATTCGTATCTGCACAAGGGCATTAAAGCAAAGCGATAAAGCAGCGAAATCTCGTGAACTTCTAAGCTGTTAATTACAAAAAATAGAAAACTTTTGTAGTAATCTTAAAGACCTCTAAGCCCATAGTACGGTGCTTGATGGTGGCGTCAATTCTAGTTATTGTTCCATGAATCGCTTTTGCTGTTTTAAGGCCATCAGTCTCTTTCTTAAAAGTGCCGGCCAGCTCAGTCGGGTAGAACTTAGTCCTTTTCTTTGGCAGGCCACTCGATCTTTTAAACATGGCTCTAAGCAGAATTGCTTCATTGCCCTCGAAAGGTATTTTAAAGAACTCGGTAATATAAAGTTCGTTTGTTTTGTGGTCGTACCTAAGTTTAAAAACCTCGCTCCGTACGAAAATAACATTGCTGATATCTTGCTGGAGACTCTCAATTTTCTTTTCGAATAAATCAAATTTCAGTTCCAGATTCAGTAACCTGTAGTACATGTCTACCAATATTTTCTGTTGATCGAATTCCTCTTTGTCGCCTTTGGCCATACTTTCATTTTAAACGCTTCATTTCAGAAAAAAATTTTGCGTGCGCACCGAGTGCAGAAGGTGAAAGGCAAAAAGGGAAGGTGGGGGTATGTTTTTATTGATTCGGCTTCACGCGCTCATGTCGCAAGAACGGAAGGAGTTTTGCGACATGATTTAGCTACGAAAGGTCATCGCACAATAGCCGCCATTGTACGACGCCCTCCCCCTGAAACACAGGGGGGTGTTAAAACCGCAGAGACGTAGAGACACAGCAGGTTATATTGACTTCTACCTCTGTCGGCTGTTTATTCGAGTCGTTTACAAACAGCGTCAGTAACCATTAGCGTACTAAATAATACAGCAGACTTTTTGACAAAAATCTGCTAGCATAACAGGTACGGTGACTGTGTTGTAATGGTAGCCTGCACGCTTGGTATGCTTGCGGCGAGGGATCGATACCCTCCAGTCACCCCATACAACCAAAAGCGGCATAGGACATAGTTCCCATAGGCCGCTTTTTTATTACTGCAAACACGTCGACTGTAGTCGACCGCAAACAAAAGAGAGCCCAACTGGACTCTCTTTTGCCTTGGTATGCTACTTAACTTAAGTACTTACATGATAGCGCTTATAGTACTCGAGCGCAACACGTTTATTACACACTTGCAACACAGTCGACACACACTTTTATATCCGTTGTGCTAAACTTAGCTTGTCTAAGTCAGTAGCATTTTTTTATTTACGTCCGGGAATGGGCACCTATTCTCGAACACAGTGGATGTAAATCTGCTGCTGGCTTAGACACCTAGAGATAGGTGTCCTTTTTTATTAGGACACCCTGAGTTAATACAAGGAGTGTCCATGTCCAGCCAGACGCCAAAACCAGTCGCTTTGTGGAAAATCGTGCTGGCGACCATTTTACTGTTTGTACTCATCAACTTTGTTTTTGAAACCGTTGTTGAAGCTACGCGCCATGACCTCCATGGCTACTACCCACTCACTCGTATAGTCATAATGCTACTTACAATTGCTGGCGTGGTAATTTATCGCAGAAAGACCAGCAAATGATTGGTACAATCCTTCGCGTTGTGGGTGGCATTATTGTCGTGGCGATTCTACTTCTGGTTGGTTTAAATGGAGCACACGGTACGCCGTCTAGCACCACGGTAAATAAACACACACTTGCTGAAGCTTATCTTCAGAAGAAGCAGGATGACTACGGTAAATGTGCGCGTTCGGTTGAGTATGGCGATTCTGTAATCACGGACGTAGTTATTGATAATACGTACTACGGCATAACGCAGGCAGAAGTTAAACATCTTGATAGGCTTGCGGATAACTTTAAGGCACAAGTTAAGAAACAATGCGAAAAGCCAATCGCAGAATATGAACAAAATTACGCAACGTATAAGCAGACAGAGCAGCAAATTGCTAAAGACACACAATCGCTTTTCAGCAAAATGCTCGGCAACGAACCGGAAGTTGATGATATGGCGCTGCGTCAATATGATCCCAAAACAATCAAACTGACGGGTGGCGACCCGCTAAGCGATTTCGTCTTCACTAAAGCTGATGTAGAACAATACTTTGCGGAACATTCATGAAACTAACTGACGAAGAGATCAAAGTGCTTGTCGAGTACTTTAGTCTGTTGGCAGAAATCGAGGTTACTACGCAGCAGGCTGCTCTGTCGGCTCAAGGCTAAATGTCTTATTGATTGCATTGAGCGTTGCCCTAAAGTTTTTAGAAGAGACATCAGAGAAAGGCTTGTTCTCAACGACCAATTGGTAGTAAATGTGCTGTGCGACGCCCGGCTTATCGAATGATATTTTAGGTATTTTCTCTTTGTTGAGCCTCTTGAGTTCTGTGGTTAGAGTCTTCGTAATTTTCTCTTGGCTAGACAGGTCTTTGTATTTTGGAAAATTGCACTCAGGATATGCAGCCTTGTAATACTCCGCAGCTTTATCGTAGAACTCTTGCCTATCAAATAGATCTTCAACGTCAAAATCTTTCTCGATCTTGTCTCCTTCTGGCCGCTCTAGTGAGATAACTCGATCACTAAACCTTTTGAGCCGGGAAGTACTGTTAATGACTTGTTTGATGTCGGTGTGGTCTTTCCCGGTGTCAGTTACAGACGCCCAGTTTACGGTTTCTGCACCATTTCTCTTTGTAAGGAAAAATAGAAATAGCGGAATATTGGTAATACTTCCAGCTGGGACAAAAGCTCTACTTGGAGACGAAAATTCATCATTCCAAATCTTTGCATTTGGGTTTTCTTTAGCAAAGCGATTTGCCCAACCAACAAAGTAGAAGTAATCTGAAGGACCCTCGATGACCACGTGCTCTTTTGTCCAAAGAATATCTTCACCGATAAAGAGCTTTAATATCTCCTTGAGTGGCGAGTCAAAATCTCCATCATCCCAGAATCTTTGATGTATTTTGGTTCCCTTACCAAATTTTGCCTGCTTAGACTCTGGCATATTCTCGACGACATGAATTCGCTCCAAACGGTGCCACTGAATCATTATTGGTTGGTGGGTGGAGTATAGAACCTGAGAATCAGCGGATTGCTCCTCGATGAGTTTTACCAAATCCTGTTGAGACTTTGCATGTAAGCCCAGGTCCGGCTCATCAAAGAGCCAGATGATACGTTTCGAATGATTCCTTGCCGTAATAAGTCTCGTATAAAACCTAAGAAACCATTGCGTTCCTTTACTAGCGCTCTCCAGAGGAATAGCTTTCTGATTCGGTGTCCTGCTGCAAAAGGATAGTGTGGTGTCTTTCTTGTCCTTAAGTACGACAAGTGGCAATCCATGAGAGCCCCAAACTTTTTGCATGGTAGCCGTGAGTTGTTCGGAAGCTTGTTCTGAAATATTAATTCTTTTGTTTCCCTCGGCATTTAAGAAATCTGTAGAAGTTTTGCCAGAGATTGAAAGAAGATCAAATAGGAAGGGGTGCGCCACTCTGCTCGCAAGCTCTTCAATAGGAGCCTCGTTGGCTATTTGGTATTCATCAAGCGAAAGCAGTTCTATGTCAAGCTGGCTAAACAGACCGTCGTATGCGAACTGGTAGTCTTTAAAATTAGCTAGAACTTGTAGCTCTTTTTCATCAAGGTTTAGCGTCGAAATGTCTGGTACATGCTGCTTTAGGGTGGTCAGAAGATTAGTAAGACTACCCGTTATTGCTTCCTTAGTTTCCTGTCTGTTGCGGATAGTTTCACCCAGCTTTAAATGAGCTTCCTGGTCGTCCTCTGGCTTCAACTCTGCAGTTATGGCACGTGTTATGGCGTTCAGTCTAGTATCAAGACGTTTTTCAAGAATGTCATCGTAACCCAACAATTCTGAATATATAGTAGGCTTGCCACCTAGCTTCTGTACTTTTGTAACCTTAAAGCCACTTACATTTTGCAGCTTTAGCCCTACGGGTTCCAGAAGTTCGGCATCCGACTTTTCAAGGATAAATGTTAGGGAAATGCGGATTTCATCTTCGTCGCTCGCTTCTACGTAAAAATCATCTTCATCAAACTTATCGCTGTTTTTCATTGCCGCGATAGCCCTTAGAATGTTTGACTTACCGCTACCATTCCCCCCTATAAAACACGCTATGCTTGGATCGAGCACCTTAAATGAAATTTCTTCGATTGACCGGTAGTTTTTTATCTCGACGTGGCTGATTCTCATGCTTGTCCCTCAGTTTGCGTACCATTGTACTAGAGAACTTTGACATATCAAACATAATGTTATGCTAATGCTTATTCGAGTTCCACTACGCTCGCTTAGGACTACGGCTGATATTCCTTCTGGTAATCTATAACTATCTGCCACATGGCTATCAGTTCTGACTTGATTGAGTTCCAAGTCGTTCTATCCAATGCAACCAAAATAAGAACGTCACGAAAGTGGCGTTTTTATTTTGGTTCTTCGAGCTGGCTCGAACCTGCGACCAGCACAAGCGAAGCTTGGGCGTAGGTCGTTGGGCCGTAAGGAGCGAGTATCGCAGAAGCTTGCTTCGAGAAACGGAGCGACGGAATAGCAGCTTCGCTACGTCGTCCTGCCCAAAAGCATTTTAACCTCTGTCGTAATGGCAGGGGTTTTGTATTGGTTTGCTATGCTAGTAAATATGAACGATGAGCAGGCATTACAAAAACTTCACGACTATATGTCTAGCGGGAAAAGCTACTTTGATGCGGTAACCATGTTAAAACAGGAAGGCTTTACACAGTTACAAATTGATAATGCCACTGCCGCCTTCAGGAGTGGAAAAACCAGCACAGAATTTAATCCCGTGCTTGCTGATAGTCTGAACAAAGTTGCAGCAACAGAGATGAAAGATAAGGAATCAAAAGGTAAAAATGAGGGCATATTTATGTCTCCTGGCGGAAGCTTGCCCATGACAAAATTAGGCGGAAGACTTCGCTCATGGTGGTACCTCTTGCCATTCGGTCTAGTTATCGCTGGAATGGCCTACTATTTAATAACCCACGGCTAACTCAGCTTCCCATCTGCTCAACTCTTCAAGGATATCGTTGCAATTCGACTGTACCTGGGCAACCAAAATAAGAACGTCACGAATGTGGCGTTTTTATTAAACTTCGGGCAATGGAGCATTTAGCAAATTATTGTTGGTGCCCTCATCGTCACTAATCACTTGCCGTGGCTTGCCTAGCTCTCGGGATCTTTCTGCGTCAGATCCTTCACGTAGCTGATCTAATGCATGGCGACGTTCCCTTTTGACAATATTATTAGCTGCTGCCTGGTGCAATGAACTACCAAAACGGTTTTGTAGTACGATTGAAAGTCCACCAAGTGTCAAAGCACCTGCAACAACAAACTCATCATCACTACTTGCTTCGGGAGACATTAACCGTCCAAAGGTGCTGTGTAGTCTTTCTAGGGCATACCGTCCATCGGGGATTAATCGCAACGGGCCTTTGGCGTAGACTGGTTCTCTCATCAGGATGTGTAGCCCGTTCTCAAACGGAGCGAAATCCCACATCTTCCACGTGAGATAATTTGGTCGATATCCATCCGGGACCGCCCTCGCCATTTGCTCTGTCAGTGCGCTATCCAAACCGATGATAGTCTCGTCCCACAGTAGTGCACTTTCGCCCGTGTAGCGCTCAATCGCTTCTGATGCAATATCCCGCAAGGGAATGCCCCGTAAAGCACTTGCGGCAGCAATGTAGTACAAAACGTCACCAGCTTCAGACGATTTTGATTTGTTCAACCACTCCGAAATCACCTCATCGGTCTCCAGACCCCAAAGTTTCGAAGTTAGTTCTACTGGATAATCCTGATCTGTCAGCAGTTCGCCGACTTCTTCGTTGAAGCCAGTGTGCACAATATCGAACTGCTCATGTGTTTCTAGGTCCAAAAATAACGCCGTGCCTCGGGCGTGGTATGCATAGTCATCGAATGTTAGGCGGTTCATTAGCCATTAGTAAACAATATAACGACTCAATAACCATGAGCGTGTAAGTGACATTTGGGCAAAATACTTTGCTAAGATAATGATGTGAAAAAAGATTTGCCCGAATCGATAAAGGAAGTCGGCTTTGACTTCAATTGGAGCAACCCAAAAGTCTGGGCACTGACACTACCGACCGAAGACATACCCATTGCCGATCTAGTATGGCATTTTGAATACCCGTTTATTTGGCCGCTACCTGATGGCTACGATGAAGTTACGCCGAACCAGGTCATGGATGACCCGGACACATTCAAGGACGAATACCAGAGAACACTCGACGCAGACATTAGTTATCCAATCGATATCATGTTTTGGAAAAATCGCTGGCTGATCCTGGACGGCCTGCATAGATTAATGAAACAGTACCTAAACCACGCGGAAACAGTCCAAGTGCGAAAAGTACCACAATCGTTCATCCCCCAAATCCTAAAAGATTTATAATTCATATTACCAACTTGTATTTCCACCCCTGTTTGCTAAACTGTTCGCAATGATTGAAGCAGTAATAATTGATTTTGACGACACACTCTGTCTAACAGAAGAAGGTTGTTTTGGTCTTGAGAACGAGACCTTGCGACGCATGGGTCGAGAGCCAATGTCTCGCGAAATCCACATGCAGACCTGGGGACAGCTGCTGGGTGATGCGATTCAACTTCGTTCTCCCGGTATTGATTTGGATGAATTTTGGAGACAAATGCCCACAGTGCATGAAGAGTTTATCGCACATGGACTGGTAGATGTAGTTACCGAAGAAAATATTGTTGCCCTGGATAGACTTGCATCACTTGGGAAAAGGCTAATGGTACTAACATCGCGAACCGAAACTGAGGTAAGGCACTTGCTAGACCCTGATCATCATTTGGCGGGTAGACTAACTGCTTTTTATCACAAAGATAACATGGAATTTCACAAGCCAGATCCACGTGCGTTTCAAGTAATAGAACGTGATCATGGCTTGTCGCCACAACAGTGTGTTTACGTTGGTGATAACCCTAGTGATGCAGCAGCTGCAAATGGGGCTGAGCTATTCTTTATCGCTAACCTGGAGAGTGGAATACGGAGCCGAGAAGACTTTGCTGGTTATCGAGTTGATCAATTCGTAAACACTTTCCCTGATGTAGTTTCAGCAGTCCAAGAACTTGATGCTGCATAATTACGTAGGTTGTAGTCTACGTAGCCGCACAGGCCTGTCTGGTATGATGAAATTATGCAGATACTCCCAAAATCCGAACCAAACGAAGGACCTACCGACTGGTTTACGGGTAAGGTTGTGATTACCCCGCTAAAAGCCGTGTCGGACAATTCGAAGTTATCGATGAGTAGTGTTCATTTTGAGGCCGGGGCACGTGCAGCCTGGCATAGTCACCCGTGCGGACAAACATTATTTGTAACCGACGGTATTGGGGTCGTCCAAAAACGGGGTGAACCAATTCAGATTATTCGTCCTGGTGATGTTATCTGGACAGAACCTGGTGAGGAGCATTGGCACGGTGCCACCTCCGGACAGTCGATGACCCACCTAGCAATCCAGGAAGTCGACGAACAAGGAAATTTTGCCGACTGGCAAGAACACGTCACTGACGAAGAGTACAGTCAGCAACCAGAAGTAGGGCAAGCTTGAAAAAGGCCATTGCTGGTAAGCGCAGACTGAGTGAGATAGTTGGTTGGTACGGGACAACCGCCATCGTGTTGGCATATATTCTGGTTAGCTTCAAGGTGGTTGCGGCCGACGGGGTAGTCTACCAGCTACTAAACCTGACTGGTGCCATCGGCATTATCGTTATTTCACTGGTCAAGGGTGTCAAACAGTCGGTTGTGCTGAATGTATTCTGGGCTCTCATTGCGGTCGTTGCACTGCTAAGTATCGCGATTCGCTAAAGCTGCTCATGCTTGCGATAACACCGCTAACAGTGTACAAATGAGTGAATTATGATTAGAAATGGTGAACCGCTACTGATCAATACTGGCGACGTCGATAACCCTGTGCCCATCAGCCAAGCTATTCTAGACGGCTATGCGCCCGGTGGCGAATTGTATAATTTCGCGAAGTTTCCTGAGTTTAGTGAAGCGGAATTGCGAGCGATGCAAGATCAGCCTTACGCCAGTGTTTTCTACACGGTAACAAAAAAACTTCTAGGTAACACGATGCCAGATGAGGTGCTGCGTGACACTGCCGAAGCAGCGTATTCGCCAGATAACTTTGATTTTGATGAGGACGGTAGTCTGCGTTTTACCACCCTACCTTCTGGAATACATGTAGTTGGCTTGTCCGATGGCCCAACTGGCGCCTTCAAGGATATGGCCATGCAACCATTTGCGCGTTGGATGAGTTACTTGCAGGCACAAAAAGGCGACCCGCTAACCATATTGTTATCAACGTCTGGCGATACTGGGCCAGCAGCCCTCAATGCATTTTCGGGTTTGCCTAACACCGAAATCATCAACATGATGCCTAACCAAGGTGTCAGTCCATTTCAGTGGTCACAGATGGCCGAGATGCAGGGTCAACCTGGCGTACATGTCCTAGAAGTAGAAGGTGATTTTACTTACATCAACGACATACAGATGACGGCAGATTTAGCATATGACTTAAGTGCCGTAAACTCTGTTAATATCGCCAGGATCGTGGCCCAAATCCCCTACTATTTTGCTAGCTACATGAAAGCCATACGGCTCAACGGCGGCGAAGTCGGGGATCCGGTAGATGTCAGCATACCATCTGGTAACTTCGGTAACGCGTTATCTGGCATCATCGCGCGAAAAATGGGTTTGCCACTGCGCAACCTAATCATTGCACCAAACGAAAACAACACACTGGATGCGGTGATCAATAGTGGCGTGTTCAAGCTGGCTGATTTAGTGCGTACTGACAGTTCCGCCCAAGATGTGCGAATGCCCAGTAACATATGGCGATACTTTGGCATGCTGTACGGTAACAATCCCGATAAAATTGCAGCCGTGTATCAAAAGCTAACCACACGGGGCACCGTCAATCTGTACGAGATGGGTGTTGCCGACGAATCTATTCGATGGGACGTGCATGCAACAACAGTTACCGCTGCTGGACGAGCGGCCATGATACGAAGTGTATTTATTGATACCAATGGCGAGGTCGTCATTGATCCTCATACCGCCAATGGCCTCGCAGCGATAGAACAGTTGGGCGCATACGACCCGGACGTGCCCATGCTAACATTGGAAACGGCTAAACCGTTCAAATTTGATTCAGTTATAGAAGGAATTCTGAGGGTGACTCCATCGAGACCGAGTCGTTTTGAAGGTTTGGAGGCAGAGCAACGAGGCAAACGACTAGTCAGAATCTGGGATGATAGAGATTTGTTGGAATATGTTGGGTTCAACACCAACGCTAAAGCAAAAGCGAAATAGCGTAGGTACTTAACTATCTTGTAATAATTACATTTTGCTTGTTTTTGTACCCGAGCATGGGGATAATAGCCGCAAAGGAGATGTCATGGCCAGCCAGCCAAGGATTGCGATTTTGGCTTCGGGAGATCGCGAGAGTGGGGAAGGCGGCAGCACGGCTGCACAAGTCGTCCGTGACGTACTAGAACAAAGAGTTGGCCTAGAGATAGGTGTGGTGATCTGCAATAACGCGCCTGATGAAGTTGGTGTCTACCGCAAAATTCATGATCTCAACCGCGAATTTGGACTGACTGGCGACAGTGCTATTGATGTTGTCCAGATAGGTCCACGAACTCCCCCTGATCGAGCCAGAACAACCACGACGACAATTTTTAATAACATGGTTGAGTTTGCACAAGCATCATAGAAAAGAAGAGGAGAAGATATGTCAGGGAGAGAATCATCACAAACACGCGTAGGAATAATTATGGGATCCGACAGTGATCTAGGTACTATGCGACATGTCGGAGATGCCTTGCGTCATATAGGCTTAGGCAGTAGCATTTACGAAGAGCGGGTAATCTCTGCCCACAGAACACCAAGTGCTATGACGCAGTATGCAGGCGTGGCTGCAGCCAGAGGGCTGCAAGTAATTGTCGCTGGTGCGGGTGGATCTGCTCACTTACCCGGAATGGTCGCATCTGAGACAAGGTTACCGGTGCTAGGCGTTGCAATCACTGGCAGCCCAGACGTTATGAACCCGGCGCTTGGCTCAATGATACGCATGCCAAAAGGCAAACCACTAGCCACTTTTGAGGGTGAAGCGGGTGCATTTAACGCCGGACTATTTACGGCGCGAATTCTGGCACTCAGTAATCCGGGTATTGATGATAGGTTACGGCAATATGACGAGGCTCTTGCGGTAGAAGTTATGAGCAAGGATGAATTATTGAGAACCATGGGCGCAGAAGAATACTTAATTGCATCTCAACAAGGTCGGTAACCATGGCAGTTACAATTCAAGAAACCAATTTTGACTTCCCGGGACAGGTCGGCAATGCCTACCACGGCAAAGTCGCTGACACCTACGCCATCGACCACCCAGACGCTGGCCCACTGCTAGCAGTGGTTCGGACAGATAGAATATCAGCCTTTGACGTTGTATTGCCACAATCAATCCCCTACAAAGGACAAGTCTTGAACCAGATGTCAGCGGCAATACTTTCCGAAATGCAGGACGTTGCGCCTAACTGGTTTGTGGGTACACCCGACGCCAACGTGACGGTTGGTCGACGAGCGGAGCCTTTCAAAATTGAGATGATTATGCGGGGCGCGTTGCTCGGTACGGCTTGGCGCAATTACCAGGAGGGTATGCGTGAAATATGCGGTAATCGTCTGCCGGACGGCATGTCGGAATTTCAGTTCTTCCCAGAGCCACTGGTTACACCGACCACCAAAGCAGATCAGGGTCACGACCAGGATATCACTCCGGCAGAAATTGTGGAGCAGGGTCTGGCAACGCAGGCGCAGTACGATACCATGGCTGGCTACGCAACCGACATGTTTTTAGCCGGGCAAGTTTGGGCGCGTGAAAAGGGGCTTTATTTTGCAGATACCAAATACGAATTCGGCAGGTTGGTTACCGGTGAAATTGTCTTGATCGACGAGGTCAACACTCCCGATTCGTCCAGATACTTCCATGGCGCGCAATTTCGTAACTACGTCGAAAGGGAGACAAGCAATAGGCCCGAACAATTGTCCAAAGAATTTGTCCGTGAATGGCTCAGGGAACAAGGTTTCTCCGGTCAGGAAGGTCAAGAACCGCCGGTCATGCCTCCTGAAATGGTGGAAGCAGTCACAAGTCGGTATCTAGGGCTATACGAGCGCATGCTTGGTGAGCCATTTTATGAAGTAGTGTCTATCGACGAAACTCATAGGCTAGACATGATGCGTTCTGCCGTTACGAATTTTCTCGATCAATTAACAGACTAACGAGAGTGTATTTAATAAAAGCATATTGACATTTGCACAAACTTGTGTATAATATATAGTGTTTTAAAGATCTATAAAACAAACACCATAAAACATAAAAATAAACTGGAAAGGAAACAGTTGTGCAAACCAACCACGGCTTAGCCTTTGAATTTGTTCCTACAACAAACGAAGATATTCTAAGCATCGACAACTTACTACAAAAACTGTAGTAGATATCGCAAAATAATCAGTCTGCTACGAGTAGGCTGATTATTTTTGCAAATGTCGTTTGACCTCTGTAAAAAGCAGAGATATACACAGCTCAAATCACATGAGTGAGTTATCTAACTTATTTATGTTTCGTGTGGGCGTAGCATTGCTTCATTGAAGGAGTTTTTGGCATGCCCGAACAACTCGCCACGTACCAAAAAGCTAGGCTTCAGGTAGTAGCGCATCGTAACATCCAGGCAGCCGTTACGGAGGCATTGACGCCATTTGGTATCAATACTTCGCAGTGGATTATTTTGGGTTGGCTGCGCGACAACTCAGACGGCATGAGGGTAACTGGGTTAGCAGAAGTATTACAGGTCGAGACACCACTCGTGACGTCTCTTGTGCAACCATTAGAAGCCAAAGGTAATGTGAAGGTTAGTGTCGACACCCTGGATAAGCGGGCCAGGGTGTTAACTCTGACACAGGCTGGCACGGAGTTGGTTGTTGCTATCGAAGCAGCCGTAGCGCAACCACTCAAGCTACTCGAAAAAGGAGTTCGAAAAAGTAGTCTAGCCAGTTACTTCACCTTGCTACAAAAAATCATCGACAACGGCAATGCCGGCGGCAAGACAGGTAAGTAGTATACTGAGAATGAACGAGTCTTAGTCGGAGGGTTTATGAGCAAGAAACTAGTCGTTGCAGCTATAGGAATTGCAATATTGGTTGGCGTGGTTATTGCGGTTTTTGCACTCAAAAACAATTCATCTAATGATATGACTAACATGCCAACCGCAAAATCTCAATCAACGACTGGCGCCACCCAAACAGCCACCACAAACGCAGTAACTATCAAAGACTTCGCCTTCAGCCCGGCAAAAATTACCGTCAAAGTCGGCACCAAAGTTACATGGACTAACCAGGACAGTACTCCACATACTGTAACCGCCGATAGTGGCAGTGGACCGGACAGTGGGACGATGAATCAGGGTCAAACCTACTCGTTTACCTACGATACAGTCGGGTCATTTCCGTATCACTGTAATTTTCACTCGAATATGACTGGGACCGTCGAGGTCACGCAGTAGTAATGCGGAAACTTGACCTAGCCCTATTCGTGGTCGTAGGTGGCATTGTCATTGGTGGTGTAGTCGCAGTCATAGTCGGCAATAACCGAGCGGCAACAGACGTTTGTACGAGCACGGGTGCCAACCACGTTATTAGTATTTCGAACGGTATCATGCAGCCCCAAGACACACTTGCCCAGCATTGCGATACGCTCACCGTAATTAATAAGGACGACATCACGCGTCGAATTGCTTTCGGCGTGCACGATCACCACCAAGCATACGACGGCGTTTCAGAAAAAATTCTACACAAAGGTGAGTCACTGACAGTCACACTCATAAAAACTGGTGATTACCATGTCCACGATCACTATCACGACGCAACCGAAGCTGAATTCACTGTTAAATAAACAATTGTCACGTTAGTAGTGATAATGTGTGCCGAACAATTTCTAATCGTTGTTCATTTGGAACTACTGACCCCAGGCTTATGAGTCCTAAATCTAGCACATTTTTTGGTAGCGGCGACTGGACTTGAACCAGTGACCCCAGGCTTATGAGTCCTGTGCTCTAACCAACTGAGCTACGCCGCCCCCAAAAAATATTCTAGATTTGAAATGTGCTCTAACCAGCTGAGCTACACCGACGCAAGAGAACTTTCAATACGCAGAACAGAGGTGATTGTAGCAGAATTTATCTCTGTTGGCTAGGGCTTAGATGAGTTGGACGATCTTGGCGTTGTCGGGCGCTCCAGTATCTTCAAAACTTGGCTGGTTATTGAGGATAGCCTGCAATGCGTGCCAAATTGTCCCATGTGAAACGATTAGGACCGTATCAAACGGCAAATTCTTAATAATGTACAAAGCCTCTTCTGCGCGTTGCCGAACAGCGGCAAGCGTTTCGGAGCCAGGCTCATCAGCTATTGGTGCAGTCGTGTCCCATGCAGTACCTTCCCTATGGCCATACGTTCGTTCGGTCAACAGAGCGCTGGTGTGAATCTTGTCAGGCGGCAGTCTAATGCCTTCGGCAATGATGCTGGCAGTTTCGTATGCCCGTGAAAGCGGGGAAGACAAAATGTAATCTACGCCTATCGAGCGGACACCATCTATGACGGCATGAACCTGCTGACGGCCGTTTTCCGTGAGTGGTGTGTCAATTCGGCCAGACAGTAGGTGCTGAGCATTCAGTTCACTTTCGCCATGACGAATAAAATAAAGACGCTTCATTACCAAATAGTATACAAAGCTTGGCTAGTAGGTGCGTAGTGCCAGGTAAGCGGCGGCAATAAAACCGACCACAATGATGGACGTCCGTAGGTGCTGAGACGGTACTTTCAGTGACCAAATAGCAGCGGTGAAGCCACCAATCAAGTTACCGGCCGCCATGATCAAACCATGGTGCCAGTTGATGAGTCCTGAGCCTAGCAATCCGACGAGCGCACTGGAGGTCAAGAAAAATATACAGACGTACTTTAGAGCGTTCATGCGGTGAATATGGTCGTGTAATTTCGTGAAACCAAGGAAGGACAGCATGATAAAGCCAAAGCCCGCGCCAAAATAGCCACCGTAGATAGACAAAGGCAGCATGGCTAGAGCTATAAACAAAATTGGCGAACCTTGTCGCCTCCGTTTTTTAGGAGCGTGTATGTGATCATGTATGTACTTGTACAAAAATGGCTGATAGGCAAACAGCGTCACTGCAAACAAAACTAGCCACGGAACATACCGAGCAAAATCACTAGCATCGGTGTGCCTGAGAATGTACGAACCCGCAAAACCGCCGATAACGGTCGGGATAATCAGTAACAGATACTGCTTGGGGACTTTTCGCAGATATTTCCGGTAGGCAAAGGCTGCCGCAATATTGCCGGGCTGTGCCACGATGTAGCTAGTAGCATTGGCGACCAAGGGTGACAGACCCGTCGCAAGCAACACGGGGAATCCCAGCAGCATACCACCGCCAGCAATTGCATTTACAGCGCCGACAACTATGCCGACCAGGAAAAGTAGTATATCTGTAGCCATGTTTGTTTGAGTGCTTTAACAGAGATAATTGTACCAGACAAAATGCTTAGGTACTAACGGGTGGTTGGTCGTAGAACGTAGTCTTGCAGTACTCAATCAATATCGAGAAGATATCTTTGGCGTATGGTGAGCTTATTGTTAATAATTCGGAGTATTTTTTTACGAAGTCATCATATGAAATGTACAACTCCTGATACGGTCGCCAATTATCCAAATCTCCCATTATTAATGCCTGCATCTTGTCGACAGTCCAAACGAACAGTGATTCGTCATCTGATTTATCCTCGTAAGCTCTCATGGCATTTACTAGGCCGCTAAACGAACTGAAGTCCTGGCAAAGTTGATCTAGGGCTTCATGCTCGCGCACGATCTTTTTATCACGCTCTTCGTTGGTAGCGAATGTGTTGGTGTCACCTGCGTATTTCTCAACGAAATCATGAGCCAGGGCGTACTGCAGAATTTTCTCCAGACTCAAGGTCGGCTCTAATTTGTCATAGACGTACCAACACAGCATTGTTACGGCGAAACTGTGCTCGATATCGTTCTCGCGTCTTTCGTGATTAGCCAGGTAATGATTGCGGTCGATCAGTGCCAGCTCAATAACAAGTTGTTGGATAGCGAAAAGATTTGGGTCAGTATTACCTCGTTTCATTATGTACAATTATATGACATGGATGTTCAATTAAAGCCAGGGAAGTATGTCGTGGCCGTTAGTGGCGGCGTAGATTCAATGGTTCTACTTGATATTTTGAGGCAAATGGACGACGTGGAACTAGTTGTGGCGCATTTCGACCATGGCATTCGCAAAGATTCCGCACAAGACAAGGAACTAGTAGAACAAACTGCAAAGCGGATTAAAAGCGGATTTAAATCCGCTTTCGGCGATCTTGGGGAAGGTGCAAGTGAAGCAACGGCGCGCCAAGCCAGGTATGCTTTTTTGCGTGATGTACAGGAGCAAATTGGCGCGGATGCCATCATCACCGCCCATCACCAGGACGATGTGCTGGAGACGGCCATCATTAATATACTTCGTGGTACCAACCGACGTGGATTGACTGCTTTACAGAGTACAGACGGCATTATTCGCCCCATGTTACACCTAACAAAGCAGCAAATTCGTGACTACGCCGAGCAACAGCAAATCATCTGGCGAGAAGACAGCACTAACGATGACGACACGTATCTGCGCAACTACGTACGGCATCACATTTTGCCCAAATTCACGCCCAAACAGCGACAACAATTCGTGGAGATTATCAATAACCTGTCCGTGACCAACGAGGAACTGGAGCATTTGCTCAATCTGCGCCCAGTCGATCCAGAAATTGACAGACAGTGGTTCATCGGTCTGCCGCATGCAGTCGCCAAAGAGTATATCGCATTATGGCTCCGAGCCAACCATGTCAACAACTTCGATAAGAATACTATCGAACGCCTGGCAATTGCCGCCAAAACCGCCCAACCCGGCAGTCAAATTGACGCAATTGGCGGCTGGAAAATGACTGTTGCAAAGAAAACACTAAGAATTAGTAAGTAAACTAGTGGGCAGGAAGTGGTCTAACAGGGTATAATACTTGAATGCCTATGAATAATCGCCCAACCAACAAACGGCGGCCGACGCCGCCAAACCGCCGTGGCATGAAAAATGCCGGCTTTGTCGCACTCATTGTATTAATTGGTCTAGTGGTCTATGCCGCCTACAGCCAGCCATCGGCAACCAAGACCATCCCCGTCACTGAGGCAGTCAAGGCCGCCAACAGCGGTCAGTATTCCAAAATTGTCGTCAGCGGCAATGAACTGTCTATCACCAAAAAGGGTGATGACAAGGCTAGTATCAAAACCTACACCGATCCCAACGCTAGCGTCAAAGAGTTAGGCATTGACTTCAGTAAAGTACAAGTTTCATTCAAGCCCGAAAGTAGCGGTAGTTCGTTCTGGGTTATTTTCTTGCAATCATTTCTGCCAATTCTGTTGATCGGTGGCCTGCTGTACTTCATGCTGCGTAGTGCGCAAGGTCAAGGCAATCAGGCGCTCAGTTTCGGTAAAAGCCGCGCCCGCCTGTACGGCAACGAAAAGGACAAGATTGTCTTTGGTGATGTTGCAGGGCAGGGTGAAGCCAAGCAAGACCTGGAAGAAGTTGTTGAGTTTCTAAAGTATCCCAAGAAATTCCAGGGCGTCGGCGCACGTATTCCGAAAGGCGTGCTGCTGGTCGGGCCTCCCGGAACTGGTAAAACACTCTTGAGCCGGGCGGTAGCTGGTGAAGCCAATGTGCCATTCTTTAGCATCTCGGGTTCGGAGTTTGTTGAAATGTTCGTTGGCGTTGGTGCCAGTCGTGTGCGGGACCTGTTTGCTAAGGCCAAAAAGAACGCGCCGTGCATAATCTTCATCGATGAGATTGACGCTGTCGGCCGTCGCCGTGGTTCTGGCATGGGTGGTGGTCACGACGAGCGCGAACAGACATTGAATCAAATTTTGGTCGAAATGGATGGTTTCGAACAGGGGCAAAATGTAATTGTATTAGCCGCCACGAACCGCGCTGACGTACTTGACCCAGCATTACTACGACCTGGTCGCTTTGACCGCCGCGTCAACATTACACTGCCCGATCGACAAGACCGCGAAGCAATTTTGAAGGTTCACTTCGACAAAAAACCGCTCGGCAAAGATGTCAATTTGGATGCACTAGCCGCCAAGACGGCTGGTTCTTCGGGCGCCGACCTGGCCAATATAGCTAACGAAGCAGCCATTATCGCCGCCCGCAACAACCACTCACAAATTAACCAAGACGATGTGACCGAAGCATTCGAGCGTGTTGCGATTGGACCAGAACGCAAGAACAAGATCATGAACGACAAGGAAAAGGAAATCACCGCCTACCACGAAGCTGGTCACGCCATTGTCGGGCATGTCTTGCCGGACAGCGATCCAGTCCACAAAGTAACCATCATTCCACGTGGCGGTACTGGTGGTGTGACGTGGTTCCTGCCACCCGAAGATCGTAGTTACACCTCTGTCATTGAGTTTAAAGACGTACTAGCACGTGCCCTAGGTGGCCGTATTGCCGAAGAAGTCATCTACGGTAAAGACCGCGTCACAACTGGGGCCGGAAATGACCTGCAAAAAGCCGCTGAGATTGCTCGTGACATGATCGTTAACCAAGGCATGGGCCGCAAACTACGCGACCAAGTTTTCCACGTTGACGACGGCATGATGCTGGACAAGCTCGTTCACGAACGTGACTATTCAGACGACACCGCTAAGCTCATCGACGAAGAAGTCGAGAGCCTCATTACCGAAGCCGCCAACCGCGCTCGCGCTGTCATCAAAGCCAACCTGAAAAAGATCGAAGCACTCAAAGACAAACTCATCGAAAAAGAAACCGTCGAAGAAAAAGAAGTGGCGGAAGTGCTGCATGGCTCGGTGCTTCCCAAAGAAGCCGCCCTTTACTAGACGACACCGTGCTTGGCACATTCTGGGCGCTGAGCTCTGCTCCGTTGCTCACGTACCAAACAGTACGCTCCGCTACGGTGCTCGCTCATCATCCCAGACTGTATTCAAGCACGAGTGTCGTTCATTTAGCCCTTTGCACACACTGCCTATCGTTCGTTTTACTACTGTAATTTAGCCCCCAACAAGGTACAATGAAACATAAGCCCGATGACGGGCAATTATTGCTATGGCAAACATTTCTGACAAGTTAGCACAAGCGAGCAAACGCAAACAGACACCTGCCCAAGAAGGTGTGGTGCTGTTACTGCAGGTGCCACGCACCAACGAAAAGAAAGAGCTCGCCGCCGAACAGATGTTTGCCAGCTTGCACGGTTTGCTCACCACGCCATCAACCAGCCTTTTCAAGCCACCAAAGCGCGAATGCCTCAGTTTTGAGATTGCAGTCATTGCCAAGCGCATCGGTTTTTATGTTTGGGTCCCCATGTACCTCAAGGATTTTGTGGAAGAGCAAATCTATGCCCAATACCCAACGGTGCAGATTAGCGAAGTGCCCGATTACACCATGAACGACGCCCAGCACTTTACGACGACGCTCATAACAGAGATGAAGTTGATTGCTAACGAGGCACTACCCATTAAAACGTTTCAGAGTTTTGAGGTTGACCCACTGGCCGCCATCACGGCAACACTCGCCAAATTCGAAGCCGACGAAGAGGGCTGGATCCAGTTGTTAATTCGCCCAGCTGCCAACAACTGGCACAAGAAGAGCGAGCGCTACATAGCCGGCATCAAGGGCGGCACCGGCTCAAAAGGCATTACAAGCGGTCTCGCAGAGGCACTTTGGAAGCCGCCAGAATACAAAACTGAGGCAGTCAAAATGGCCGACTACGACCAGACAAAGGCTAGTGGAGCCGAGGAAAAGAGCCAAAAACTAGCGTACGAAACGAGCCTAAAAATTGTCTATCGTGGGCAAGTTCCTAAACCTCAGGCACAGTTGCGCTTACAGTCAATAGTCGCGAGCTACAAGCAGTTCAACACGACGTATTTGAATGGCTATGAGGCCAAACGAGTCAACTCAGATCCGTACGCGTTAGCCCTGTACCGAACTCGTGACTTTGACAAAAAAGGCAGCCTCCTCAACATCGAAGAAGTTGCGACCATGTATCACTTGCCGCACACCAACGTGGAAACGCCCTACATCTTGTGGGCCCTGAGTCAGACAGCAGAACCACCCGCCAACTTGCCAATTGTATCTGGTCAAGCCGACCCCAACATCAGTCCAGTTGCCAACACGAATTTCCGTGGTCGCAATACTATGTTTGGCATGCCGCGCATAGATCGTGGCAGACACCTGTACATTATTGGTCAAACTGGTGTTGGTAAATCTGGCCTGCTCGAATTATTAACCATCTCTGACATTTACAGCCCTTTTGGATTTGCGGTGATCGATCCCCACGGTGACTATGCACTGAACGTGCTCAAACGAATTCCCGCCGAGCGTGCCAACGACGTCATCTATTTCAATCCGGCCGATACCGAATTCCCAATCGCTTTCAACCCTATGGAGGTAACTGACCCCAAGCTCAAAACACATACCGTATCAGAGCTGATCGGTGTTCTGAAGCGAATGTTCGAAAGCTGGGGTCCTCGCCTGGAGTACATCCTGCGTTATTCCTTATTGGCGCTACTAGATTACCCGAATGCGACTATGCTCGACATTACACGTATCCTGACAGACAAACGATTTCGAAACGAAGTCCTGCAATATGTGGAAGACCCGGTGGTGCGTAATTTCTGGACTATAGAATTTGCCAGCTGGAATGACAAGTTTGCCGCAGAGGCGGTTGCACCAGTGTTAAACAAGGTCGGTGCCTTTACAGCCAATCCGTTGGTGCGAAACATTATCGGGCAGCCCAAGTCTAGCTTCAACATCCGCCAGATCATGGACGAGCGGAAGATTTTGATCGTTAACCTCAGCCGTGGTTTGGTCGGCGAAGACAACGCCTCACTACTTGGCGCATTGTTGGTCACCAAAATGCAGTTGGGTGCCATGAGTCGGGCGGATATTCCGGCCGAACAACGCCATCCATTCTATCTGTACGTGGACGAATTCCAGAACTTTGCAACTGACTCATTTGCGACGATTCTATCTGAGGCACGAAAGTATGGACTCAATCTGACAGTTGCCAACCAGTACATTGCCCAGATGCCAGTTGAGGTGAAGGATGCTGTCTTTGGTAACGTTGGTAGTATCGTAGCATTTCGCATGAGCGCAGATGATGCTCGCACCATGCAACGATATTTTGAGCCTAAATTTACCGAATACGATCTCGTACACATGCATAACCGCCACTTCGTAATTAGCATGACTATCGAGGGCGAAAAGGTACCGGGCTTCTCGGCCATATCGCTCAATCTGCCACCTAATAGCGATGACTACACTACGCACATTATTCAGAACAGTCGGGCAAGGTACAGCGTCGATCGCCGCTACGTTGACCAGTATGTCCATGATCGCTATTTGATGGGCGATCAGCCAAAGCCTCAGGCGGCTAAACCTCAGCCCAAAAAGGTGCAGACACAAACGCAGCCCACGGCCCAGACGACCGAACAACCGGACACGGTACCCGCCGGGAAGTCTGAGCCGTCAGTAGCGTCCGCAGACCCAGAAAAACCCAAGCGCAAACGAACCCGAAAACGCAAGCGAAAGACGTCAGAACCCGCAGTTTCTAGTGGTGATATCAGCGGTGATAGCGGCACAATCAGTCTAAAGTAGCATTTAATAGGTCCGTCCTATTAAGCCAATACTATACTTTATATAGTATTGAAAATGAGTGATTTTGGGGTGAAATTAGATTCGCATTGGCCTATACTGTCTAACAGAGAAAAAACTGTTCATGAACCCGACCGCACCGACATCAAAACCTCGATCAAAACGCGTTCCACTGGCTAGCGTGGCTACGCTATTAGTGGCAACCTCGTTGATTGGGCAAGTGCTGGGTTTCTTGCGTACCAAGCTGGTAAACGCCAACTTCCCAGCAACCGGACCGAACAGTACCGATGCATACTTTGCTGCCTTTAACATTCCTGACTTTTTCTTTTTCACCATCGCAGCCGGCGCACTAGGCGTGGCCTTTATACCAGTTCTGGCAGATCACCTGCAGCGCGGTGACCGCAAAGGTGTTAACGAGTTGACGACCAGCTTGCTCAACTCGATGGTAATCATTATGTTTGGCATTGGTGTGCTGATGTTTGTGTTTGCAGAACAGATTATCAAGCACTTTGTCGGTCCAGATCAGGTGCACACCGGCACACTCATTTTGCGGATGATTGCCTTCAATCCGTTGTTTTTCACTATCTCGGGCGTGCTGACCAGTTTACAGCAGTCACTGGGCCGCTTCTTTTTCTATGCAATTGCTCCGCTGTTTTATAACTCATGTATTATCGCCAGCGCCATTGTCTTTAGTACTGCTCATGGGCAAAGTGGCGGTCCGGGTGAGCTTGGTGTGATTGGTCTAGGCATTGGCGCGCTGGCGGGCGCTGTAGCTCAAATGCTTGTTATCGGTCTCGGCACCATCAACCTGCGTTATCGATGGCAGCCCAGAATTCTGTGGCGAAGCTCTGATTTCCGTTTGATCTTGAAGCAGCTTGCGCCACGCTCACTTGACCAGGGGGTCGACCAACTCAACTCAATCGTTGAAACCAAATTTGCCAAAGATCTTGGTGTTGGTAACATTAGTTACTACAACAACGCCTACGTGCTCAGTACTGCGCCAGCATTGTTAATCGGTACTGCAATATCAACGGCGGCGTTCCCGCGTTTGAGCCAGCGTTTGAGTCAGGGTCGCCCCGATTTATTCCGTAACGACTTCCTAAAAGTGCTCCGTGCAATTATCTGGATTACTGCACCGGTGGTTATTATCAGTTATTTTGCTCGAGGCTACTTGGCTCGTATGATTTTCACCAGAAGCTCGACCGAAATTGCACTGGTCTTTGGATTTCTGGCGGGCGCTATCTTTTTCCGAACTATCTATACCATTTTGTCGCGGTGGTTCTATGCCCAAAAAGACACCATTACACCAATGTTTGTGTCACTATTTACCATTTCGCTTAACATCTTTCTGGCTTGGTGGCTCACGAAGTCGTTCGATTATGGTGTAGCTGGCTTGGCGATTGCACAGTCCGTCGTGGCAATGGTCGAAGTATTCATCCTGTTGGCAATAATGATTAGAAGAGACCACGGCCTTATCAACCGAGTATTTTGGGCTGGAACGGCCCGAATCATCTCTGTTTCTGGCTTTAGTATGATTGCGGGTTATATGGCGGTGCAGCTTTATCCACTCGGTGCTAGTGACCAAGGTGTGCTGACGCTGGGAACAAAGTTAGCCGTAATCTCGCTGGTTGTTTTTGGCACGCACGTCGCGGTTTCGGCGCTGTTTGGACTTGCCGAAGCACGAATTGTGCTGCGTCGATTGCGGCGTTTTATTTTTCTCCCAATCCGCCTCGAGTAGCACCTCTGTTATAATTATTCCTAATGAATCAGGAACACATACGCAACTTTTGCATAATTGCGCATATTGATCATGGCAAGTCGACATTAGCCGACCGTCTATTGGAGCTGACTGATACCGTGCAAAAGCGTGATATGAAAGCACAGCTACTAGACAAAATGGATTTGGAGCGCGAAAAAGGTATCACCATCAAATTGGCGCCAGTTCGCATGCAATACAAAGAGTATGAACTAAATCTTATCGACACGCCGGGACATGTTGATTTTAGTTACGAAGTGTCACGTAGCCTACAGGCTTGCGAAGGGGCCCTGTTGGTCGTAGACGCTAGCCAGGGTATCCAGGCACAGACGCTTGCCAACGTGTACTTAGCAATGGCGGCAGATCTGCACATCATCCCCATCCTGAACAAAATTGATCTGCCAGCAGCCGACATTGAACGCGTTGGTGCCGAGATCGTGAGCCTACTTGGTTGTAAATTTGAAGACATCCTTCAGATCAGCGCCAAAACTGGCAAAGGCGTTGACGCAGTTCTGGAGCGCATTGTTACAGAGGTGCCGCCGCCAAAATCGCAATTAATAGGTCCGTCCTATAATGAGACACGGGCGTTGATTTTTGACAGCTATTACGATGATTATCGTGGCGTCATATTGTATCTGCGTGTTTTTGATGGTGCCATAGCAAAAAATAGTGAGATTAAGATGTTAGCCACGAACGCCAAAGGCATTGCCCTGGAAGTTGGCAGTTTAAGACCGAACATGACAGCCGGAGCCGACCTAAAAGCAGGTGAAATCGGTTATATTGTCACCAACCTGAAATCAACCAGAGAGGCCAAAGTAGGTGACACGGTCACGCTCGCTGCCAAACCCGCTAGCCAGGCCTTGCCTGGCTACAAAAACGTGCAACCGTTTGTGTATGCTGGGTTTTTCCCTGAGAGCAACGAGTTTTATCAAGATTTGAAGGACGCCGTCGAGAAGTTATCACTCAGCGACAGCGCCTTACAATTTGAGCCAGAAAACTCACCGGTGCTCGGTTTTGGCGTGCGCATTGGTTTCCTGGGTTTGCTCCACATGGATATTATTCGCGAGCGACTGGAACGTGAATACGACCTGGATCTTGTTGTCACCAACCCCTCAACCGATTACCAAGTGAGCATGACGAACGGCGAAGAGCTGGATATCAAATCGGCCAGTAGTTTGCCCGAACCCGCTCAGATTACAGAAATCCGAGAGCCGTGGATCAAGGGCGAAATCATCGTGCCAAAGGATTATGTTGGTCCCGTCATCCAACTCATCAGTAGTAAACGTGGGCTACAAACCAACCTGAGCTACGTCGAAGATCGTGCCGTCGTGGCTTTTGAGGCACCGCTCGCCAACCTGCTGACAGATTTCTATGATCAGCTCAAGTCCATTACGAGCGGTTATGGTTCGTTCAACTACGAATTAGACAACTATCGGACCGAAGATTTGGTACGACTTGATTTTTACGTGGCCGGCGAAATGGTCGGAGCGCTTAGCATTATGGTTCACCGTAGCGAAGCGCAGCGTTTGGGTCGTGATACGGTTGAAAAGCTCAAAGAAGTCATTCCACGGCAGAATTTCCAGGTGGCGCTACAGGCGGCCATCGGTGGCAAATTTATCGCTCGTGAAGACATCAGCGCCTACCGCAAGGATGTCACTACAGGGTTATACGGCGGAGACGTCTCCCGCAAGAAAAAAGTCCTAGCCAAACAAGCGAAGGGCAAAAAACGGATGAAACGCTTTGGCAAAGTCGATATTCCGGCAGAGGCCTTCACTGTCATGCTCAAGCGTGATTAGGAAACAGACCACTTAACCGATATACTACAGAAAATGGCCGATCTATCGCGTACCCACATCCTGAAAACTCTCCTAAGACCATCGTGGTACGAGTCGGTGGTCGTCATCGTTACGTCAATCGGCTTAACCGCGGCAATATTTGTGCCAATGCTGTACAAACATGCTGGTTTTGCGACCACACTGAATCTGGATAGCGCCAGTGGTACTGAGGCGTACCAAAGTATTTCAAAGATTGGTGCCGCCGTTAACACAAGCGACGCAGTCAGTACCGTAACAGTATTTATGTTTTGGGCCTTTGTCGGCCTGGTGGTTTTTTTCCTGATTGACGCCGGGCTACGCTGGGCAGCGGCGGCTTCCTCTTTTTTGCAATCCGTACGCACTGCTCGTAACAAACATAGTCACATCGAAGTTGATGGATTAGAGCGGTTAACCATCAGGGTCGGCGCTGCAACAGGTCTATACCTACTGTTTTGGATAGTTTCTACTTGGGCTCTGCCCTGGGTTCTACTGATCGCTCACCAATCGCTGGAGGCAAACAGGTTACAAGCAACCATTAACTTGGTTGGCATTGCACTCGTAATTTCAGTCGTTTGTCACACGGCTGTTATTCTTGTCCGTCTGGCACTGTTACGTGTCCGTGTATTTGGCAGCCCACTAGACGCCGCTTAGGTGCTCGTCGCACGCAAGTACAGTTGCTCGATAATTTCCTGTGTAATTTTGGGTTCGCTTGGTGTTCCATCTACTTCGATAAGGAGTCCAAGTTCATCGTATCGCTCAAGAACCGGTCGTGTTTTGCTATGAAATTCTTTGAAACGAGTAGTAATCACATCTATTGCATCATCAACGCGTTGGCCCCTCTCTTCATCTTGTGCAGCAGCATGTCGCTCACGGGCAACACTCTCACTGACAGTTAGTTCAATGACAGCTTTCAGTGGATGTCCGGAGTTAGTAGCGGCTTCCATTACGCCCTCTTCTTCGCCCTTCCAGCGCCCCACTGAGCTTAAAATCAATGGTTTTCCTTGGAACTGTTCACTACTGAGATAAGGCAATACTATCTGAAGATAATCTTCAATCGGCACTAGGTCGCCAGCATCCATCATTTCCTTCACGTGTTGCGGGATAACGCTATTACGCAATATATCTCCCCCACCTAGCAGGTTACCTCCGAGCAGCTCAGCCAACTTTTTACCCTGAGTGTCTTTGCCCGCAAACGGCATGCCAAAAACGTTGATCGAGCCTTCGCCCAACCATTCCTTGATTGTCGACACTTTTGCTTCCATAGATGCCATACTAGCAACATCTGTGAGTAGCGACAAATGAAAATTAGCACTCAGGTTGAAAGAGTGCCAGATTTTTGTTATAATTCTGCCATTATGACCCCTCGTCAGGAACAGATTTTAAAGGCAGTTGTTGAGCAGTACGCTGAAGTCGCTAGTCCAGTCGGCAGTAGCCTGCTAGCTAAAGTGTTCAACGTCAGCAGCGCTACTATTCGTGCCGAAATGGCCGAGCTAGAACGCTTGGGCTATATCCATCAGCCGCATACCAGCGCGGGCCGCGTGCCGACAGACAAGGGTTACCGACAGTACGTCAATATGCTCAACGAAATGCCATCTGCTGACGTTCCACGCCTCTCAGAACGCAACGTCAAAGCCATTGATGCCCGCGTGGCAACGTACACGGATCGCACCGATCGCGCTATCCGCAGTGCCGTCGATAGTTTGGTCGAGATTACTCACAATTTAGGCCTGGCCACCATTGGCGATCAGCTCTACATGAGTGGTATTGGCAATCTGTTCTCGCAACCAGAATTTGTCGCCAATCCGCACTATGCTCAACAAGTTGCCACCTTGCTCGACAACCTCGAACCGTGGCTACGCGAAGCTGCTCCCAACGAGCCGCTCAATGTGTTTATAGGTTCCGAAAATCCGATTGGCAAAAGCTCACAAGCCAGCCTCATCATCAGCCGCTTTCGTTCGCCCTACAGCGACCGCAGTTACATTGGTGTGCTTGGCCCAACCCGCCAGGATTATGCCAAAGTAATGCACTTAGTTAGACACACCGGCGCCATGCTCGAGGAGGTACTATAATGAACCGTCAAACTATCGAAACTGCCCCAATACTACCCAGTCGAGACCTTCAACTGCTTGAGTTATTTGGGGTAGAAGTCAGGTATCATTACCTGGCGTTTGATAACCCAGAAGCAGGGAAAAAGTTCTGGGATACCGCCTATGGCCAATTCTGTCGTAGCTATGGCCTGACGCCACAAAGTGGCGAGGAGATGGCATGGGAAGTGAACTTGCGCTGGGAGGAGAGTACGCAACATGACTAAGCCAAAAAAACAGACCGAATTAGAGCAACAAGTCGGCGAATTAACACAGGATCTACAGCGAGTACGAGCTGATTTCGAAAACTACCGCAAACGTGCTGATCTAGAAAAAGATCAGGCTCGCAACAACGGCAAAGCCGCAGCCATCCTCAAACTACTGCCGGTTATTGATAACATCGAGCGAGCAATTGCCCACACCCCAGAAGATCTCAAAGACAATGCCTGGGCGCAAGGCATCAGCGGCCTGGTGAAGCAACTGGATAAATCGCTCGAAGGGCTAGATTTACAGCGAATCGACGCCAAGCCCGGCACGCCGTTTAATCCAGAACTGCACGAAGCGGTGCAATTTGATGAAGATTCTGACGATGGACAAGAGGTTATTGCAGAAGAACTGCAGCCAGGCTATCTCTTAAATGGCGCACCTATCCGCCATGCTATGGTTAGGGTTAAATCGTAATGCCACACAATCGTTACAGGCGCGAAATGTCACCAGCGGTTGTCGATGCTGTTGATCAGGCCTATGCTGCCTATGATGGCGTGCCTGACGAAACCGATCTACGAGATGTCGCACGCCTAGCCGCATCACATTTACTGCCAGACAACGCGACACCCAGTGAGGTTCGCGGGGCTCACCGCCTCGTTGATACTGAAATTGGAAATCGCTACTAAATCTCTAATACTATACAAAGTATAGTATTAGTTTACCTCTGTTGGTAATGATTTATATATAAAATTAGCACTCTCGGGTATTGACTGCCAATTGCGCTATGTTAGAATAGATTTAGCACTCAATATGCTTAATTGCTAACGGAAAGGGTATATAAACTATCATGGGAAAAATCATTGGAATCGATCTAGGGACCACAAACTCGGCTATGGCCTACATGGTCGCCGGCAAACCAGAAGTTGTCGCTAACGCGGAAGGCAATCGTACGACGCCAAGTGTTGTTGCCGTCACCAAGAAGGGCGAGCGCTTGGTTGGACAAGTGGCGCAGCGTCAGCGTGTCACCAACGCCAAGAACACCATTTACGGTGTAAAGCGCTTGATTGGTCGCAAATTCAGCGACAAAGAAGTCCAAAAAGACATCGACATTATGCCATTTGAAATTGTCAAAAAGGGCAATGGTGTGGCTGTAAAGATGGCCGACAAGGAATACACCCCAGAGGAAGTTAGCGCCATGGTACTTAGCAAGCTCAAGGCTGATGCCGAAGCCTTCTTAGGCGAGCCTGTCACAGAGGCCGTCATTACCGTGCCTGCTTACTTTGACGACGCACAGCGCCAGGCAACCAAAGACGCCGGTAAAATCGCCGGTCTGGAAGTGAAGCGTATTATTAACGAGCCAACTGCTGCAGCCTTGGCCTATGGTCTAGAAAAGGGCAAAGAAGAAAAGATCGTCGTCTACGACCTGGGTGGCGGTACGTTTGACGTATCTGTCCTGGAACTCGGTGACGGTGTTTTTGAAGTCAAATCAACCAACGGTGACACACACCTGGGCGGTGAGGATTTTGACAACCGTATCGTGGACCACTTCCTGGAAGTATTTAAGAAGAACGAAGGCATTGACCTCAAAAAAGACAACGCCGCCTTGCAACGCCTGAAGGACGAAGCCGAAAAGGCAAAAAAGGAGCTGTCCAGTACGACGCAAGTAGAAATCAACCTGCCGTTCCTAACTGCCGACGCAGATGGTCCAAAGCACTTTGAATACACCATGACGCGGGCCAAGCTGGAAGAGCTAGTAGCTGAGTTGGTCGAAAAAACCGCTAATCCAGTTGAGAAGGCACTAAAAGATGCGGGCCTAGAGGCCAGTGAGATCGACGAAGTCGTACTGGTGGGTGGCATGACCCGTATGCCCGCCGTTGTTGAACAAGTAAAGAAAATCTTTGGCAAAGACCCCATGCAGGGTGTAAACCCTGACGAAGTGGTCGCCATCGGTGCAGCCATCCAGGGTGGTGTGCTGGCCGGTGACGTCAAGGACGTATTGCTGTTAGACGTTACCCCACTAAGCCTCGGTATCGAAACCATGGGCGGTGTAACGACCAAGCTGATTGAGCGCAACACGACCGTTCCGACCAGCAAGTCAGAGACTTTTAGTACCGCGGCGGACAACCAACCACAGGTGGAAATCCATGTCTTGCAAGGTGAGCGTGAGTTTGCCAACGACAACAAGTCACTCGGTAAATTTGTGCTGGACGGCATCCCACCAGCCCCACGTGGCATTCCGCAGATCGAAGTGACATTTAACATCGATGCGAATGGTATTCTAAACGTGACCGCCAAGGACAAGGGTAGTGGCAAAGAACAGTCTATTACCATCCAGAACAGCGGTAACATGAGCAAAGAAGACATCGAAAAGGCCCAAAAAGAGGCCGAAACGCACGCCGGCGAAGACAAAGAACGCCGTGAGGCTGTCGATGCCCGCAACATGCTGGAAAACACCGTTTATCAGGCTGAAAAGCTCAAGAAGGACAGTGGTGACAAGTTGACGGATGATGACAAGAAAGCCCTGGACGACGCTGTTGCCGACGCCAAGAAAGTCATCGACAAAGAAGACGCCTCCAAGGATGATCTAGAAAACGCCGCCAAAGAACTCAACGACAAGCTGATGCCAATCGGCGCCAAATTGTACGAGAGCGCCAGCGCCGAAGATGCACCGGCCGAAGATGATGACGCCGGCAAAAAATCAGACAAGAAGTCCAAAAAAGACGACGAACCGATCGAAGGCGAAGTCGTAGACGACAAGAAATAAATCTCTTTAGTCTAAAACAGCGCCTCGAATGGGGCGCTGTTTACTTTCCTAGGCGAAGTTTAGCGAATTCCTCAGCCTGCTTTTTATATTTTGTAAGTTTGCCAAGGCCATTATAGACCTCAATTCCTCCATAAATCACAGGTCCCCAAAGGACCAAATAATGAAATGAATAGTTATCTTGACCACTCTCTAGTGCAGACTGTCTAGCGGAACCTTCGGAGATCGAATAGATAATGCCCATTACCACGAAAGATAAAATAATAACTACTGCCCCGATCCAGATACTTCTAATAGCCGAGTTCCTTAGAGAAATCTTTACAATTTCTGTAAGTAGGTTCTCGTCTTGAGCCCACTTTCGCGCACCTCTTGAAAGAAAGTTATCGCGATTATCCATGAGAGAGTAAGAATATTTGAGAAATTCGAGCGCTCTATGATGGTCCCCGTTGGCTTGATGAATCAGTGCTTGTAGTTCATAGAGCTTGTAGCTTTCTCTGCCAAGGTTCTCATCATAAGGGTTTGCTTCGGCTACTTGATCCAATCTATGCTGAAAGTCACTTATTTTCTTGGCATTGAGCTTACCTTGATCGAATGCAGCTTCGAATTGTGGGATCAAGACATCCAATTGGTGAATATCTTCGTACATGATTTTAGTGTATCACCATAAAACACTACATCAACAAGTCTAAGGACACTAGTACATTGACGTAGCCAACTACGTGGAATTTGTTTTAGCTGTGTCAGCTGGCGTGAGCACCAGTAATTTGAGGTGAACAAGCTATATTAAACTACATAGCGATATTGTGAAAACGATGCGCAGGTTGTTAGTAGGAACGAAGAGGGAAAAAGGTACCTTATCGTCTACTGGTGGCACAAAAGGATACGGTGAACTTATAGGCGATTACTAGGAAGTCAATTGGAAAGCGGATTTAAATCCGCTTTAAATCCGCTTTCGCAACTAAGCACTGGCATTTTTTGAAAATAAACAGGGGTGGTAAGATGGGGTCATGAGTAATCCCGTAGAACTAGTTTTGACCTGTGGCAGCTGGCAAGAAGCGCAAAAGATCGCCGACAGTCTGTTGGAGCAAAAACTGATTGCTTGCGTGGAAATGTTGGATGTAACATCTCGCTTTGCTTGGAAACAGAGCATAGAGGAAAACAAAGAGGTCAAACTGATCATGACCACAGCCGAACATCTCTACGACCATATAGAAACAGAGGTCAAAAAACTTCACAGTTACGAAACATTCGTGCTACAACAAATTCCCATTACCCATTTAAACCAAGCCGCTCATGATTGGCTTGCGGAAGTGACCAAGAACTAGCATTATTAATAGGTGGGCGCCATGAATCCTGAAGCACAACAAATGATCCTATCGTCTATTTTGGCCGACATGGTGTCTATTTGTAATGAAATCAGTAAGCGACTGGAGTTTGCCGGTAGACTTAACAATACCCGCTTTGTAGAAGGTGTCGGCAGGGTCGTGTGGACTCACATCGGTGACGACGTGCAGATAACCGCTATGCAACAAGCCACCGAGGAAACGCCCGTTGGTTTGGAAGTCGCCTGCACACTGGAGCGGACACATGCCCACTGGCAATTGAGCGACAACGAACGTTCATTTGTAATCAATGCACCGGGTGAACCGACCGAGCAACATGCATTTGTCGATGTTTCCAGGGAGGCAAATGGCCACCTGAACCTGACCGCGCCATATGACAAAACGCTTACCGACGAACAGCTGCAAGATGCCCGGACCTTCATGGATCGACTGATTACTGGCTTCCAGGCCCACGAAACAGCCATTTAGAGCAATTTCAAACCGCTTGTGCTTTTTTACAACAGGCGTATACTCGAACCTACAGAGGCAAAACAAATATGTCAGCTGTACAAAACTTCGAATACGGTGTTAGTCACGATGAGGCTGCAGCACAAATCATGCAGCTGATAGGCTACAAAGTATGCGAAGGGATGAGTGCCGCCAGCTGGGTCGTGCCAGAAATCGGCGGAATATGCATGTTGCACCACTACGAACAACGCAATCGTATCGTTGACGGTGAGTTAATCACTGAACCGACGCCGTTCTACCTGTTGCACGCGACTACGAATGTCGACGGCAAAGACGCGGTTATAGTCGTAGATTTTGGTGCCGATATTCCATCCATGCGCCGAAATACGCAACAGGCAGAGGGTCAAATCCAGACGGACTTACCCTGGGATACTGCTCAGTCGCGCTTTGCGCAGTGCATGCAGGCCGGCCACGATTTTGCCTTGACGAAGCACACGCCGAAACAGAGTATTCTCCAAGTAGTTTAGGCTAGCACTCAGCGCTATTGAGTGCTAAAATAGTGACTACTATGACTTTAATGACGTACGAAGTTCGCCGTCCTAACACAGAAGAAGAGCTGCAGTCCATCCAGCAGTTGCGCCACGCAGTACTTGACCAAGCGCGGTTGCATCAAACCGATACGGCACTCAGCCCGGCTGATTTTGCCGACAATAATTTTCACATGGCAGTATTTCTGGGTAGTATGCCCGTTGCGGCGCTTCGTGGTGATTTGCTCGGCCGCGGACTGTTTCAGTTTCAAAAGGTAGCCACTGCGACCGAATTTCAAGGCCAAGGACTCGGCACCAGATTGATGCAGTCCGCAGAGGCAGAGGCCATTGCCCTCGGTGCTCACAGTATTATTCTGGCGTCACGTGAGGGCCGCGTCCAAGATTTCTACGAAAACTTGGGTTTCACCGTGATGAGCGCACCCTTCACCTCGCCTGACGGGGTTAAAAATCTATGGATGGAAAAATGGGTAGGACCATATGACGGCTAAACGCGATTATTACGAAGTATTAGGCGTAGGTAAAGATGCCAGCGCCGACGAAATTAAGAAGGCTTTCCGCCGGAAGGCAGTGGAACTACACCCAGACAAAGCAGGTGGCGATGAGGAGAAATTCAAAGAGGTCAACGAAGCCTACGAAGTACTCAAAGATGCCCAAAAAAGGCAACGCTACGACCAATTTGGCCACGCCGGTGTTGGTGGCGCAAGCGGCGGTGGTAACCCATTTGAGGGGTTTGGCGGTTTCGGTGGTGCCCAGGGGCAAAACATCAACTTTGACTTCGGTGACTTGGGTCTGGGCGACATTTTTGGCAGTTTCTTTGGTGGTGGGCCTCAGCAGCGCGGACCGCGCCAGGCGCGTGGCCGTGACGTAGAGGCTCGTGTTGACATCAGTTTCGAGGATGCAGTTTTTGGCACGGAAGCCAAGCTGGAACTGAACCTGGACGACACCTGTGAACACTGCAAGGGCTCCACGGTTGAACCAGGGCACGAATTGAAGACCTGTGACGAGTGTAATGGCAGTGGACAAATCGTGATGGCGACCAAGACAATCTTTGGCAACATTCAGCAGGCGGCTATTTGTCCAACTTGTAAGGGGAGTGGCAAGGTGCCCGAAAAAGTCTGTACTGTCTGCCATGGCAAGGGAACGAAAGCCAAAAAGCAGAAGATAGATCTAAAGATCCCAGCCGGCATCGACGACGGTGCAACCATCCGCCTGCGCGAGCACGGCGAAGCCGTGGCTAACGGTCCAAAGGGTGATCTCTACGTCAATATTCGCGTAAAACCACACAAGAAATTTACCAGAGAAGGCGACCTGATCCTATCCGAAGAGCACATTGACATGGTCAATGCGGCCCTCGGTACCGAAATTAATGTCGATACGGTTGACGGCAAAGTAAAGATGAAAGTACCAGCAGGCACCCAGAGTGGGGCAGATTTCAAGCTGTCCAACCACGGCGTACCGCATTTGCGTGGTTCCACTAGGGGGGCACACATTGTTACCGTTGTCGTTGACACGCCGACAAAACTATCCAAACAGCAAAAGGAACTACTGGAAAATTTCCACACCACGCCTAAGAAACGCGGCCTTTTCTAGCAGGGGACCGTCCGTGATTTACCCTGTTTAACAGGTGTGATATGATGCTGATTGAAGTGCTTACGCTTACATACTCGTATGAAAACAGATGAAAACGGCTTTATTCCCCTGCTCCTTACTATACTTTTTATAGTATTGATCGGAATAGCTTTTGTATACCTGCGCGTCCTCCACGCCCAACAGTAGTCACACCTTGCAAAAATATAGTGTTTATGCTATAATTATGTTTATGGCTACCCCAGTTCAAGAAACAGATCTCGCAATCCTGATGCCTCGTGTGGCACCGGAAAACTTTCTAAGGAGTGCTATTCGCTATGACGGTTTAACCAACAAGTTAAATGGGATAAGGCCGAAGCAAAAATGCTGGCCGAAATGGTAGTATAACGCTATGAAACAAGTGTTGATAATCACCACAGCCAGGGAATTTGAGACTGGCCGACAACCCGTTATTGATCTCCAAAAATTCAGTAAAGATGCTCTTGGATTGACTAATCTTAATGCGGAGGTCAGTATTGCTGCCCTGGACGAACTGATCCATGTTATTGATGCTACCGAGCATCGTATATATATTGCGAGTACCAACCGTGATGTTGCTGAATTCGATTTTGTCTGGTTGCGCGGACGGTTTGTGCCGATTATGAATGAGATTGCCATCGTGGCCGAATATTTGCAGCGCAAGGAAGTCAAGTTTGCGAACGAAAGCTATGCGCATCGTGAAGCTTTTGGCAAATGTGCACAGATGCACACGCTGGCACATTTGAACTTGCCACTCCCCAAAACTGTCTATTGCTTTGGCGAAGCAGCCAAGACTGCGTTTATGAAACACCTACCGTTTCCTATGATCGTCAAGAATGATCATGGTGGTCACGGAGAGAAAAATTATCTTGTACATTCTGAGGCCGAGCTAGAAGAAATTTTGGCAACCAACCAAGATACCAAATTTGTGGCGCAAGAATTCATTCCCAACGACGCAGACTTTCGCATTCTGATAGCCGGTCAAAAACAGATGATTATTCGCCGACAAGGCAGTGCGGATAGCCACCTAAATAATACGTCTGCTGGGGCTTCCGCTAGCCTTGTTAACGAAGATGATTTTGACCCCGCCATTGTCGCTGAAGCCAGAAAATTTGCGGCGGCACTCTATTACGACATGAGCGGTGTAGACGTGATGTTTCATAAAGAAACCGGCAATCATTACTTTTTGGAAGCAAACTCTCAGCCCCAGATAATTAGTGGCGCTTTTGTCGATAAAAAACAGCAATTACTCGCAGATTACCTAGCGGAAAAGCTGAAAAACTAAGCCAATGGCTTGAAAGGCCGATTCGCCAACAATAGCAATACGTTACGGTGCTCAGAGCCGTTCAAATCGACATTGCCTTGCTGTGGGTTTTGGTTATGACGGTCGATGATGAATGAACCGTCCGGAGACACAGAGTGCTTGGCTTCATCCCAAATGCGTTCGGTCAAAAAGCTTTCGCGACCGACCAGACGGCTACATGCCAGAAATTCAAACTTATTATCCATGTTGATACGCTCAAAATTTGTATCAATTAGCGCCTCCAGCTGTTGCATCATCTCCAGATACACCCCGGTCTTCGTGATGCGACGGTAGTAAAACTGTGTTTCGCCAATAACATAGTGCGTATAAAGGTAAATGAACAGCTGCAAATGAATTGTGTTGGAAAGATCGTATTTTTGCTGCCCAACTTCCAAAAAACGCTGGGCTAACCCATCAGTTTCCTGTCCGAGTACTACACGTTGGTACAGATACAAAAAATTAACAGCGTGGGTTGAAAGTATCGCTAAGGCGTCATCATCCTGTAGTAGCTGTTCGACATATGCCTCTAACTCTGCCTGCGGACACAGCTGGTGAAAAGCTTGCCGAGCGTCGAGGCCGTAGATCGTCTGCAGGAAGTTGAGCCGAAACAGGAGGGTCACATAGGTTTTGAGTTTCGGGTACTTTTCGAAGTGTGGCCGACGGAGCTCAGCAGCGTTTTTAGAGCCATGAATCGGCGATTGCTGCGCCGCGTTATAGACGGCTTGTAGGGCGGCCGTCGGGTCACCACTTGCGGTGAACTCATCACGCAAATGATCTAGTTTGGTTCGGGCTGATTCATCTCTGTCCCACAGATAAAGTCGTGACGCAAAGTGGAATTGTTTATCAAATGCCAGCTCGTCGAAATGAGAGAGGTAATATGCGTAAATGGTATTGCTTAAATCATCCATATATGATATAATTAAACAGCTGCTTATCAGAAGTAGTATAGGCGATACGTTAGTTATGACAAAGCTTCCAAAACCACTTTCTACCATCGGTCGTGCAGAGCATATTGACTTGCTCGACTTTGGTGTGAACGATGTTATTGCCAAAATTGACACCGGGGCTGACCTGAGTTCGATATGGGTCAGCGATGTGCGAGAGAAGGACGGCTATTTGGAGTGCAGCCTGTTTGGTAAAAGCAGTACGCACTACACCGGAGAAACCGTTCGTTTTGCCAAGTCCAACTACACCCTAACCCGAGTGTCTAATTCATTCGGCGTTAAAGAGTTGCGTTATAAAGTAAAGCTGCGTATAAGGGTAGAGGGAAGGGTGATTAAGGCAACCTTCACACTCTCTGATCGATCAGAGAAAACATACCCTGTTCTATTGGGACGCCGACTCCTGCATAACAAATTCTTAGTTGATGTTTCTGGTGGCAAACCACTCAAGACACTGGAAAAAGCCAGGCGCCAACGCCTGCAAGCTGAGCTAAAAGACTTGAAGCGCGAGGATACGTAAATGAAAATTGCTATTTTGTCTAAAGGATCACTGAACTACACGACCAAACGCCTCAAAGAGGTTGGATTGGCGCGTGGTCACGATGTGTCGGTCATTAACTACGCCAAGTGTTACATGACCATGGAGAAGGGCAAGCCAGTTATTTATTACAAGGGCAAGGAATTGCCCCGGTTTGACGCGATTATTCCGCGTATTGCCCAGAGCTACACCAAGTACGGTACTGCCGTGGTGCGGCAGTTTGAGATGCAAGGAACCTACACGACGGCCAGCTCGATTGCCATTAACCGCTCACGCGACAAACTACGATCATATCAGATTATGGCTCGTCAGGATGTGGGCATCCCAAAGACGGTCTTTGCCCGCGAAACAGCCAACCTAGAAGAGGTGGTTGATCTGCTGGGTGGTGCGCCGGTGATTATCAAAGTTGCCCGTGGTACGCACGGTAACGGCGTGGTGTTGGCTGAAACCAAGAAAGCCGCCAAAGCGGTGATGCAGGCCTTCTACGTCGAGGGCGTGAACTTTATGGTGCAGGAATTTGTCGAAGAATCAGCCGGAGCTGACATACGTGCCCTGGTGGTTGGTGGACGCGTGGTAGCCAGCATCAAACGGCAGAATTTGGACGATGATTTTCGATCTAACACCCACCAAGGTGGCGTCGGCAGTGCCGTGAAACTGACCGACGAAGAGGAAAAGACGGCAATCAGGGCTGCCAAGGCCATGAACCTGCCAGTTTGTGGCGTGGACATGCTGCGTTCCAAGGACGGCCCGAAAGTACTGGAAGTAAACAGTAGTGCCAGTATTATGACGCCCGAGAAGGTGACGAAGCGCGACGTCGCAACCAAGATCATTGAGTACGTTGAGCGAAACGCCAAAAATAAGCCAAAGAAGGACAAAGTCGGCGCCTAAGCCACGACTGGCGGCGCTATGCCGTCTTTTTCTCTGCGCTGCTCAGTCACCGTACCATTCGTACGGCTCCTTCTGCTGCTCGTGAAGAAATACGACCTATCACCGCCAGCAGTGGCTTAGGTTAGCCTAACAGGGGCGGATCAGTTCCGCTTATGCTATGATGAGGGCATGTCGCCCGACCTGTTATTTATTCTATTAATTGCCGTCCCGGTAGTGGTTTTGATGCTGCTGCGCGTCAATGCGGCGCTGGTGTTCTTGAGTGCTTGTTTAGGAGCGGTACTTTTGAAGTATGTTGGGCCCGACATTGCCGATTTTATGGACATGTTTTTGCCAGCGGTCAACGTCAACTATGTGAATATGGGTGTATTGTTGCTGCCGCCAGTGTTAACGACCGTGTTTATGATCAAGACCGTTAATGGCATGAAGCTAGCCTTCAACTTGCTACCAGCGGCGGGCACCGGCTTTTTACTAGCCTTGTTACTGGTGCCGCTCTTGTCAGATACCTTGGCGGGCGAGGTACAGGCCACGGATGTGTGGCACACAATGGAGCAGTTACAGTCGCTAGTGATTGGCCTGAGTGCGTTGGTGTGTCTGTTCTTTTTGTGGTTGCAGCGCCCCAAGCACCACAAAGGCAAGCTGGGCAAACACGGTAAGCACCACTAGGCGCTTTTAAAGCCTAGGGGTTTATAGTGTGATATTGGAAGGAGCTGAGACGTTCAAGTTCAGGCTGTATCCGTTGTCGTTCGGCGTGCATGCCCATCTGTATTCCTTGTTCGAAATTGTCTCTAGTGACAGTTGCAAGGTCAACACTGAGTGTTTGAAACGCATCATCTGAAAGTGTGCCCTCTGGAAGTGTTTTCCTGAGCTTCCCGGCAATTGCAGCGGATAGTTCGTCAATGTTTTCCTGCCGAGTCTGCTCATACTCAGCCCTATCGCGACCCGTTAGGGCCCTAACCCATGGTTGTGTTCCGGATTGTGCTCTGACCTCGCCTCTCATTACCTTATCCTCTGTTAATTTGTAGTTATGGTAGTTGAGCGGGAAATGTTATGCAAGCAGTAGCGACATTTTAAATATCTATTTTGGGTATGCAGGCATTGAAAAAACCGAACCCATCCACGATGGATTCAAGAAGTGGCGAGTATTGCTAGTTACCTTACGGGGCACATACAGACAGACGCAACAGTCGGCCGATAGATCGCCGCTGATCATTTAACCTTCAGTAGGCAGAAGACAGCTTGTAGCAAACTTTCTAATCATGTCCCTATCGCCAATCATATGAGCAACAAATCCACCTGAATGCCCAAAAGCTAGTGAGCGATGCTGCTGGACATCATCGATTGCCATTAGGTTTAAAGGCACGACCATATCAGCAAGTTGGGTGAGTACTAGCATGCGACCCTTGTCGCTATCAGATAAACCCGGTATTACTTCTGACTCAGCCATTTGTACACTATCAAAGAAACTCTTCGAAGGTTCCTCAGTGTCTAGCTGTGCTCGTTGATGTAGTGAATTGCGTTGATTGTCGCCAAAGTCACCAGCTGCCAGTCTGCCATGCGAACTGATGACACATACGTTACTTTCTCTAAGCTTGAAGAATGAGTTAACTGCGAGGCTACCACCAGCACTCGAGCCAATAATAGCTACACCACCAAAGCTTTGTAGCATAGCGCTCACTTGATGTTCGATATCTGCTAACTTAGAACTCAGATCATTGCCGTCGTACCAGTTGATGTGTGCATGCTGTAGCTCCATGCCCGCACGATGCCACCACCAATTTATGACTCTATCTTTTAGTGTTATGGTTCCATCTCCGAGGCCATTTATATACAAATATCCAATTTCGGGGCTGATATTTGACATGAGCTAACTATATCAAAACTCCTAGGGTGGGGAGTTTATGACGCTTATGTTTGGAGGGCCCCCACTGCTACGTTACTGCAACCAAACTTACGGAATCGAGAATGTTTATTGCTACTCTTTAACGATACTAAGTAACCAAGCAGCAAAAGAGTGGCGAGTCATACCTTCAATACTATCAAGTGTGGTTCGTCGACCAAGCTCAGTCGCGTCTCGCAAGTCGTCATCACTAAGGCCGTCTTGAGTTGTTATAGCTCCATCTGCAATTTGATGACCGGCATCTGCGAAAGCTTTTGCTCCTTCGGCTTCGGCTGCTAAATCATCCACCATCTGCTCAACAGCTGGTAGTCCGCCATTAGCAAAATTGACCAAAAAGCGGTTCTTGATTTCTTGTAGTTCAGGTGATAATTCCATGAATATATTCCAAGCAATAATTTGAAATATATATTAGCATAAAAAATATAAGATGTCAATCTTGGAGGGCTCACTGGGATAGCGGACTTTGTCCTTTTCCACTGCGGCGTGCTCGATGCCAGCATCTGCGCGCGTCCTCGCTCCACCGAACCGAGGACAAGCATCTTTTGCTAACGCAAAATCTGCGTCCTGGGTTCGCACCCATTCGGAACAACCACGAAAAAACCGCCCAAAATGGACGGTTCTTTCGTGGAGGGCCCACTGGGATGACGCGCATTCGCGCTATGCCGTCGCTCCGTTTCTCGGAGTAAACTCCTGCGATACTCACTCCTTGCGAACCCACTTTTGCTATGCAAAAGACTGGGTTCGTGTCCACATGAAGATCTCCAAAGAAAAACCACCCACAAGGGGTGGCCTTTCTTTGGAGGGCCCACTGGGATTCGAACCCAGGACACGTGGCTTAAAAGGCCACTGCTCTAACCTACTGAGCTATGGGCCCGCGTCCTCTCGTACGCACCAGCCTCGTTTTGTAATCATACGATTCCAAAAGCTTCGGCCTAGTGCTACGGTCGTCCTTACAATTTTCCAAACAGTCGACTTCGCTCCTTGGTTTGGAAAATTGGAAGCCACAGGCTTTTTAACTCATTAGATTATCCATTTTTCAGGGGTAAAAGTCAATAATTAGGGGGTATACTAGTATTATGAATTTCTTTCGGGATAAAAACGGGAAAGTAGTACTAGGGCAGACGCCCAATGTGCCGATTGTTGGCTGGGCGCTGTTTCGCATAGTTTCCTGGCTAACTAGTGGACAGCTGCATCGTGTCAGTAACCTGCTGGCAACAGCGTTCTTGTTCACCTGGGCATATCTGGAATTAACAGACGGTGTTAACTATTTTCGCCGCACACTGGGCGGTATCGTTTTGGCGTATATTATCTACGGCTTTTTCTAAAATTGTTATTTAGTATTGACATTATGTTGTGTTCGTGCAACAATGGATTATGTAATGATATACAATCGCATTGCAACCATTAGAACCGAACGAGGCATTAGCCGCAAAGATTTAGCCGATAAGGTCAATGTAAATTATCAGACTATTGGCTTCATTGAACGTGGTGATTATTCGCCGAGTTTGGAGTTGGCGTTCGACATTGCCGCGGCGCTGAGTGTGGACATTGCGACGGTATTTTCGGACAAACCATTTACGCCGTTATTTGGCAAAGGAGACAATGATGAATCTGCCTAAATTAAACCAAAGAATAGACTCCAGAACTTTTATGACTGTTAGTTTGATTGCGATAGTCAGCGCGTTTATGCTGATGTTGGTGACACCAAGTATCGCACCATACCTACCATTTCAAGCGGCAGCTGACGATAGTCTAACCAATTTCATGTTTTGGGCAGTAATCAGCCTATTTTGGCTAGTTCCACTTGCCGTGGGGCTGGCATTGCTTGTGATATTGTTTGGAAAATCAGACAAATCGAAGCCCGTCCGGGCTATAAATGCTCAAAAAATTACAAAATTGCTCGCAGCTACAACCGTCGTGGCAGTAGCAGGAAGCTACATGGCAACAAGCATCTCAGACCACATTACCATCTCATCGGGCCACTCGTATTTCTTTTGGCAAAATGTCGGCACGGCAATGACTTTTATTGCCGCTGCGACGGGGCTGCTTCTAGTTAATTATCAAAAATATGTGTATTTTCCATTTTGGAACAAGCACGATAAAAAATCCGCAGATGAGCGCCAAAAATATGTTCGCCAGCGTGTATTCGAGAAAGCCTATAGTCTGAACCTGATAGCTTCGCTTGTCGTAGTATTCTTGTGGAGTAATGCATCAGACAGGATGCACCAAGTGCTTGTTTTTGGGCTACTTATCTTATTGCTGGGGTTGCCAGCGGTGATTGCTGCCTGGCAAAAAGATAGCTAGGCGCTCATGGTTTGCCGTCGTTAGTCTGATAGACTAGCGGCCATTATGAGGCGGCTGCGGCAAAGTACTCTGGTTTTAGTCCTGTGTTTAGCGTTTTTAGCCGGGCTTGGGCTGGCCCGCCGTGGTTATACCACAGCGATTATCTGGGTTTGGTTGTCGGCGTTCATAGCTCTCCTGACGTTTCGTAAGCGGAATTTCGTCACACTGTTATTCGTGGTTGCATTTGGCTTGCTATTCGGCCTTAGTCGTGGCCAGCTCTATGTCCAAAAATTTGCATCATACGACCAGTATTTTTACCAAAAAGTGACCATCGCCGGCGTGGCTGGCGAGGATGCAACGTACGACAGGTACAAACAACTCACCTTCGATAGTCACAACATTACTGTTACCGAAACGGGCGAAACATTAACAGGGAAGGTCGGTGTCTCGGGTTTTGGGGTGCCAGCAGTGTACGCGGGCGAATCGTTCACCGCCACCGGCAAACTGTATCCCTCGCGTGGATCGTATCAGGCCAAGATAAAGTTTGCCGAGCTGATGATTACCAGCGTCGACAAATCGATTGTTAATCAGCTACGGCGAAATTTCGCTGCCGGCATGCAGTCGGCGCTGCCCGAGCCGCTGGCGTCGTTTGGTATGGGTTTATTGATAGGGCAACGAGCAAATTTGCCGGATGAAACGTATAATGCGCTGCTGATGGTCGGTCTGGTGCACATCATTGCGGTGTCTGGGTATAACCTGACAATTATTTTGCGGGCCACAGAGGGCACGCTGAAAAAACGATCCAAGCGGCTATCACTGATCATGTCGTTGTCGCTCATTGGGTTATTTCTGTTGTTCGCCGGCGCCAGTGCGAGTATTGTGCGAGCCGCAGTCGTCAGCGTGCTGGCGATTGCTGCGGGTTATTACGGCAGATCGGTCAAGCCGCTGGTTTTGATACTGCTAGCCGCGGCGTTGACATCGTGGGCGAACCCATTTTATTTGTGGTCAGACATTGGTTGGTATCTGTCGTTTTTGGCGTTTTTTGGAGTGATGATTATTGCGCCGCTTGTGATGGCGCGCTTGCCCAATCGATACGCAGGTTCGTTAGTGGTTGCCGTGGCGGTGGAAAGTTTGTGTGCGGAGATAATGACGTTGCCGTACGTCCTGCACATTTTTGGCCAGATGTCGTTCGTCAGTTTGCTGGCTAACGTCTTGGTGGTGGCATTGGTGCCACTGGCAATGTTGTTGTGCCTCTTTGCAGGCTTGAGTGGTATGTTAGTTCCGGCGCTAGCTGGCTATATTGCCTTTCCGGCCAAGCTACTACTGACGTACATGCTTGATGTAGCCGATTTGTTGAGTCGAATTCCACACGTTTTTGTGCAAGGGCTGAGCTTGCCGTTAACCCAGTTGCTGCTACTGTATGGCTTAGCGGGCTTTCTGGCGTATGTACTATATCAAAAGACAAAGCCGGCGCTTCGTGATAAAATAACAGAGAAGAAACAACCCGAAACCTAGGAGGTTGCAACATGTCTGGTCACAGCAAATGGTCTACTATCAAGCGCCAAAAAGGCGCCAAAGATGCAGCCCGAGGGGCTTTGTTTACAAAACTCGGGAATGCCATCGCCATTGCGGCGCGGAGCGGCACGGACCCTGAAATGAACTTTAGCTTGCGCCTGGCAATCGATAAAGCCAAGGCTGCTAATATGCCCGCAGCGAACATCCAGCGCAGCATCGACCGTGTCAAAGACAAGGACGCGGCCCAGCTGCAAGAGGTAATGTACGAGGGGTACGGTCCGGGCGGCGTGGCGATCCTGGTAGAAGCGGCGACAGACAACGTCAATCGCACTTTGCCAGAAGTACGTCTGGCTTTTTCCAAACACGGGGGTAACCTGGCCGAAAAGGGCGCTGTGGCCTTCCAGTTTGACCGCAGAGGCGTTATACATGCAAATGCTACAGGAGACGACTTTGTGCTCAAAGCCCTGGAAGCGGGCGCTATGGACGTTACAGAGGAAAATGGCCATTCTGAGATAATCACCGAGCCAACAGAGATGGCGAACGTGCGCGACACACTAAAAAACGATGGCGTTGAGATCACCGAAGCTGAATTAACCTACGTTCCCAACACGTCTATTGAAGTAACGGACGAAGCGACCGCAGGCAAAATTATGAGGCTGATGGACGCACTAGAAGAACAAGACGACGTCCAAAATACGCACGTCAACTTTGACATCGACGAAAGTTTGCTATGATCAAAGATCTCGCCGAAGGCTTCTCTGTCTGGCGGGAGGAAGTAGATGATTTACGGCGCCGTACAGACGTGCCATATATTCCTGTAATTGCGCTGGTTGGTATATATGTGGCGGTCACTCGCGAAACGGACCAACTGACCTCTTACGCTTGGCGACAAGCTGTGCTGTCTAGCGAAGATGCTATGGCGGGATTACACAGAAATGTAAGTGAATTTTTCAAGGACCAGCTGGATGAGATGTATCAGATTAAGGTGGAAGGATATTATTCACCAGAAAACACATCGTTACAGTTCCAGCATGCCAATAGATCCCTGATGGATGGGTTGCCGGCAGAAGTGACGCACGTGACAGGCAAAGAGCTCTTTTTAGCTCAGAGTTTGGGCTATGGGTGTCATGATTTTGGAATTGGGCTTGAACCTTTACGGCTCTTAGATCAGGGTGAATATGCGTTTCGTTCAAATTATCCCGAAACTGCCGGAAGAGTCCTATAATATGAGAATTCTAGGGATTGATCCGGGCACTGGCATTCTGGGTTTTGGTGTCATCGACAACCATCGTGGTAAATCAAAACTGGTAGATGCTGGTGTAATCCGGACGCCCGTTAAGGAAGATGACGCCGTCCGACTTCAGACCATCTTTGATGAATTGACAGATATTATCACTCAGACGAAACCAGAGGTCATGTCAGTTGAGAAACTTTTTTTCTCGCGCAATGTCACTACTGCCATGACTGTTTCGCAGGCGAGAGGAGTTGTGCTCTTGTGTGGTATGCAGGCGGGCCTAAAAATTTACGAGTACACGCCAATGCAGATCAAGCAAGCGACTACTGGCTACGGTAAAGCCGACAAGAAACAAATGCAGGAAATGGTTAGAGTCCATCTGGGCTTAAAAGTAATTCCCAAGCCCGATGATGCTGCTGACGCGCTGGCTGCCGCAATTACACACAGCATGACCATGAATTTGGGCTGATTACCACAAGCGTGGTAGAGTAGGGTTACTATTACGTAAGACAAAATAGGAGAAAATGTATGCCTCCACAAGAACCAACTCAGGACCCAAGTGCAATGCCAGCAGCGCCCCAAGAACCCGCAATGGACCCCGGTGCAGCACCAGCTCCACAAATGGATCCTCCAATGACTGCGCCTTCTCCTGAAGTCCCCGAGACCCCAGCAGCACCAGCTGCTGACCCGGCAATGCCTGCGGCCGATCCAGCCGCTATGCCCGCAGAACCAGCGGCAGATCCTATGGCTACTCCAGCTGACCCCGGTGCAGCACCAATGCCAGATGCACCTGCTGCGCCAGAAGCCCCGGCAGCCCCAGCCGAAGGTGGTGGCGACGCGCCAGCACCAGACCCCAAAGACATTGTCGTCGGCTAAGCTTACTTTCAGGTTGATCCATCCTTCAGTAAAGCCACAGCTAGGCTTTGTACAGTCGTGCCTACGTTCGCGAACGTAGCAATTTACATAGGAGGATCTATGAAGCAGATCAAAAAGAGCCTGTTGGTTGGTGCAAGTGTAGCAACCGTTGGCTTGAGCAGTTTCGGCATGGCCGCGGCTGCAACATCAACGAATTCAAACTCTGACGATTCGTTGGTGAGTAAAATAGCGGCGAAGTTTAATCTCAATAAATCTGATGTGCAGGCAGTGTTCGACGCAGATCGCCAAGAGCACATGACGGAAATGAAAACTAAGCGAGCCGAGGCTCTAAAGCAGGCAGTTACTGACGGCAAGCTTACTCAGGCTCAAGCCGATCATATTACTGCTGCCTGGAAAGAGATTGATTCGCTGATGGGTGATACGCGACCAGATCAGCAGTCATCAGCTACTCGCAAGTCCATTAAGGCTAAAATGGACGCGCTACGTACCTGGACTAAGAATCAAGGCATTGACCTTGAGTCGATAGAAGGTCTAGGTGGGCCACACGGTGGTCCTGGTGGGCGCGGTCATGGTCCGATGGACGATGATGACAGTAGCAGTTCTAGCTCTAACTAAACTATACATTACCCCCAGTTGGCTCCAGCACAGAATGTGCTGGAGCTTTCTTGTTTACGGCCAGTTACAGGTATAATGGGCGCATGATCGCAACCCTTTCTGGAGTGGTGAGTGAAAAATTACCCGATATGGTTGTCGTGGAGTGCGCGGGCGTTGGGTACGGCGTGCAAGTTACGACTGAAGATTTCGCACGTTTGCAGCAGGGCGAACCGGCAAAGTTATGTATCCATGAGCACATCCGTGAACAATCACACGATTTGTTTGGTTTTGTGCAACTTGATACGAAACAGTTGTTCGAGCAGCTGCTGGGCGTAAAGAACGTCGGGCCCAAGGTAGCGTTAGCCGTATTGGATATTGGGACCACTGCAGAAGTACGTGGCGCTATTGCCGCTGGTGACGTGAAACGTTTACAAAGCGCTAAGGGCGTCGGCAAACGCGCGGCGGAACAGATCGTTGTTGAACTGCGCGATAAAGTCGGCTTGCCAGCTGGCGATGGCGCAGAGGATATTGTGGGCCGACCCGGCGTGGATACGCAAGACGAGGCGATGGAGGCTCTGATAACGTTAGGTTATACGCCACAAGACGCAGCGACTGCGCTCAGCAAAATTGATAAAGACCTGCCAACCGAGCAGCGCATCAAGGCCGCCCTGAAGACATGAGACTAGTCGCCAAGCGTTTGACGAAGGGTATGGACCTGAAGAAAGAGATCGAAGCGATGGTTTTGGAACACGATTTGCCATCTGCGACGGTTGCCAGTGCTGTTGGCAGTCTAACGAAATTAGTCGTGCGAATGGCTGGCGCAAAGCCGGACCAGCAAGACATCAGAACTATCGAAGACCATTTTGAGATTGTCTCACTGATAGGCAATCTAGGCCCGGGACGAACTCACCTACACATCGCAGTATCCGATAAGGAAGGCAAGGTGATTGGCGGCCACCTCAAAGAGGGGTCAATCGTGCATGTGACTGCCGAAATCGTCCTGATTAGTGACGAAAAAACGGTTTTTTCAGAGAAGCCAGATACTAACACTGGTTTTGGTGAGCTCAGCATTGACTAACAATTGCCGCAAGCACAAGAATATTACGCTATACTGTAACTAATGATTGATAGAATTGTGGATCTCGCAGCTGACGATGGTGATGCGATTGAGCAGGAGCTGGAAAATACACTCCGACCGAAAGACTTTGCGAATTACATCGGTCAAGAGCGACTGAAGCAAAACCTAAAACTTGCAATAGCGGCTGCCAAGAAGCGTGGTGAACCGATTGATCACGTACTACTGTATGGTCCGCCAGGGCTTGGTAAAACGACCATGGCAACCGTTATAGCCAACGAGATGGGCGCGCAAGTCCGGGTCACGAGTGGCCCAGCTATTGAGAGGGCCGGTGACCTAGCTAGCTTGCTGACAAATCTCCAAGATGGTGACGTCTTGTTCATTGACGAAATTCACCGCTTGAACCGTACCGTCGAAGAAACCCTGTATGCAGCCATGGAGGACTTCAAGCTGGACATTATGCTTGGCAAAGGTCCGTCGGCACGAAGCCTGCGCCTGGATTTACCTCAGTTTACGATCATTGGTGCTACGACACGAGCTGGAGCCTTGGCGGGGCCGCTGCGTGATCGCTTTGGCCACATTCACCGCCTGGAATTCTACCAGCCAGCAGAAATTCAGCAGATTATTGAGCGCGCAGCCGACATCCTAGACGTGAAAATCAAGCAAGAAGCTGCCAAAGAACTCGCCAAGCGGGCAAGACTAACACCCCGAATCGCCAACCGCCTACTAAAACGGGTCCGTGATTATGCCGATGTGAATGGTGATGGCATCATTGACACTACCATCAGCGACAAAGCTCTAGCACTCCTAGAGATTGATGAACTTGGGCTAGATCCGGCCGATAGGATGCTGCTAGTCGCGATTATTGATAGCTATGACGGTGGACCAGTGGGTGTCGAGACTTTGGCGGCACTGACGGCCGAGGAGAGAAGTACCATCGAAGACTTCATAGAACCGTATCTAATGCAGATAGGCCTACTCGAACGCACGCCACGAGGCAGAAAAGTGACAGCAAAGACCTATACGCACCTGGGAAAATCTCAAAAAGGGACTAATCAGTCCAGTCTCCTGTAGTAAAATACAGCTATGGAACCCCAAAATCCGTACGACCCAAATAATCCGCTGAATCCGTATAATCCAAGTAACCAGCAGGCCTCCCAATCTGCCGAACAGCCAACAGTTGACCCAAACGGGCCGCAACAGATGTATTACACGCGTCCGCTTGAGCCAAAGCCAGTCGATATGTCGCCTGCCATTCAGGCACGTTGCGAGGAGTCGAAGCGCAAATACCCACATCTTAACCTGAGCCAGGGTGAGTTTGTGATTAGCGATGTTCACCGACACACTATTGGCTTGCTCCAGATTTGGATCACGGTATTTACCATTGTTGCCGCAATCATCGCCATGCTCGGCATACTGTTCGGAAGTTTTAGTGCTGATGCCGGCGCAACGACACTGCCAAAAGTTCCACTGGCCGTTGTCGCGCTGTTATTATCGATCCTAACCCTAATTGGCGGCTATATTGCGACGTATGTGTACAATTCCAACAAATTCTACCTGACAAACGAAAGCGTGGTCCAGAATCTACAGTTTGGACTATTTACGAACCATGAACAAACAGTCAGCCTGGGTAACGTAGAAGACGCTAGCTATATGAAGCACGGGCTTATTCAGACACTATTTGATTATGGGACGATACGTTTATCGACTCAGGGTGACGAGACGACCTATCGTTTCACGTACGCGGCACACCCTAGTCAACAGATAGCTAAACTCAATGACGCAGTGGAAGCCTTTAAGAACGGACGTCCCGTCTATGACGATGACGACCCAATTTATCCTCGACCAGCGTAGTTATTCACCAAATGGGTTGTTGCGAGCATCCTCAAACAGTGATTTGACGTTAACACTGTTATCTTCGAGGCCTTGCAGTTGTTGCACTGCATTTTTATCAATGTGTGGTGTTAGTTGTGCTATCTCCCCAGAAACGTCACTATTAGTAGGCTGTAAATTTGCCAGCATGGTGATACGTAATAAGACAAACCCATACACAACGGCTATCAATACGAAAAACATAATTGGTGCATACCGAGAAAGTCTATGAAAGAGATCGCCCATCAATTGTGGCAGTGACTTCAGATCAAAGTGAATGTCGTTGTTCTTCATGGCTTCAGGTACTCATCAAGCGTTAAGTTAAAGGTCAATTTATTGTTGTTATTGCTGTTGGGTGTCAGTGATATGTCACTCACAAGTGCAGTCCTACGGTTATGTTCTAAGTCATCCAAAAAATCTAGTAGTTTACTGTATAATATCGGCGCATTCGGATCAGATTGAACTACAATTTGCAGACTCAATACACCCGTCAATCCTGGCACAGCAGCAAGCTGGGAGATGCCCGAAACGGCACCTGCGGTTGCTTTCTGACCAAGCGTAGAAGAGGGGAATGTAATGCTGCCCAGTTTAATGCCATTTTTCGCAGCAATATTGACAATCTCTCGTACGGTTTGCGCCTGATCTTTATCCTGCGGAACAATGGAGCGGGCTATGTTCGATAGTTCGCTGTAGGTAGCCACGTCTTGTTTTGCCCTGACGAGGGCTGTTGCTTGAGCGTCTAATGTGGCAGTCTCAAGTCGTTGTGTTACGAGTTTTTTCGAGCGGCTAACAAGTAGCGAGTTTGCGAAATATGCTCCGGCCAGAAGAGCAAGTATGAGTATACAGTTGACAACGAAAAGTACGAGAAATGTGCGCCTACTATTCATACTTAGGCACCCCCGTTATTAATAAAAAGGTATGGATTTTCGGTCGAAAACAGAGCACGAATTGTCGCAGTACAGGGATAACCCGAAGCTCTTGAGCCATCAGAATTAGTAGCACAAGTGATACTCACAATGTCTGCTTTACTGAAAATCTTGTTATTCGGATCTGAAAGATTTACTTGAAGCTGTGTCGCAGCATTGTAATCGCGTGCTTTTGCGGTAATATCAACCGCACTTTCCTCCTGACTGATATTCAGATTTGCCAATTTTACATTACTTGGAGTCACGGCTGCCATTTGTTTCAGGAGTTTCGAGAAGAGCACTTCCTTAGACAGTACTTGGACGGCTAATTTTAAATTACTGCTGATATCCTTGACATCTTTCTGAGTTTCAGACAACCTTTGTTGTTGTAATGATGCCGTTGCCGCCTTTATTTCACGATCGTAAGAACTTGACAATTGGTACATATACAACAGACCAAATGCCGTAATAACTACCAATCCACCAAGTGCCAATACCAAAGTTACCGCCCAACGACGCAAAATGACATTGCGCTGAGCGTAATGATACTGTGTTTTAACATCAGGTGGTAGCAAATTGATCATCGTTTGAATACCTCATGTGGATTGACCATACTTAGGCCAGCCACGGTAGCAAACATTGGATGATCAGCCATCCCTGGCTCTTGGAAATTGTGACTGTCTATGTAGTTCCATGGATCATAGGTACGCACTGGCAAACGAAGTTCACTGGTAAGATGGTCGGCAAGCCCGGGCATGTTGGCACCTCCACCCAGGGCAATGACCTGACCAATTGGGTGGTCGTTGCCATAACGATCTTCGTAGTAGCGAATCATACGCCGAATCTCTTTGGCTAATTGAGTTAACGTCGGTTCGAGTGCTGCCGTGATTTCTTTCTGCCGTTTGCTCGTAGCGAGACCGTAGCGGTTTTTAATGGTTGAGGCTTCGGACTCGCTCACTTTGAGTGTTTCAGCGATGGATTTCGTGAAAACCATGCCGCCAGCAGGGATTGTACCAGTTACGAGCACATTGCCTTTGAAGATACTGATATCTGATGACATGGAGCCGAAGTCAATAATTACGGTAGCGATGTCGCTATGAGTGTCGCGAGAGAACAGTCTCGCGGCTGCGGCCATGGTGGTTTCTATAAGGACTAATTCGAGATTAAGGAGTGATGTTAGCGTCAGGTAGGAGTCAACAATCTTTCTTGGAATCGCAACTGCAAATACTTCGTTTGCATCCTCGGTTTTGCTCGTGAGCGTGTAGTCGATGTATAGATCATCGATGGGAATTGGTGTGTACTGCTCAACTTCTAGACGAACCGCTTCGTTTAGCTCCTTTTGTTTTAGATTAGGTAGCTGAATAGAACGAGAGTATGAACGGTACGATGGGATCGCCATCACGACTCGCCTGGATGTAATATCGCCGATTAGTCGATTTTTGAACAGATTCAGCGTTGTTTTGGCGATAACCTCGGGTTCGGCGATAATTCCGTCAGCCACAGCACCTTCCTCAAAAGAAGCGCTCCCATAACCCACTAGTCTAGGCTTGGTATGGCTTAAATCCAGCTGCATTACCTTTAGCGAGCTGTGTCCAATATCGAAGCCGAAAACGGGTTTGTCTTTTATGTAATTGCTTTGTGTATGCATGCTGCCCATCAAGCATTGTCTAACGTTACCAATACATCATACCATGATTATACTTTTATCAAGCAGATTTATCTCTGTTTCAAAGTGCTTATGTAGAGGGTATAATACATAGCAAATGAGATCAAAAGAGGCGGGCTTCACTCTGGTAGAACTGACCGTAACGGTCGTGGTGGGTAGTATTATCGCCCTCAGTACCTTCATGCTGCTCACGGCTCTCGTGAACAGTACTCTCATTGCCAAGAAAAAGGCAGTTGCTGTAACTTTAGCCACAAACCAGATGGAATATCTGAAGTCACTGCCCTACGAAAACCTAGCAGTACAAGGGGGGAGCATCTATGCCACCACATTATTGCCTGCTACCGACACAAAGACTATCAATGGTGTTACGTATACTATCTCCACTAGCATTAACTATGTTGACGATTCGTACGATAGCTGTTTTAACTATTCGAACACAGCTCAAAAACTACTACTTTGTCGGGGAAGTACTGTTTCGACGCCGACTACAGACACCAATCCAGAGGATTACAAAATTGCGCACGTCGTGGTAACTGGCAGTGACGGACTGCAGTTGGCAACGGTCGACACTCAAATTGCTGGAAGCGTTGCCGAAACCTCGCAAACGAACGGTGCATTATTTGTATATGTCATTGATCAATCAGGGGCTCCTCTAGGTGGTGCAACTGTGCATGTGTCAAACACCACCATCACCCCAGTCGCAAGCCTTAGTGATACAACCGACACAAACGGTATTGCCGTCTTTTACGGCTTACCGCCAGACAATGGAGCTGACTACATTATCGACGCAAGTAAGTCGGGCTATTCGTCACTATCCACAATCGGTGTGTCGGGCTCCCTGCAGCCGACATACCCAAACCAAAAGATACTCACACAACAGTCGTCATTCACTACCTTGGTATTAAAACAGCAAGGACCTAATAGTTTGGTTATTGAGACAACTGATACTGCTGGTAGTCCCATCGCTGGTGTGAAGGTATACGTCAAAGGCGGATACAAGAAATATACTGACAGCTCGGACACTAAATATTACTATGACAACATTTCTAGTAGTGATAGTCGGCCGACCACTGACGCTGGCGGCCTAACATCTTTGAGCAGCCTTGTTCCTGGTGACTACATTTTTTGTGGCGATACAGGTGTCAGTAGCTGTACTAACGGCGGGGTAACATATTACTTAGCTGCCGCTGTACCATATGGCGGAACAAATCCACTGAACCCAATTACGGTACCCACCTACGATGCATCAAACCCGCCGAGCACGACGTTTAGTTATTCTGGAAATAATTTCTTGCAGAAAGTTCGCTTGTTATTAACGACCAATGCTAATTTCCCGCGCGTGTTCACACTATCGCCCGGTGATGTGAGCTTGGCGACTACCGACCTTAGTAACTTTACGTTTACGGTCGGAGGGCAAAACCTTGATTGTAGCTCGACGGCAAGTAGTTGTGCTACAACAGTTCGTTTTACACAAAGTTCCAATACTTACACCGCATCTTGTACTGGTTCGGCAGCTGGTCTTCAGCTGAGCTGCACGGTTGATATCACGGGCATTAGTACTGGTACCGCAAACCTTGTTGTTAGTAATGGCGGGGGAACGCTTACATTACCCGTTTCACCGCTCGGAGGCTTATCTATTGGAAGCTAAAAGATCATACAAGGGACAGGCGCAAGCTGGCTACACTCTGGTTGAGCTACTCGTTATTATCACTATCACAGCAGTGCTTACTACGACCTTCTTTACCTTTTTTCGGACGAGTCTATATAGCTACCTCAGGCTACAGACTGATGCTAGCACCCTGACAGATCTAGAAACTGAGGCAGTTCGATTAGCGACGGTTATGCGTTCGGCCACCGATATTACCACTGCTTCGGCTGATGAGTTCGAAGGTTACGCTTACTTTTCACCCTCAGATAATTATGTATCGTTAATCCACTACTATCAACAAACAACGTCAGGGATTACGCAAGTAAAAGCAGATGTAACGCCAATGACTGCCAATCCACCTACCGGTACGCCAATTTCGGCACAGCAACGGTCATATACTGTAATTGACAACTACTTTCCAACTTCTGGCACCGACCTATTTACGTACTTGAACGCAAGCGGTGTTGCCATAACACAGCCCATTTCCGATTTGGATAGCATAAAAGGTGTCAAAATCAGCCTGGCGGCCAAAACATATGACAAAACGACCAATCAGGAAATAAATGTGCAAGTAGCACTGCGAAATCGAAAGGTAAATTTATGAGTTTTCGGCAAAACGAGCAGGGTTTTGGCCTCGTTGGAATCCTGTCATTCATGATTGCTTTGGCGATTTTTGGCGGTGCAGTACTGACTGTCATATTCACTAATTTCTTCGTTGTCGGCAATAGTGCTACTAGCCAGCAAGCCTTCAATATTGCCGAGGCAGGTGCGAATTACTACCTCTGGCACATGAGCCATAATCCAACGGACTACAAAGATGGACAGTCTACCCCATCAACCCCTGATCCAACGCTGGGTTACGGTCCTTATACACATGATTATGTCGATGATGACGGTGTCACGACAGGAACATACACCTTGTGGATCAACCCTGCAAGCAGTGGGTCAACTATTGCTACCGTTAGATCAATCGGTCAAGTTAATGACAGCGATATTACTAGAACTGTTGAAGTGAAAATTGGTGCAAAGTCGTTTGCGAGTTATGGACTAGTCTCTGACACGGCGCTTTGGTTTGGAAATACCGAGTCAGCCGATGGGCCAGTATTGTCCAATGTCGGTATTCGAATGGATGGTGCGAACAGCGACACAGTGTACTCCGCCAATTCAACATATGTGCCACCATCGAACCTTGGTGGAAATGGTGCCAGCCACCCGGGAGTGTGGTGCAGTAGCTCAGTTACCACACCAGTCAATTGCAATACTCGCGACAAGAGTAACTGGATTTACCCAACCTCTTCGGTTGACTTCACTCAAGTTTCCGGAAGTCTTTGCACCATGAAAAAGACTGCTTTTGCTGATGATGCTGCAACAGCCTCATACGCCACCCAAAGTAATGCGTGCACGCTCACTCCTTCAACCAGGACTAGTGCCTATGTCCCACAAAGAGCATCGAGCTTTAGCGCAACAAGAGGGTATCTACTACAACTCAATAGCAATGACACCTACAATCTTTATAACGTTAGTGGCGAAAATGATCGTTCAACACCGTACACGAGTGCGCTAACGTACACAACAGTAGCTACTAACATTAATTTACCAACCTCAGGTGTTATATTTGTCGAAGACAATGTCTGGGTACGAACCAACGGTAATTTTACAGGAAGAGTCACGATCGCATCCGGTAGGTTGGCGTCGTCTAGTTATACAACAGACGTCAATATTGCAGACGACATCACCTATGCAAACAAAGATGGCACAGATGTCATCGGCCTCGTTGCCGAAGGTGACATAAACTTAAAACCGTATGCGCCCCCTGCAACTGGTAATTTTAATTTTGAGGTCGACGCGGCCTTGTTAGCACAATCCGGCTCGGTTATTTATCCAGGTAAGTATGTTTCGAGCTCTACCCGAAACACTCGGGGTTGGGTTGGCTCAAGCCAGACATTTACTTTCTATGGCTCGGTCGCCAGTCGTCAAACCTGGACTTGGACTTGGCTGACGGGCTGTAGTGGTGATGCCGTATACGACTCTTCCTCTGGATACTGTATTTCAGGTATTTTGCATAACTCAACTTCTTATGACTACAATCTCTTATACGCACCCCCGCCCAGTTATCCGGTAACCGGGGGATACCAGATACTTTCTTGGCGCGAAGTACTCACTAAGCCCTAGGTCTTGAAGTGCTAGGTAAGCCACCACCGTTTCAGTAAGGATACGGAGAGTGTTGATAGTATGTAACCCTTGACCGGAACAATTGCATTGACCTACTGGTCAATGTGCACAACAAAGCGTGAATAAAAGACAACAACGATGTAGGTTTATGCCATTATTGCTAGACGTCGCATCCAGCTGGCTTCCCCAAGCCTTGTCCCCTTCAACGCGACGGTTTCGGCCTTCCAACTGTTCGATTCGCTCCAGTATTTCTGTGTTTTTCATGAACATAGCATAACAAAAGAGCCCCGGTTGGGGCTCTTTTGGTTGAAGAACGTACTTCCTTAAGTGTTGCTCTTCTTGACAACAGTACCACCAGCCTCGAGTGTAGCGGTCAAAGTAAAACCAGTACACTGGTTAGTGGCTGAGGTAGCAGTCGTGTTAGTACAACCGGTAGTCTCGTAGCCGTAGGCTGTTGCTGAAGTAGTACCAGCCAGTGCCGTACCCTTAGGGTCGATAAGCGCATCTGGGTCTAGGCCCTTAAGACTAGCCGACAAGAAAGCGGAGCTTTGTAGGTCAGCTAATGATGGGTAGTAACCGTTTTGAGCATTAAATGCTTCAACGTGGCTGGCTACTGCCGCAACGTCAGTTTGACGCTGGTTGTCGCGTGCTTTTTGTTGAATACCCGTGAAAGTGACGATCACGAGAGTCGCCAAAATACCAATGACGATAATGACAATGAGAAGTTCCACGATTGTGAAGCCGCTCTGTCGTTTTTTTAGTGAGATCATAGGAACCCACCCTCCTATATTATGTTTTAATCTGTTGGATCCCTGTACTAATGCGACAGAGTATCTGACTGCAATTATAACCATAAGCGCTCAAAGGTCAAGGCGTTTTCCACTATGCCACCCCTGATATCATTTCAGGGCTCTATCTATCCACAGCAGAATGGGTCTGTGGGCCACGTAGGAGCCCTAGGACGGGTTTTAATTTTGGGGTAATCTACCACACAGCTTCAAAAACAACACCTAACAGAGGTGGTTAATCTGAGCTGACGTTCTGACTGAGCGAGGCGATCGGGCCCATCACACTGGCGGCGATTAGGCCAACAATGGAGCCTAGTACGATAATCATAATAGGCTCAATAATAGAGCTCAAACTGTCAATAACGGTGTCAACCTCTTCGTCGTAGAAGTCGGCAACTTTTACTAAGATCGTGTCAATTTGACCGGTCTCCTCCCCAACGGCTAACATTTGGCCGACGATAGGCGGGAAAACTTTACTCTTACTAATTGGCTCGCTCAGTGGTTTACCTGCCTTGACATCGTCAGCAGCATCTTCCAGCTCCTTTTGAATGACTCGGTTACCGATAGCGCCCCCCGTCACCTGCAGGGCATCAAGCACTGTTACGCCGGCAGAAGTCAGTGACGCAAATGTACGCGAAAATCGTGAGACGGCGATCTTGGTAATAATCACTTTTAGAATGGGCACCTTGAGCAGGAATAAGTGCCACTGATACTTGCCACGCGGCGTGCGGATGTAGCGAATGAAGAAAAAGCCAAGAATACCAAAGAAAATGATGGCGAAGAACAGGTTTGGTATGCCGTTGACCACTGGTATCAAGCTGAACGGCGGTAAGTGTTTGATGATGCTACTGCTCGTCAGGAAGTGGCTGATATCAAGCAGGGCACGAGTGTAGATTGGTAATTTGGCATCGGGGCCACCAAGATCGGTCAGAATCTTGCCAATTTTAGGAATAATGAAAATCATGATGCCAAAAAAGGCAATGACGGTAACGGACAGAATGACCGTTGGGTAAGTCATCGCACCTTTAATTTTTTTGCGTATCGAGGCATCTTTTTCGGTTTGTGCCGCTACGCGTTTGAGGATTTCATCCAAAATACCGCCAGATTCACCGGCTTTTACCATGTTGACGTACACTTCGTTGAATATCTTCGGGTACTTACCAAATGCCTCGCCGAGTGATGTACCGGACTCTACATCCTTTGTAATGTTGGCGATAACAGATTTGAAGTATTTGTTTTCGGCCTGATTTTCGAGCGTGTTCAATGAGCGCGTCAACGGTACGCCCGCCGAAACCATGGTCGACAACTGACGTGTAAAAACCATTAGGTCACGCAAACTAACCTTCTGGTTAAAGATGCGGTCAAACAGATTTGCTTGCACTGGACCGTTTCCAGAGGCAACTTTGATGCTCACGGGTTTGGCACCTTGTTTGGCGAGAGCTGAGATCAGGTCATCCTTGGTGGTGCCTTCGAAAGTGCCACTGATGGTCTTGCCGTCTTTGTTTGTAGCCTTGTACGTAAAACGCATATGTCTATACTATATTACTCTTCTGCCGTCACGCGGAGAATTTCCTCTACGGTCGTCTCGCCACGCAGGGCTTTTATGAGGCCATCTAGGTGCATCGTCAGCATGCCTTCGCCCACAGCAGCTTCTTGGATTTTCTCGCTGGTTCCATTGGCGACGATCAGCGTTTGCACTCCCTCTGAATTGTGCAGCACTTCGTAAATACCCAGACGACCTTTGTAGCCAGTGTGGTTGCAGGCGGCGCAGCCGTCCTCGTGTGCTTTCCAGAGCTTGTCCAGCTTGCTGGTGGTTGAGCCCAAGTCTTTGACGGCTTTACCGATATTGTCATCGAGGGCTTGTTTTTCTAGATCGTGGATTTTGCTCATAACGCCCGATTTGTCCAAATTGAAGGTACGGGTGAGCTGTTTGATGTCGCTTTCTGTTGGCGAATAATTTTCACGGCAAGCACTACACAAACGACGCACCAGGCGCTGGCCAATAACGGCCCGAACGGTGCTGGCGATCAGAAACGGTTCGATGCCCATGTCGAGTAAACGCGGCAAACAGGTGGCAGCATTGTTGGTGTGTAGCGTCGAGAAAACCAAGTGTCCCGTCAGGGCTGCCTGGACGCCCAGCTCGGCAGTCTCACCGTCACGGATCTCACCAACCATGATAATGTTCGGGTCCTGGCGGAGTAGAGCGCGGAGGCCATTAGTAAAGGTCATGCCGGCCACGGCGTTTACCTGGGTTTGATTGACGCCGGGGATGCGATATTCCACCGGATCCTCGACAGTTGAGATATTGACATTGGGTGAGTTGAGCATGCTCAACACCGAGAACAAGGTTGTCGATTTTCCGGAGCCGGTTGGTCCGGTCACTAGGATCATACCGTGGGGCTGGACGATAGCGTGTTCGACGGTTTTTTTGGCATCACCCCAGAAACCAAGCTCTTCGAGGCTGGCGGCTTTGGTCGACTCGTTCAAAATACGCATGACAACCTTCTCGCCATCAACGATCGGTAGGGTGGAGACGCGCAGAGCGTAGACGAGACCTCCGACTTGTACTTTGAAACGACCATCTTGCGGGGCACGGTGTTCGTCAATCTTTAGATTACTCAGGATTTTAATACGCGAAACCAGGGCCCCGAGAGTTTTGCGAGGCAGTTTGTTAGCTTCACGTAGCAGCCCGTCAATGCGGTAGCGGACCAATACAAATCCCTCGCGGGGTTCGATGTGGATATCGCTGGCGCCCGCTTTGACACCGTACTCAATGATTAGATTCACCGACTGAGCAATCGGCGAGTCTTCGGCCAAATCACTTTCGTCAACCTCGTCATCTTCTTCTTCGCCTTCTTCGCCGGCGATGACCTGGGTAATCTCGCTGCTGATATTGTCACCGCGGTACTGGTCAATGGCGGCCTGAATGAGGCTTGAGGTGGTGATGTAGACCCGAATATCGTTACCGAGCTGCTTGTGTAGGAAGTTCAGTGCCTGGATGTCGTCTGGGTCTTCCATGGCGACGAGTTTCACGCCGTCTTGATCAATGTCGAAAACGACGGCATGGTACTGCTTGGCGATGCGTTCAGGAAGTGTTTTGAGGATTTCCTTCTTGATATCTTTGGCGACGAGCTCGACCAACGGCATCTCAATTTCGTCGGCGTAGAGTTTTGTTAGCTCTCTTTCGGTCAGTAGATTATCTTTGATGACGAGGTCTTGCAGGGGCTTCTTTTCACTCGATTCACGCTCACGCAGCGTCTTGATCTGTTCATCAGTCGCTTTGCCACTTGCTTTAAGAAGTTTTTCTACCAACGAATCTGGTATTCGCATTACAGACGCCCCACCGGTGCGAAGTCCACCTTTATTTGTGTCATATCTGTTGGCTATTGTACCAACTCCACTAAAAAAGCAGAAGCATCTTCTTTGCTCAGTCAAACCCTCGTTAATAGGACGGACCTATTAAAATGTTTACATCCTAGCTTCATCGGTGTAAAAAGGCTATATGCCGAGTAAAAATATCCTTAAACTAGACGTGGCAGACAGCTATTATCATGTTTATGCGAGAGGGGCTAATCGTCAGAAAATTTTTCGTAGCCCTGAAGATTTTGTGAAGTTTCTCCAATTGTTTGAGAGATATCTATCACTAAAAGAAACCAAAAACTCTATCGGTATCTCATTTCCAAACTACTTCAATAAAGTCGAGCTGAATAGCTTTTGCCTGATGCCTAATCACTTCCATTTACTTATTTTCCAGCGCCAACAGGGAAGTATGACGCAGTTTATGCGAGGTTTGATGACAAGCTATAGTATGTATTTCAACAAGAAATATAAGCGCACGGGTCCACTTTTTGAATCGCGCTATAAAGCATCGATGATCTCTGATGACGCGTACCTCGAACACATTAGTCGTTACATTCACTTAAACCCGCATGACTGGCGACATTATGAGTACTCAAGTTTGCCGTATTTTATGCAACAAATATCGGATGAGTGGATTAGGCCTGAACGCATCCTTGCACAATTTAAGACACCTGATGAGTATCTAAAATTCGTACAAGATTACGAGCAACACAAGGAGTTATTAGATATTCTAAAACATGAATTAGCAGATCAAGCAGGCGTGTAAAAAGCGTTTAATAGGTCCGTCCTATTAAATGGGAATGCCACTTGCATTGGGCGAGTTTGGGGCGTAGCCTAGGGTTGCTGTAAACATAATCGCGACATAGGTCGTATAAGGAGATAACTCATGGCAGCAAAAAAAGAAGAAAAGACGATGGCTGACGTATCGGCCGCTGACGGCAAGAGCAAGGCACTCGGTATGGCTCTGGAGTCCATCGAGAAACAATACGGCAAGGGCTCAATTATGAAATTGGGCGAGTCGACTCATACGAAAGTTGAGACGATACCGACTGGTGCAATTTCTCTGGACCTGGCGCTTGGTGGCGGCATTCCAAAAGGCCGTGTGATTGAAATTTATGGTCCCGAGTCCTCGGGTAAGACGACATTGACACTGCACGCCATTGCTGAGTGTCAGAAAAATGGTGGCACTGCCGCCTTTATTGATGCGGAACACGCACTAGATCCGGCCTATGCCAAGCGAATTGGTGTGGACGTCGAAAACTTACTTTTGAGCCAGCCCGACAACGGTGAACAGGCACTCGAAATCACCGAGACGCTCGTTCGTTCCAATGCGGTCGATCTCATCGTGGTTGACTCGGTAGCAGCACTAGTACCACGTGCCGAAATTGAAGGCGATATGGGCGACTCGTTGCCAGGTTTACAGGCTCGTTTGATGTCACAGGCGCTTCGTAAGTTAACGGGTGTCATTAACCGTAGCAAGGCGACAGTTATCTTCATCAACCAAATTCGTATGAAAATTGGCGTGATGTTTGGTAATCCAGAAACGACCACTGGTGGAAACGCACTGAAATTCTATGCATCAGTCCGTATGGACATTCGTCGTATTGGCCAGATCAAACAAGGTGAGTCGGTGATTGGCAACAGGACAAGGGTAAAAGTTGTGAAAAACAAAATTGCCCCGCCATTCCGTGAGGCCGAGTTTGACATCATGTACAACGAAGGTATTAGCAAATCAGGCGATATTCTAGACCAGGCTACGGTCAAGAATATTGTTGAGAAATCAGGTGCGTGGTTTGCCTATAACGGTGAAAAAATTGGGCAAGGCCGTGAAGCCGCCAAGACATATTTACAAGAGAATCCAAAGGTGATGACAGAGGTTGCCAAAAAAGTCTTGGCCGCCGCTGACGAAGCCGCCAAAGAATAGTGAAAATAACCAAGATAGTTCAGCAACAAAAACAGCGCGACCGCTATTCGATTTTTGTGGACGACAGGTATGCGTTTAGCTTGGGCGAGGGAGCCCTACTGAGCACTGGTTTGACGAGTGGGCAAGAGCTTACTGGGCAGCAAATCAATCAATACGAGCAACTGTCTGCAGAAGACAAGCTGTACAATCGCACGTTACGGTATGTTGCGATGCGACCCAGGAGTGTTTGGGAAGTAGAGTTTTACTTACGGCGCAAGGAAGCGCCCGCTCCGCTAGTCGCACAGATAATTACTAAACTTTCCGGTCTCGATTTACTCAACGATCAGCGCTTTGCTGAGCAGTTTGTGCGTGACCGGCGTTTGCTGAGGTCTGCGTCCACGCGCAAGCTTACATTGGAGCTACAAAAAAAACGTATCTCGAGTGACATCATTGAGCGGGTGTTAGCTGCTGACGAAACTGATGAACTGGCTATGCTCAAGGCTCTCATTGCTAAAAAGCAACGACAGTCCAAGTACAAAGAAGACTCTCTAAAATTGATGCAATATTTGGCCAGACAGGGATTTAGTTATGGCGATATCAAGACTGCTCTAAGGGCGGATGATTAAGCCACTGTTGGCGCTGTTGCCGGCGTGCCCTTGAGGAGCTCACTGATGACGATACGTCGTGGCGTAATTTCCTGAACTTGGTTTCGGTCAATACTCAGGCTGCCACCGGTAAAATTGCGCAGGATGGATTGTGCGGCATACAATTTTTGAATGCTCATCGTGTTTGTTTCGACTGCGTAATCGCTGATTTTGCCGACTTTTTCCTTGTCAACCGTTACAACTGGCTTGCCAATCAATTCAAAACGGAGCTCAATAACGTCCTTGAGGCGGACTAGGTCGTTCGTTTCAACTAGACGTTCGACGTCATCAACTACAAAACCATCACGAAGAATTTCTCGAATATCTTGACAGAGTAGAATCAGGGGCTTCTTTTCGGCAAGTTCAACACAGTAAAAACCTTCTACTGTGAGGTTGTTGGGATTGATTATGGGCTGCTGAGCAATAGCGACAGGACTACCAGCCCGAAGGCTCAAAACCTGGCGATTCACTAAAAAATCACTGAGTTGCAACATAACTACAGTATATACTGTTGTAAAATTGTAAAAATATTATGCCTATGCTTGCAGGCTGATTCAAGGGGCGTATAGTGTGCGGCAATTATGAAATACCTCAGATCAACCCTGAGGGTGGGATATTTAGTAATAAGTTTTGCCCTGCTACTAAGCCTGCAGCCACAACTTGGTAGAGCCGATCAGTCGATGGGTTTACGTTTTCGCGAACTCAAAATAACTGATACCGAATTTGTGGTGTTGCAGAATAATGGTAGCGACCCAATACAGCTCAGCGACTACTGGCTAGGTTATGCCAGTAACGATCAGGCGACAAGCATTGTGCCGAGTCAGCAACTGCCCTCGGGCGTACTTAACCCAAGCGAGGCCATAGTTTTGACAAATGATGCCACAGACACATGTGATGCCAGCGTGGTAAGTGGACTGGATTTCAGTAGTTTGAGTGACTCAAAGGGCACCATAGTGTTACGGTATCTTCAAAATAACGGCGCTACCTCGACATTTACCACTGTTGACCAGGTCAACTGGAGTAAGCCGTCTGCCAGTGGCACGACGAACGATAACATCGATCTACGTGGTGAAAAAGGACTCGTGGTCCCTGTGTGGTACAAGGCTGACGATGTAACCGCATGGCAAGTTGGCGACTACGATGCTTGTAGCCTAGTGATTACGGTCGCAGCAACTGACCCCAGTACAAGTTCCACGCAGAAAATCGTGTGGCCCCAGGCGAGTAGTGTAGTGCCGGGTACAATCGTTAGCTTGGCGACAACTTCTAGTGGCGGAACGGGTAAGTCACTGCCTGCGGCCGACAAGGGATTAAAATCGCCTCAAATGAGCGAGATTTTACCAAATCCAGCATCACCAAAAACTGATGCCGACGATGAGTTTATTGAGCTTTACAATCCAAACGCTAAGACATTTGACCTGAGTGGTTTTGTACTACAAGTAGGCTCCATGACTTCTGGGACACGTCACAATTACGAACTGCCAAAGGGTACCACAATGGCAGGAAAGGCCTTCAAGGCGTTTTACTCAAAACAGACCAATCTAGCCATCAACAACAGTGGTGGCCAGGTATGGCTGCTCGATCCATACGGCACGGTTATTG
>JAGQNT010000117.1 GCA_020427965.1 Candidatus Saccharimonadota bacterium | reverse complement strand
CAGATACGGTTGCGTGTGCAAGCCGACAAGACCGTTTTGCGCCTTTCAATGGATGCCAAAGCGACGGTGCTCATCGGTGAATATGACCGCGGTGGCAAGAATCGTCTACTTATCAAAGCGGCTGATCACGACTTTCAACCCGAGGACAAGGTCACCCCTTACTGCATCTTGTTACCCGATCATGATCGAGCCTTTCTCTATTTCACCCGTAGTCGTGTCACGAGCGATTTCATTGCCGATTGCTTACTCGACTGCTGGAGCCAAATCGCCGCCGACTTCCCGCAGGTAAAAACGCTCATGCTCCTCCAAGACAATGGGCCAGAAAACCATAGCCGACGCACACAATTCATGCAGCGCATGGTCCAACTTGCTGACCTGCTCCAACTCACCGTCCAACTGGTTTACTATCCCCCTTACCACAGCAAGTACAACCCCGTTGAACGTTTCTGGGGCGTCCTTGAACAGCATTGGAACGGCGATTTGCTCGACTCAGTCGAGACGGTGCTTCACTTTGCCCAAACCATGACTTGGAACCAACAACACCCGGTTATTACCATGATTCATCAGCTTTACCACAAAGGTGTTCGCCTTTCGCAAAAAGCCATGACTTTTCTTGAACGGCGCTTTGAACGCCTACCTGGTTTAGAAAAGTACTTCGTGCTCATTCGCCCCCATCTTACTACTCTGTCTGGATAGTTATTTTTTTGAAATGGCCTATGAGATGGCGGTGTATAGCTCTGCGCTTGTATCGGTTGCACACCAAAGAATGGGGCGAACAGAAAACTCAGAATGCTGAAACTAACGCCTACTAGAATACGAGTAAATCGCTGAAGCTTGTTCATTGTACGTCCCCAATCATGACAGTTGATTCGCAAACACCAAAGACATCTCTTGGCATAGTGGCAAGGCGGCAGCGGTACAGCAGCCTACGTCCATCCGCTGACCAGGCTGTACCGTAGCCCCGGTACCCGCCTAAAGCCAGACCAGAGAGTGAATCGATGATGCGATAATCACCCGTAAGCGTATCCAAAAAGTAGACTGTGGACACCCACTCTCGTGGCGCGACCTGGTCTCTGCCAATCACGAACAGTTGGTGGCTGTTGGGGGCCCAGGCATAGTCCGAAAGCAACGCTGAAGGTATCGGTATATTCTGGATCCGACCTGTGCTGCGCTCCAGAAGAACTAACCATGAACGGCCAAACATGGATTCACTTCTTACCAATTCAAGCGCAAGCT
>JAGQNT010000116.1 GCA_020427965.1 Candidatus Saccharimonadota bacterium | reverse complement strand
TCGACCGTAAACTCGTTGCGAACTAGTGGTTTGATGTCTTCGGTGGTGACATCAACCTTTACCCCAGGGTTCAGTGTTCCATACGGATCAAAAATGCGCTTTAACTTCTGGAATACGGCGTACATTTCGTTGCCGTACAACTCTTTGAGGTATGGTGCGCGCAACCGACCGTCATTGCCCTGGCCACTCGTGCTGCCGCCCAGACTAATCACCATGCGGTAATAGTCGTCCATCAGTTTGAATGCCTTCTGACGATCGCCGATTTGGCTCAGATCCAGATACGGCTGTAGGTGCAAGTTGCCGTCACCAGCATGCCCCCACACTGCAACAGGCAGCTTGTAGCGGGCAAACATGTCGTATGTCGCCTGGAGTAGCTCGCCCAGCTTGTTGGCCGGCACGACACTGTCTTCGATAATGGGCAAAGCTTTTTTGCCACCCTCGTGATGAGCAGCCAGCACTCCTGATAAGTGACGAATCTTCCATAGCTCACTTTGTTTCTCCAGGTCATGTTCCTGGCGGTAGCTAGAGGCGTGCTTGTCAAAAAGCTTGCGAGCCGCCTTGGCACCTTTCTTTTGGGCACTCTCCTTGCCATCAAACTCAACCAAGAGCACAAATTTAGGATAAGGCTTGTCGATAACATTTTTCAGCAAATTGGGGTGTGAAGCACGCACCGTAGTTATCAAATTGCCATCAATCAGCTCGATCGCACTCGGTGTCTCGGACAGCTTACGAAGCTCCAGTACAGCGGTCTGTAGCTGCTGGACACTATCCATGGCCGCAATCAACAGTGTCGTTTGCGGTTCGTGGGATTCAGTTTCCAGCGTTATCTCTGTTATCACCCCAAGCGTGCCCTGGCTACCGACAAACAATGGTGTGAGATCAATGGAGCCATCCTTACGTTTGACGTCTAGCAGATCGTAACCGGCGCTGTTTTTGCTGACCTGCAGCTCACTGGCAGCGATGACTTGCTGATTTTCTTCGATGAGCGTATCGAGAGATCGATAAATTTCGCCCTCAAATGTGGCAAGGCCAAGTTTCTTATTGACTTCTCGTTTACTCAATCGATGAGTTGTAATAACTTCGCCATTGGCCAACACCACCCGTAAACCCCTGACAAATGAGCGTGTATCGCCGTACTTGACGCTTTTTTCGCCCGAGGCGTTGTTGGCAACCGCTCCGCCAACTGTCGAATATTCCAACGAGGCGGGATATGGTGGCAAGAAGCGCCCGTGCGTCATCAGCGTTTGCTGTAATTTGCCGTAGTTGATGCCCGGCTCAACTGTTGCATGACCAGTCTTGGCATCGAGTTCGACAATCCGGTTCATGTGTGCGGGAAACACCATCATCAGGCCGTTGCCAATAGCCGCACCAGCCTGGTCCGTACCACTCCCACGTGCCGTGATGGGTACAATTCGGTTGCGCTCTGCCAGTTGCCATGAAAAACGAGCCACTTTACGAACATCATTTTCGTTCTGTGGGTACACAATCAGGGCTGGAGCCATACTAAAAATACTAGCGTCGGTTGCAAAATGGCGCCGCGCATCAGTGGCACTAATAACCTCACCCATTATGTGTTCCTGCAGATAATGGCCAATTTTACTCACCGTTTCACTCCCCCTGGGTCATCAGCTGTAACATCTAGAAATAATGATAGCATACCGCTCGTGTTTACTATGGATTTTTACGATCAGAATCCACGGGTGGCGGCGTTACGACGGTTGGCACAGGGCCCTGTTTGGCAGTATTCGCCAAAGTTTCCGTTCCTACCTGAGTGACGACGTCAGCGTTAGCAGCTTTTGTTTTGTAATAACGGGCGCACACCAGGCTTATCGTTCCTAGGATGGCCGAGATTACCATAACAATTACCCATTTGGCTGCATATGCCGCATCCACCCGTGACGATGCCCGGCTAAACGCATAAACCGACACAGCCGCCAAGATCCAAAGCCCGACGTAGCCGGCATATGATTTTTGTCTATCAGTAAAGCGATCCATACCTTTAGTATATTCTCTATTGCTAGTAGATGCGTATTTCTGTACAATTACCTCTGTTGTTTTACGATACGCGCGAGTGGCGGAATTGGTAGACGCGCTAGTTTCAGGTACTAGTGTCAGCAATGACGTGGAGGTTCAAGTCCTCTCTCGCGCACCAAAAATAAGTAGCCAGATTAACTGTCTGGCTATTTTTTGTTACATGGCATCACGGGCGTTTTGATCAACTAAGCCACCGATTACAATACCGCTGTAAATTTTTGTATCTCCTTCAAAAATTGACTCTTCCAGATAGTGATTGGCCATGTCCCCGTTGACCGAACAACGATAAGTCAAACTCCCTTTAGTGTACTCAGCCGGACCACGATACGGCATGCTCTCATCAGGGTACTGTAGCGCCTCACGCAAGAAATCATACACCTCATCAACGGGACGTTCAGTATTGTGCACCCAGCCGTAGTAAACTTCGATGAAAATTGGCTTCTCTTTGTGAAATATCACCAACCGGCCGCCATACGGTTCGCCGCCAAAGAAGTTATCGTCCATCCGATAGTCCCCGTCACTAAACGAGATTGTCCGCGACCCATCACCTTCTTTCTTGATGTCCGCTGTGCCTGTGGCGTGTGGCATATTAGCTTTTATCAAAAAATCTCGTAGCCTGTCTAGATTTACGCTGTTCATATCATATATTGTATCATCTGCAATACTTATGTTTTGAAAAGCGGATTTAAAGCGGATTTAAATCCGCTTTTCATCATCAACTCTGTTACTGATTGGTTACACGCGCCGTGCGGATCATCCAATTGTTAGCGCTATACAGGCGATCTGCCGGCTCGTTGATAACATGCTCTTCTAGCCCGTAGATCTTCTTGTGACTCACATACAGATAGCGCGGCTGGTACAGTGCCAAGGCTGGCGCGTCGGCTTCCCACTGTTTGAGAAACGCCTGGTACTTAATGATCCGGATAGCGGGCTCGATACGCGTGCGCCCCGCTTCTAGGGCCTCATCGGCAACCTTTGACTTGTACTCTGACAAATTCAAACGATTAACTGACCGAATATCCGCTTGTGAGCTGTGCCAATACACAAACACGTCTGGATCTGCCCCGATGGCAATGCCGTACAACACCGCACCGTATTGGTGGTTCGATAAGTTTTCACGGAAGTTTTGCGTTGGCTCTATGTCGATATTCACCCTTGCACCCAAAGCTAGCCATTGTTTTTGTAGCTTACTGGCCACCAACCGATACTCTGGCGTATTGGATATCATCAGCGAAAATTCTAGCTGGACACCCTTTTTGGCACGAATACCGTTGGCATTAATTTCCCAACCCGCTTTGTCGAGTGACTTGGCAGCTTCGGCTAGGTGGTTGGTACGTTGAATGTAGCGTGGATCGTAGCCAAGTTGACCCTTGAGAATGGGCTCCCTAGCGGGCGAAACACCGTATGGCAAAGCCTTGATAATATCAGCCGGATTGGCAGCGGACACCAGCGCGTTACGAACCGTTTTGTCATTGAGAGGCGTGGCGCTGGTACGGAAAAAGACCATGGTCTCAGCCGTCAACGGCATACTGGTCACGACGCTGTCATCAGGCTTGATACTGGCCGGTAGATTTGGCAAACCAGAAATGGCCGTCAACTCTTGTTGGTTGTAGGCATTAATCATATCGGCGCGGCTCGTAAAACCACGTACCACGAACGACTTTAGTTTGGGCGCACCAGCCCAAAAATCCGGAAACCCAACCAAGCCAATCGACTCCTGTGCATGGTCGGGTGTGCCATCGCCCACATCGATACCCTTCCACATGAATGGTCCACTGCCAACCGGTGACTGCGTGTTAAACGCCACCGACCGCATGCCTTCCATCGGAACTTTTGACAACAGATGCTTCGGAATAATTCCGTTGGTAACACCGTAGATAAACGAGCTGAGCGGGTTGGGTAACGTGAATTTCACCGTATGCTCATCAACCGCCTCGACAGTGATGCCAGCCCAGTTGTTGCGCAGCGGCGACTCCGCATCAGGGCTTTGGATAACATCATAGGTAAACACGACGTCCTGTGCCGTTAACGGTTGCCCGTCATGCCACCTCAGGTTGTTACGCAAGGTTACGGTATAGACCTTGCCCGTGTCGTCAATTTCCCAAGATTTCGCCAGATCACCAACTAGTTTGTTGTGATTGTCGTACTTGAATAAGCCCGAAAACAACAGACGCGAGACAGTCTTATCGACGTCATTGGTGGCGTACACGGGGTTGGCGTTACTAAACGACCCTTGGATACCGACCGTATAGACACCGCCAGGGATTGGTTGCCGTGTTTGGTAATACGCGCTCAATGCCTGGTTCTGCGCCAACAAACAGCCAATGACCAGCACCATCAATACGAGCCAGCCAATAACCGGCCGCCACACCTTGCCAAATTTGTGTAGTCGCTGTATAAAATATCGCTCAAAACCGTCGCTAGACAACTCAGCGACGTCACCAACTTGTTGTTTTTGGGCTCGCCACTTGCGCCGAAAACCGAGTTTTAATTTATGCAGCATACAGTGGATCCACCCCTGTTATTTATAAGACGATCCCAAGTATCAACGACAGCGAGAACACGACTGCGGTGATAATGGTGATCTGAAAAATCGTTTTGTCTGTACCGCGACGGGTCGTGTTAACCTCTGCCGAGCCACCAATGCCCGCGCCAATCGAGGCACCACGCGTCTGAATCAAAATCAAAAAAATCATCAGTGCTGCACTGCCAAGTGTAATGTAATTCCAAATGCTCATGAAACGTCCTCCAAAATTGCCGTTACTAGATAGTTTACTAGGCCGATAATCATTCCCGCAACTATTGCCGCCCAAAAGCTACTGATCTCTAGCGGACTGTAGAGAATGCTCGCCAGATAGACCGTTAAGCCGTTGATAACTACCATAAACAACCCGAGCGTAATCACGATAGCCGGCAGCGAGAAAATTACCAACACTGGCTTAATGACCATATTGATCAGCGCCAAGACAAGCCCAGCGATCACGATCGCCCACACGCTGTCACCGTAGTTGATGCTACTACGCAAAAAACCGGCGGCAATCCATAGGCCGAGGCTTGATACGAACCAACGTATCAAAAAACGAGATGCGGGACTCTTCATCTGTTATTACTATACGTTATGAGAGGCCTTTGCGGCAACTGGCCGACAGCACTTTGTGGCCCGTCTCGGTTATCAGCACGTCATCTTCGATGCGTACGCCGATGGCTTCGTTTTTGATGTAAATGCCAGGCTCGCAGGTGATGACGACACCGGGTTGCAGCGGCTTGGTGTAATCACCGACATCGTGGACATTGAGCCCTAAGAAATGCGAGGTTGCATGCGGGAAAAACTCACGCACGGTTTCTTTAGTAGCCTTTTTGATAAGCCCCAGGCTTTTGAGCTGGACGCCCATGCGCTTGGCAACTTTGTCTTCAAAATCGTTCAATTTGGCGCCGGGTTTGAGTAGTGTTAGTGCAAACTGCTGCACCTCGGCAACTGCCTGGTAGACGGCCTTTTGGCGAGCGGTTGGCGTACCAATAGGAACCGTCCTGGTGATGTCCGCCGCATAGTGTTCGTATTCGGCACCAACGTCACATACCAATAGTTCGCCACTGGTGAGTTGGGCATTATTCGATACATTGTGCAGTGTGCAGGCTGACTTCCCGGCAGCTACGATTGGCTCAAAACTATGACCAGATGCACCCCGACTTCTAAAACCACGAAAAATGTCGGCCTCTAGCTCGTATTCCCTGTGGTATGTTTTGATATTATCTTTCGTCAACAGATTGTTAAGTGTTTCTGAGGTAATGTCGATGGCTGTTTGCAAAGCTTTGAGTTCGACAGGTTGTTTGATCATGCGCATTTGCGCCAGATCCGTACGAATATCGATGATACTGGTTTCATCAACGTGCTGCTGAATGCGATCGATGAGGCGTGCGCGAGCTGGGTTGGCATACATGCCGTGGACCTGGATGTACTGAGGCGCAGCAGCGGGCGTGGCAACTTTGCCGTGTTTCGCCAGGATAGTGTCCAGGCGTTTCCAGCCAGTAACCTCGTCTACCACCTTGGCAACGCCCGAGCGATCAGCCAAGGCTTGCGTGTCAATGGAACCATCAAACGTCTCGCGATTGGCTTCGCGAATCGGCACAATCAAAAATTCGTCGTCACCCGCCATCACCAGTGTCACGTCGGGCTCGTCGAGGCCAGTCAGATACCAAAAACTGGCATCCTGTGAAAACGCGTAGGTACTGTCGGCACCGCGCTGCATCAGGCCATTAGCAGTCACGACAATTGGCACGCCAGCCTGGGTTCGTTGTTGAAGGGCTTTGCGGTTCGCGACAAAAAAATCACTCGAAAATAGACTGTCAGACATTACGAATCAGTATAACAGGGCACGTGACGTTCAGCCACATCTGTTGACGACTACTGTTTGAGTTCTTTTTTGAGCGGTCGCAAGTACTGTTTGAGTATGGTCGCCTTCTTGGTGCCAACGACTTTTTCGATGTCCTGGTGACGTGCCTGTAGGACGCCCGTAACACTCCCGAATGTTTTAAGTAACTTCTTTTTGGTCGAAGGACCAATGGTGGGAATATCGTCCAGGTAGCTGGCGGTCTGCCGTTTTGTTTTGAGCACGCTGTGGTAGCTGACCGCAAAACGGTGGCTTTCGTCACGGATACGTTGTAGGAGTTTGATCAGATTAGTGCTATGCGGCACATTGACCAACACAAAATCATCGGTTTCGGTGGCGAAACCACCGAGTTTGTGCAGGACGCTCTCGTTAAGCACAACGTTGCTACGATCTTTGGAAATGACAATCTGTTCTTCGCGCTTGGCCAAGCCAACAAAAGGAATCGTGTCTTGCCCCTGCTCGTCACGCGCCCGAAGGGCGGCATCCAGCTGTCCCTTACCGCCATCAATCAGGACAAGATTTGGCTTTCCCCAAGCCTTGATATTCTTTTCACTCAAGCGTCGCCTGAGTGTTTCGTTCATGTTGTAGAAGTCGTTGTTATGGTCTTTTTTGGTCTTGAACTTGCGGTACTCACCCTTGTTACTGACACCGTTTGTAAACACAACCATACTGGCCACCACGTCGGTGCCGGACATGTGTGATATGTCGTAACCTTCGATTCGTTGCGGGTACTTGTCAAGCGAGAGTAATTCGACCAGCTCTGACAGTGCGTGGTCTTTGCTGATGTCCAAAAACTCTTTGTCACTAAAAATGACTTGCCGACCAAGATTTTGTAGCGCAAATAGCTGATTGCGTAGCTTGGCAGCCTGTTCAAAATCCTGGTTCTTGGCGACGCGTTTCATGTCGCGCTCGATTTCTTTGATAATTGCCGTCCGCTTACCTTCGATGACCATCATGAGTTTGCGTAAATTGGCGCGGTAATCCTCCAGGCTGGTCTTGCCACCCTCTAGGCCTGGATCTAACCCCAGGTGATAGTGCAAGGTCTCGCGTTTTTGGCTGGGCTGCCGTTTGGTGGCAAACGGAAAGACTTTACGCAGTGCTTTTAGCGCCGTGCGGACACTGAGCGCACTCAGATATGGGCCAAAATAGCGGGCACCGTCATCCAGCGGCCGACGAGTCGTCGTGACGGTTGGATAGTCACTGTCATAATCAATGCGAATATAGCTCATCGACTTGTCGTCGCGCAGTAATATGTTGTAGCGCGGCATGTAGCGGCGGATCATCTCAGCTTCTAGAAACAGGGCTTCGATTTCACTGTCTACCACCATCCAGTCAATGTCGGCGATTTCGGCTACTAATGCCTCGGTTTTGGGATCGCGGGCGCGCGACTTTTGAAAATACTGTCGAACTCGGTTATTGAGACGAGCGGCCTTGCCCACATAAATAATCTCCCCGGCGGCGTTTTTGTGAAAGTAAACACCAGGGTCTTTGGGCAATGCTTGTAACTTCTTGACTACCTGCTCTGTCATCACCCCTATTATAACCTCTGATGATTTTTGACAAGTGTTACTGAAGGGTTTATTGCGATTACTATTTATACTGCGCTCGCTATTTTGTGCTCAAATAGATTATGCCCAGGAGGTATCTGAAGCCAGCAACAACTACGACGCGGCGCGGCGTTGTGACACGCTAGGATGCGTGCGACGAGCCATAACTATTCGCTGAGCCACGACAGCCTTGTGCCGCGCAAAGTCAGGAAAAATGTTCCGTAGCGCCAATGTCGCCATCACTTCAGCTTCACTACGATGCGGCCTATCCAGCGCAGGGCCTCGATCAGCTTCGGGATCCCTCGGTAAGCCAATCGAGGGATCATGTAATACCGCACGTTCTGCTGCCCCAAAAACCCTACTAGGCGCCACTAGGTCTGACTCTGCCAGGGCGGGCGTAACGGGCAGCGCGTAATGATCAGGAAAATGTAATGTGGTATCTGAGTCCATAGGATACTATTGTATCATACTTATGCTTGTTTTGCAATAGTTGCGATCTGATGACACTTGGCCGTATGAAATAGATTGTCGCTGGTAGCGGTACAGGTATCGCAGATCAGCACCAGATCATTACACGCTTTGTTGGCGCAATTTTCATAGTTACTCGTCATATCGCCGCAATGGATGCATGTACCAATATCTTTACCATCGCCAGAGAATTTCATCCCCATGCGACCGTCAAACACATACAGCGAGCCCTCCCATAGACCCTTATCTCCGTATTTTTCACCGTATTTCACAATACCACCGTCCATCTGGTAGACTTCTTTGAATCCACGATTTTTCATCAGCGGTGTCAGAATTTCGCATCTGATACCACCCGTGCAGTAAGTAACGACCTTTTTGTCCTTCAAATCGTCGTAGCGGCCACTGTCGAGCTCCCTAATAAAGTCTTTGCTCGTTCTGGTGTCAGGTACGACTGCGTTTTTAAAACGGCCCACAGCGGCCTCGTAGGCGTTTCTACCGTCAAAAAAGACAACGTCATCGCCGTATCTGTTGACTAATTCATTCACCTCTGTGGGTTTTAAATGCTTACCACCACCAACCACCCCTGTTTGATCGACTTGCAGTTCGTCGCCAGCCCCAAAACTGACAATTTCATCACGTACTTTGACGCTCAGTTTTGGAAATTCCTCGCCCGTTGCCTCACTCCACTTGAACACAGTGTTCTTGAAGCCTGCAAACTGTTTGGTTGCCCGTACGTATTGCTTGAGCTTTTCCATGTCACCACCGAGCGTACCGTTAATACCGTGTTTGCTAATGAGGACACGACCTTTCAGGCCCAGGCTGTCAGCCAGAGTCTTTTGCCACAACATGGTAGTCTGCGGATCTTGCAGCGGATAAAACTTGTAGAATAGGATGATTTTCTGCATAAGTGTTCAGTATACCTACCGACTGAGCCCTAAGACAACCGCGTAAACCGCCAAGCCAATTGCCAAAATGGTTAATGCAATCAGCAGCCCCGTCGACACGGCTGTCGTTGAGGGTGGCGCTGGTTGCGTCGGAGTATCCGGTCTGACTGAAGTTGGCATAGGCGTCGCTTGGGCCTGCATTTGCTGTTGCTCGACGAGGTCGGTTGGCGCCAGGCCAGCCGCTTTCGGGGTTGATTCTTTTTCGACCGAGACTGCATCGCGCAGGCGAGGGTCGCGTTCGTAGCTGAGCTCTTTGGCCAAGAATTCACGGGCCAAAGCTCGACGAATATCGTTACCAGCCAAGTGTTCGCTCACCAGACGCTTGAGGCCGGCTTCTGTTACCAACTTTGCTTCATAGATCTGCTTTAGATTTGTCTCACCTACTTTGACCTTTTCGCTCATTGCGATCAAATCTTTGTCAGCCAACTCGACTGTCTTTGGACCTCTTTCTAGGCCACTAGAGACGGGCATTTCCGAAATAGATTGGCGCTTCAGCTCGGGCATCCTTGGTACCACCTCTGGTTGGGGGGCGAGTGGTTTGTCAGTTTTGGTTTCTTGTTGAGTTTTTTCGAAGTGCAATTGATAATTCTCGCGAGTTTTGCGCTGTATCTCCATCTCCTTGGTGACAATTTCGCGCTGCTTTGCTTCGATTTGTTTTTCTAACTTGTCTTGGACGATTTTCATACGTTTTTCGGTCTTGATACGACCGCGGCGGCGGCCAATAAAATACCCGACTAATCCGCCGACTAAGAGATAAGTCGCATTAGGATTGGTGCGATAGTCCGGCTGATAGGCCTCTTGTTTTGGGGCAAAATTGAAGTTTGGTGCCGTCCGAAAACCAGGCCCGCTCGGCCCGTGCGGTGGCGTGCCGCGACGTGGTGGGGAATGTGGCAAGCGTGGCGGCAGTGAGCCACCAGAACCGGTTGACGCGCCCCCAGAATGGCCGCCGCCCGGAGGTGTTGCGGCACCACCAACGCTGACAGGCACATCCTCATCTACGTCTTGTGGCTGCTCTGCAAATGCGTCATCTTCAAGCTCAACTGGTGGCATTTTATCAAGAATGTCGTAGCGGCGGTTTTCCAAAAAATCAATGCTCGCCTGTCGGACAGCTGCATCCTCCGGATCAGTATCGTGGCCCTGTCCGGCGTATAATTCCTCGAGTCGGCCCTCTGTCAGGAAAAGTTCAGCCTCAATCTCTTCTTCGCTAGACAGCGTCTCGAGCGCTTCGCCAGCTTCCTCAGCCTCTTCGATGTGCTCGTGGGCGTCGGTTTCCGGCGACTCGGACACGGTCGACCTTTCGTCGGCCTTCAAGAGACGCTCCCACATGGCTTTGCTTTTCTCGGCTACCGATTCTTTTTTGTCAGCCTGCTGGTCGGTTACGGCTTCGTGTTGAGTAATTGACTCACCGAGACGTTTTTTCTTTTTGGTATTGGTCTCCTTCGAAGACTCCGATTCATTATCGGGTGTTGTTTCGCGACGATTTGGGTTGTAGCCTTCCATATTCAGAGACGTAATAGTTGCATTCTTTACTACACAAGTATAAGATATGAATTATCTATTAGCAACGAGTCTCACCGAGACTATTAACCGGAGGCGGCAAAAAATGGTTCAAACGTATGGCAGTGCAGACTGTGTCGTCTACCCGGCGCGCTAACTTCACTCACAAAAACTTTTCAATACTAGACTAAGCGCTGCAGGAGGCAGTCGCATATGAACAAAACGTTAAAGATTTTCGGTTTTTACTGGCGTCATGCCTGGGAGTACCCACGGTATGTTGTGCCAATAATGGCTTTTATTCCGGTGACGGTGTTCGTCAACAGCTATTTACCACCACTGATACTGGCGGTTGTATTAAAGCGCCTTAGCCAACACGACTTCGTGACCGGGCAAGTTTGGGATGCCTTTGGCTGGCTACTGGTCGGCTACGCTATTTTGATGGTTTGTGGCGGACTACTCTGGCGATTGGTTGACTTTTTTGCCTGGCGACTAGAGGCAAATGTTCTCCGTTCTATGGCCCAGCGTGTATTTGCTCACTTGACGCGGCAGAGTGCCAACTTTCACGCCAATAGTTTTGTGGGCTCGCTCGTGTCACAAAATTCTAAACTCCTCGGAGCCTATATTCGTATCGCTGATACTTCTATGTTTATGGTCATACCGCTGATATGGGGTATCGTCTTTACAATTGCCATTATGCTACCTCGGGCACCGCTGTATTCAGTGCTACTGCTGGTATTTACTTTGCTGTACATTGCCAGCACCTTCTTTGTAACACGCCCAACTCGGCGCCTGAGCGCTAAGCACGCCACCGCCGAGAGCGCCCAGACTGGTGTATTGGCTGATGCCCTGACAAATGTCATGGCCATTAAAAGCTTCGCGCGTGAACCAGAGGAAAAGCGTCGCTTTGCTAAATCAACCGACGAGACACATGACCGGCTACTAACTTTGGGGCGCCGTTCGCAGCGTCAAATGGCCTATTTTAGTTCAACGACTGGAGTTTTAGAGGCTATTGCTTTGATTATTGCCGTGCTGGCTGTGGTCTCGCATGGGGCAGATATTGCCACGGCTTTCCTAATCTTTAGCTATACCAGCACGATCGTAAACCAACTGTTTAGCTTTAGTAACAACGCACTCCGCACCTACAACCGCGCGATTGGTGATGCGAGCGACATGGTGAGTATTTTGGACATTGTGCCCCAGGTACAAGATCCGGCCAAGCCCGAAAAGAGTCGACTCAAAAACGGTACTATCTCGTTCAATAATGTGACTTTCACCCATTCAGGAGCCGACGATGCCATTTTTGAAAACCTGAACTTACACATTGCCGATGGAGAAAAAGTAGGTCTGGTCGGTCATTCCGGCTCGGGTAAATCCACCTTTACGCGCCTGCTCCTACGATTTTCGGACATCGACGGCGGTACTGTTACTATTAGTGGTCAGAATATCGCCAAAATCGCACAGGCCGATCTGCATAAGGCTATAACCTATGTTCCGCAGGAGCCCCTGCTGTTTCACCGCTCCATTCGTGAGAACATTGGTTACGGCGATCCTTCGGCCAGTGACAAAGCGGTGCAACGAGCCGCAGAGCAGGCCCATGCCGCCGAGTTCATTGACTTATTGCCTCAGGGCTACGACACACTGGTTGGTGAGCGTGGCGTCAAATTGTCGGGTGGTCAACGGCAACGAGTGGCGATTGCCAGGGCGATGATCAAAGATGCTCCGATTCTGGTACTAGACGAAGCAACCTCATCACTTGACAGTGAAAGTGAGGCACTGATCCAGGATGCCCTTTGGAAATTGATGGAGGGCAAAACCGCGATTGTCATCGCGCACCGTCTGAGCACCATTCAACACATGGACCGCATAGTGGTCATGGATGATGGACGTATCATCGAGGAAGGCTCGCACCAACAATTGCTCCGCAAAAAGGGTGCGTACGCTAAGCTGTGGGCCAGGCAGAGCGGCGGTTTCATCGAAGACTAACCTGGACTTCGGACCAAAGACGGTACCAGGCCAATCAAGTTGCTGAAACATTGGCTCAGGAGTGATTAACACTAATGTATATCTAAGTTTGACATACATCTGACTTAGATATATATTTTTATTATGAAACATTACAATCAACTACCAAGAGTCGCTTTTAGCATCCTTCTGGCATTAAGCCTGAAGCAACGACATGGTTACGAAATTATTAAACAAATTGAGGCAGATAGTAACGGCAAAGTTCAAGTTGGCCCGGGTGCTTTATATACCAGTATCAAACAACTACTGAAGCAGGGGCTGATCGTAGAGGTGGCGAACGACAAAGAGCCAAAGCGAAGATACTACAAACTTTCTGAAAATGGTCATAAAGTCTTATCTGAAGAATTAGAATACTATGAAAACGCGGTCAACTTAGCGAGACAGAGGAATGCATTGCACAATGCCAAGCCAAACTTCAGGACAATCTAATGCGTTCCGACTCTATCGCAGATCATTGAGTCTATATCCAAAAGCATTTCGACAACGATTTAGTGACGAAATGCTACTGACACTGCAAGATATGGTTTCAGATGAATCTAATAAAACAAGGCGAAGTGTCATATGGCTTAGGACTTGGGGCGAACTGCCTCTATTTGTAATCAAAGAACACGTAATAGTTTTGGGGGATAAAAGTATGAAAGATACACTTAGGAAACTTGGGAGCCGTAACTTAGCAATTTTGGCCATCTTTGTCGTGCTATTTGTCGGAATCAGTGTGAGTGTAGCGTTGAGCCAAAATGAAAAATATACACCAACAAAGTTGAATAACCTAGCGGTCACAGACGATAAAACTGTCTGTCTACAGAAAACAGACAATGACAAACTCAATATCAATTCGCAAAATGAAACCGCCATAGCCAATGCCGTAGCTACCAGTATCACTGACGTACCTGCCGGGACAAATGTTGATGTATATTTGCATAGTTTTGGCCAAATACAAGCCACTGGAACGGCGATATATCAGAACGATTATGGTCAATATAACTTTACGGTTCAAAAGATAGGTGACACCAGTGACCCGTATACAGGCGGTTGGGATGTCACGCAGTTCGGTGCGTGTCTATAGATTTTCGGGCGTGGTTATGTGATGGTTCGGCGGTAGTCCTAGTGTCAGAGAATAGTTTTTCCTCTGTTATTTTTGGCTTTGAGTCTTTAAATCCGCTTTAAAGCGGATTTAAAGCGGATTTCCATGTAATGAAACTATCCAGGCACTTTCCGCCTGGATAGTTTTAATTTAAGCTTAGGCTCGTAAAATTATTCTTTTGAATCTTCGCTTTTTTCGCCAGCCGATTCGTCAGTAGCCTCACCCTCGCCCTGCTCTGACTCAACGTCTTCAACGGATGCTTCTTCGTCACCACCCGCGTCATCGTTAGCGGCTGCGATAGCGCTTGGCTCGTAGACGGTCGCAACTGAGTTGCCCGGCTCGACCTTGATTTCTACACCCTCTGGGATAATCAGGTCACCGACCGTGACGTGATCACCAACTTCGACAAGTTTCTCACCATCGTACTCGAGATAATCGGGCAGCTTGCTCGGAACAGCCTCCACAAGAACCGATTCGAGGTTGCTCAGTACAATCAGGCTATTGCGTTCAGCTGGGCTGACTTCGTTACCCTCGTCATACTTAGCACGAACCGGGATCTCGGCCTCGACTTTTTCGTTGGCACTGACCGCGTTAAACACAATGTGGTTCAAGCGGTTTTTGCGAGGTTCGAATGTGGCGGATTTAATAATAGCCAGGTAGGTCTTGTCGCCGGCCTTTAGGTTGACGGGGTGGTGTTTGCCAGCTTGGCGAAATACCTTGGCAAGCTCGTTGTATTCAGCCTGAACGTTGACCGAGTCTTTGCCGTGGTCGTGAATAACAGCCGGAACCAAACCGTCGCGGCGTAGTTGTTTGACTTGCTTGCCAGTGATTTCTCGCGGCGTCAAAGTCAAAGATATCTTGTCTTGGGTCATCTATTTACTCCTTATCGGACGACTGTCCGGATTTGCATTACAGTATAACAGTTTTTCGGTGAAAAATGAAGTGGTTGTGCTTGGTCTGGACGAGATCCCCGAAACTCTGTACGCTTAGAGGCATATGTTTGACGTTACTTCGCTCCTTGAATCGGGTGGTCTACTGATATTATTCCTGATCATCTTCTCTGAGTCGGGCATGATGGTCGGCCTGTTTTTCCCAGGTGACACACTGTTATTTTCGGCTGGCATTTTATCAGCTGCAGGCAATCTGCACTTAAATAGCACACTACTGGTCATATTTTTGGCCGCTATTTTGGGTGACAATATCGGCTACTTGATCGGCAAGCACGTTGGCCCAAAATTGTTCAAAAAAGATAGCGTTATCTTTCGGCATGATTACATCATGAAGGCGGAGTCATTCTTTGAAAAATATGGCAGTAAAACCATGCTGGTGGCACATTTTATCCCTGTCGTTCGATCATTTGCACCAGTGACGGCCGGCGCGGGCAACATGAACCACAAACAGTTCGTTTTCTATGATGCGATTGGCGTCATGGCATGGGTGCTCAGCGTAACACTATCGGGATACTTTATTGGCAGCCGTATTCCTGGAATTGAAAAATTAATCGAGCCAATTCTGATCGGCATTGTGCTGATTTTCTTGCTGCCAACTCTGTATCATGTGGCCAAAGACCCTAAAATTCGCGCCAGCTTTAAGCGCAAATTTAGTCGTAAGAATCAAGATTAGAGCATCTTCTTCAGGAACTGACCGGTGTAGCTTTTGGCACTCCGAGCTACTTGTTCTGGCGTACCCTCGGCAATAATTTGACCACCTGCGTTGCCACCCTCTGGACCCATGTCGATGACGTGGTCGGCGTTTTTGATCACGTCCAGGTTGTGTTCGATGACAACCATACTGTTACCGGCATCGACCAGGGCGTGCAGCATGTGCAGCAACTTCTCGACGTCGGCCATGTGCAGACCTGTCGTCGGCTCGTCAAGGATATACAAGGTGCGACCAGTGGCACGCCGACTGAGTTCGGTTGATAGTTTGATGCGCTGCGCTTCACCACCAGACAAAGTTGTGGCTGGCTGGCCAAGGCCAATGTAGCCGAGACCGACATCGACAAGCGTTTGGAGTTTACGAGCAATAGCCGGCTGATTTTTAAAGAAATCGAGTGCTTGTTCGCAAGTCATTTCTAGGACGTCACTGATGGTCTTGCCCTTGTACTGAATATCCAAGGCCTCGCGATTGTAACGCTTGCCGTGACAGACTTCACACGGCACGTAGACATCCGGCAGGAAGTGCATTTCAATCTTGATAATGCCGTCACCTGCGCAGTTTTCGCAGCGACCACCCTTGACGTTGAAGCTAAAGCGACCAGCCGTGTAGCCTCGCAATTTCGCTTCTGGCACGCTGGCAAAGAGTTCGCGGATGGGAGTGAAAAGGCCGGTGTAAGTTGCAGGATTCGAGCGTGGTGTCCGGCCAATGGGACTCTGGTCAATAATGATCGCTTTGTCGAGTTGCTTGATGCCCTCGATATCGTCGTGCTTGCCCGGTACAGCGTTAGCACGCATCAAACGCGCCTGTAATTCTTTGCTCAAAATATCGTTAATGAGACTGGATTTGCCCGAACCCGATACGCCACTAACGACGACAAATTTGCCAAGCGGTATCTGAACGGTCAAGTTCTTGAGGTTGTTTTCGCGCGCACCAGTGATCACGAGAGATTTCCCATTGCCTGCGCGTCGTTTGCGCGGTGTTGGAATGTGTTTTTTACCAGACAAGTACTCGGCGGTAATACTACCGGGGGTTTTGGCAACTTGATCGGGCGAACCAGCAGCGACGATGTTGCCACCGTGAATTCCGGCGCCGGGACCAATGTCAACGAGATAATCGGCAGTACGGATTGTGTCTTCGTCATGCTCAACGACGACTACGGTGTTACCGAGTTCTTTGAGGTGCTTCAGTGTGTTAATAAGACGACCGTTGTCACGCTGATGCAAACCGATACTCGGTTCGTCCAACACGTAGAGCACGCCCTGCAATCCTGAACCAATTTGGGTAGCCAATCGAATTCGCTGCGCCTCGCCACCCGACAATGTCGTAGCCGAACGCAGTAGGTTGAGGTAGTTGAGACCAACGTCAACCAAGAATTGGAGTCGGGCGTTAATTTCTTTCATGATGAGCTTGGCGACTTTTTCGTGAGTAGGATTGAGTTTGAGGCCACTGGCCCACTGAAGGGCTTCATCGATCGAAAGCTGACAGACGTCCATGATAGAATCTTTGCCAATTGTAATTGCCAAGACTTCTGGCTTTAGACGAAGTCCTTTGCACTTGTAGCAGGGTTTTTCCTGCATGAACTTTTCGATGTCTCGACGTACAAAATCGCTGTCTGTTTCCTGGTGACGCCGTTCTAGGTTGGGCACGACGCCCTCGTACGTCGTATTAAAAACACGACCCCCACCTAGACTGACCCGGTACGTTTCGTTGCCGGTACCGTACATGACACGATCGATGTTCTCTTGGCTTAGTTCTCCGGTCGGGACCTGCAAGCTGAAGTTGTAGCGATCGGCCACAGCCTGTAGTTTTTTCATCCACCAGGCGTCAGCGTGAAAACGGTTGAATGGTCGAATGGCCCCTTCGGCAATAGTCAGACGGCCATTAGGAATGACAAGTTCTGGATCTACCTCTAACCGAGAACCCAGGCCTGTACAAACTGGGCAGGCACCATGGGGACTATTGAAGCTGAATGTTCTAGGTTCTAATTCTGGAATAGAAATGTCGGGGTGGTCTGGGCAGGCATACATTAGGGAATAGCTGTGCGTCTCGTTGCTGTCAGCGTCAAGTACATTGACCCTACCTTCGGCGGCTTCCAGGGCCTGTTCAACAGACTGAGCTAGGCGAGTGCGGCTTTCGGTGTTGTTGACGAGTCGGTCGGCAACAATTTCAATGGTGTGTTTGAACTTTTTGTCTAGTTCAGGAAATTCGTCTAACGCATAGACCACGCCATCAACCCGGACACGGGCGAAGCCTGCCCGCTGGAATTGTTCCGGGATATGTTCGAATGCGCCCTTCTTGTCGACGACAATTGGCGCCAGGATCATGAGACGCGCGTCCTTGGGCAAGGCAGCAACCTGCTCGATGATGTTGGCATTCGTCTGGCGGACAACCTCCTGACCATCAATAGGACAATGCGGCACGCCGACGCGCGCAAACAACAGACGCAGGTAGTCGTAGATTTCGGTTACCGTGGCGACCGTTGATCGCGGATTGCGGCTGGTTGATTTCTGATCAATCGAAATTGCTGGACTCAGGCCGTCGATCTGATCAACGTCCGGTTTTTCCATGAGCCCTAAAAATTGCCGAGCATAGCTAGAAAGGGATTCAACGTAGCGTCGCTGTCCTTCGGCATAGATCGTATCAAACGCCAACGAAGACTTGCCGGAGCCCGATAAGCCGGTAATAACTACTAGTTGATTACGCGGCAGCTCAACATCAATATCCCTGAGGTTGTGCTCGCGTGCGCCTTTTACGATTATTTTGTCGCTCATTAGCTAAACGATTATACGCTGAAATCAACAAAAAATCGACCCCTAAACATGACGAAATGATTGCTATACTGTGGAACATGGATTTCATAAAGCGAAAAGCCAAGCGGCTAGTCCTGGAAAGTCTGGGTTGGCTTTGCATCGTCGTAGGGATTGCTGCATTGGTACTGCCCGGCCCGGGACTGCTGTTGATTTTTGCAGGTATGGCACTGCTTGCAACGCAGTATGAATGGGCAGAGCGACGACTAGAGCCGGTACGCAAAGCTGCCTGGCAAACGGCGGCCGAGAGTGTCAAAACATGGCCTCGGATAGCCTTTTCCGCCTTTATATCGCTCTGTATTGTGGCGACGGGCGTTGCCTGGGGTCTGCACCCAAATGTACCCGACTGGTGGCCGCTTTCCACTAGTTTGTGGCTGCCAGGTGGTTGGGCAACCGGCGGCACACTGATTGCGTCGGGGCTTTTCGCACTCTGCCTACTTGTTTTTAGCTATCGGCAATTCCGAACACCGCGATAAGCATAAGCTTTTATAGAATCTACTTGCGCTTATTTCAATTTTGTATTACCATTACACGAAACGAGGTGAGGTTTCTATGGCAGACTTTTTACTTCTCGGGCAAGTCCCGGGGACTTCAATTCAAATCACGTTCTGGGCTTGGTTGCTTGCCCTGAGTATCATCAGTGTGGTTTTCTACATGTGGTACAGTTTGTTTCATCTACGCCGATTAGTTTTGGCGCTCGTCTATGTAACCCTGCGTCTTAGTACTCGCCGGTATCAGTCGAATCTAGTTGGATAATTGACTCGGCATAGAGCTGTAGTTCTTCCAGGATATAGCGCTGTGCCTCAGTTGTAGCCGGATCAGCGTCGAGCTCCTGTAATCGCTTGGCAAAACGGGCCAATCGACTACTACCCTCACCTGACTGAAGCTTGTACTTACAAAATTCCTCCCAGTCACGACGCTCTGTATCGTTGAGTGTGTCTGGATAATTTCTGGCGTGGTATAACGGCAGTAATTGCCGTAAACGCACATCACCCTTCAGCTGCAAACTCCCTAACTCTGTTGGTTTGGCTGCCCTGACCATGGCCATGGATATTTTATCCGCGTCAGAGAAAAAACTTTCGTAGAGCTTCGTGTCGACTTCTCGTTCGTCATCTACCAGAGAAGTTTGGGTCTTGGAGCGTTCGTCGTCTAGTATCTTCAACGCTGCAATAACTCGGCTGGCAAACTTTGCTTGGTGTTGACGAAGCAGTTTGAGGTGTTTTTTAACCGTTTCCAGATCTAGATTGATGCGTTCTTGGGCCGCATCATTCAAAACGCCGAGCGGAGCGACTGTTGGGCAACGGTTGTATTTGAGTGTCTTTACTGGCAACGCAATGTGCGCCGGATCCTTGCTAAATCGCCAGTGGTCTGCCAACTGGGCTGGTGATTTGTCGAAAAACTCCGTAGGGTCAAAGCGAAGATCGTACACCAAACCACTGTCCTGTTCTGGGTGCGGCACTAACAGAACCGCCACTGACGTATTGAGGAATTGCGAACCGTATCGGCCCGTCGTGTAGACAAACGGTTCTTGTTTGAGGACTAATTCTTTGGTAGCCTTTTTGCCAGAATGGGTGCGCAGGTACTCAAAAAGGTCGGGTTGTTTGTTTTTGATGAGCCTCGCAAGGTCAATGGTCACTTGCACATCACTCAGGGCATCGTGCGCATTATCGTGACTGAGCTTGTTAACCTTCGACAAGTACTCCAGGCGGTTCGCCGGTTTGCCATCTGGCGCAAACGGCCATTCAATACCATCGGGTCTGAGCGCTCGCGTCATGCGAACGACGTCTAGTAAATCCCAACGCGAAGAGCCATTTTTCCACTGCCACTCATATGCATCGTAGAAGTTACGATAATGCAGATAACGCATAAACTCGTCATCAAAACGGATCGAATTGAAGCCCATGAACGTTGTATCTGGTTGTGCTATCTCCTGGTAGAACAGTTTTAAAAACTCAGCTTCAGAAATACCGTCTTGGATGGTTTTTTGAGGCGTAATGCCAGTTAGAAGAATCGCATCCGGATCTGGCAAGATATCCGGTGTTATTTTGATCAGTACGTTAACAGGCTCACCGATTGGCTTCAGGTTAAGATCGGTGCGCTGACCCGCAAATTGCATAATCCGCGCCGCTTGTGGGCTAAAACCGCTTGTCTCCAGGTCATAAAAAAAGAAACTGGCACTCATAGCTTAGCAGTGTATCACCAACGCTTGAAAATACTAAGTTAGGCTTGTTGCGGCATCGCGAACAAGCCGTCCAGCTGCTCAGCCAAGCGTTGACACTCTCCCCTTGTCAGTGGTGACGTCTGATGCAGCGGCTCGATCACCTTGTCCGGCACGAGACCTTCCGATGTTGTTATCCAACATTGATCTTTCTCGAGTGTTGTTGGCGTACCAGCTTCAATCGGTATCGTACGAATTGTCCTATCGACTTTTGCAACACTGGCAGTCGTTTCCATTGAGGGAGTCACTCGTTCGTTTTTTACCTGCCAAACGAGCTGTTGATCCTGCCATAGCACAACCTCGCTGTAGGCGTATTTTGCATCCTTATCTAGTGGTAGCCTGAGATGCGCTGCGGGTCCCTGCGACCAAACACTGACACCTCTAGGAGCGAGTCGCCCCTCCGTGATTGCCAGCCAAACCTGCTCAACGCTGGATTGTAATCGAGCTATGTCAGTAACATCGGCCTGCTCCGCCTTGGCAGCGGCATCCGGTTGGGTTCGATCAGCTTCGGTATCAGGCTTTTTACGACGAGAAAACATAGTTGCTTATGATAAACTGATTATGAAACTTGTCAATACTTGAGTTCGTGAGCTCCGATTTTAATAACTTGATCAGCTTGAATGCCCTGACGTTGTAGTTCATGCAGTATGCCCATTTTGCGCATAATATCTTTCAATCGTTGCAGAGCCTCTTCGTTATCAAAATCGGTGCGCTGTGCAAATTTTTCTATTTT
>JAGQNT010000115.1 GCA_020427965.1 Candidatus Saccharimonadota bacterium | reverse complement strand
TCTGCGGCTGGTATGGGGGTTGGCTTGGAGGTGTGCCCGGGCCCTGCATTGGTGGCTGCTGCTGGTTATACTGACTATTGTCGTCCATACGCCCTATTGTAACAGCCTACAGGCTACGCTCCACTGTTTCCCTGGTGAAGAATTCGAGCCTGTCGCCTTCCTGGAGTTCAAGTCGCTTCTCGGTCTTTAGGTCGACTCCACACATTTCGCCCTCTTGCACTTCCTTGGCATCTTGCGGGCCACGCTTTAGGTTACTGACCTGGACTTCACTGGCGATAGTCTCGTCGTCACGAAATACATTAACCAGCGCGGGTGCTATCAATTTACCTTTCGTAACTTCGCCACCGCAAATCACCTCGGTGCGCGTAGTTTTGAAAATACCCTTCACCACCAGCCTACCGTGTTCGGTGGTCACGACTTGTGGAAGCAATAACTCGCTAAGCTCAGCTTTTGCGTCATCAATCAACTCATATATGATTTTAAACAGGCGAACTTTGACCTTATCACGACTGGCAGCCTGACGAATATTACCAGGCATGGTCGTATTAAAGCCGTAGACAATGGCACCGCTGGTACGAGCTAGGCCAATGTCGTTTTCGGTTATTGGACCAACCCCTGAAGCAACGACCCGAACGGCCACTTCATCGGTATCCATGGCTTTGAGGCTATCAATCACAGAGGTCAGCGACCCCTGGACGTCGGCTTTGACAACGACGTTAAGCTCCTGCACTTCATTATTGCGGTTAATCATACGAATCAGCTCAGAACTGTTCATCCCATGACGGTTAGAGCCACTTTGCTTGGCCTGGGCGTTTGCTTCGGCTTGCGCCCTAGCTGCCTTCTCTGACGTCGCGACGGTAAATTCGTCAGCAAATTCAGGCAAGGCCTTGAAACCAGTCATAGCCACCGGTGTTGAGGGTCGTGCCTCGTTAATCGCCTTGCCTTGGGTCGTTTCCAAATTGCGCACTTTGGCGTAAGTCGATCCGGCAACGACGAAGTCACCTTTTCTGAGCACGCCTGCCTCTACGAGAGCATGTGCGACTGGTCCACGTCCCTGTTCTACGTGCGCCTCAATAATCAAACCACAGGCTGGAACGTCAACGTCTGCTTTCAGCTCTTCGACATCCGCGAGGAGTAAGATCATGTCCTCGAGCTGTTCTATGCCTTCGCCCGTTTTGGCAGAGACTTCCACGGTAACTGTTTCGCCACCCCACTCTTCAACCATCAGATCATTTTCGGCTAGTTGTTGTTTGACGCGGTTAACATCAGCGCCTTCTTTGTCGATTTTGTTAATAGCTACGATGATTTTGACGCCAGCCTTACGGGCAAAACGTATTGCTTCGATAGTCTGAGGCTTAATGCCGTCATCAGCCGCCACGACGATCACGGCCATATCTGTCAAATCGGCACCGTGCTCGCGAATAGCTGCGAAAGCTTCGTGGCCAGGCGTGTCTAAGAAAGTAATCAGACGACCCTTGTGTTCGACTTGGTAGGCTGAGATGTGCTGCGTGATGCCACCCGCCTCGCCCTTGACGACGTTCGCAGTACGTATAGCGTCCAGCAGACTAGTTTTGCCGTGATCAACGTGACCCATAACTGCGACGACTGGTGGTCTTGCCGCTGCTTTGTCGCTGACTTGTCGCTTACGACGAGCTTCGCCCGTATCTTCCTCTGCCACAGCGGGCTTTAGGGTAATATCCAGACCAAGCTCAGACACGATAATCTCAGCAGTATCAAAATCAATTTGTTCGTTAACCGTTGCCATGACCCCGTTCTTCATCAGCTCGCCAATGAGCTTACTGACCGGGATCATTAATTTCTCCGCCAGGTTTCCGACGGTTATCATGTTGTCGATTTCGATTGTCGCTGGCATGTCCGTCGAATCCTTTCTGCGGTGGTATCTACATCGCGTTAACTATTTTGCGCCCTTGAGGCTCAGGGCAATTTTGCGCCCTTCTGTGTCAATATCGAGCACCTTGAACTGCTTCTTTTCGTTAAGCTGGAACAACTGCTCTGGGTCGACCCCTTCGTCGTCACTCATTTCACTAACGTGCACAAGCGCTTCAACACTTGGACTAATCTGTACGAATGCACCGAATGGCGTAATACGCGTGATCTTACCCTCAACGACGTCGCCCTTCTTGAAGGCTTTAACTTCGTTGAGCCATGGGTCTTCGCTCATTTGCTTGAGACTGAGGCTGAGGCGGTCTTTGTCGATGCTGATAATCTTGGCTTCGATCTCGTCACCAACCTTCAGGTAGTTACGCGGGTTGTCGACACGCTCCCATGAAATCTCTGAGATGTGAATGAGACCCTCGATACCGTCGACGTTTACAAACGCACCGAAGTCAATCACGCCAGTGATAACGCCCTTGACGACATCGCCAACTTTCAACTCGGAGAAACGAGCCTGCATGTCTTCTTTGACAGCTTCCTTTTCAGAGAAGATAAGTTTGTTATCCTTACGGCTCACGTCCAAGATACGAACACGAATTGGCTTGTTGGTTAGTGCGTTCAATTTCTGTAATATTTCGTCTTTGTCAGCACCAGAAACACGTGGGTAGTGCCCAGCTGCGAGCTGTGACACTGGCAAGAAGCCACGAATGCCTTCGAGCTCAACCAGTAGGCCGCCACGATTGGCGTCATAGGCAGTAATTTCGATAGTTTCACCATCATCAAAAACGCGCTGTAATTCATCCCAGCCGCGATCTTTGACGGCACGCTTCATACTGAGCAGGGCGTAGCCCTCGTCCAGTTCTGGATCAATCACGCTAATAGTGACTGTTTGTCCAACCTCCGGTTGCTGACCGTGGCCAATTTCCCGGCGCAAGACCACACCAGTACCTCGAGCACCTAGGTCAACCCAGACTTCGTTCTTCTTGACCGAGCTGATCGTCCCTTCAACAACGGCACCAGCCGCCAGTGGGGCAACATCGCTGTTTGCCAGCAAGTCATCCATTGTTACGTTTGTAGTAGTTTTTGACATGTTTTACATGCCTCCTTCGATTGTATTTCCCCAGAATCCGTGCCAGCGCCCTCGGGGCTGACTATTAAAGTTTCTGAAAGATTACTGACATTATATCTGTTTTACAGCGGTGAGTAAAGGGGTGTCTGATTGTCGCTGGTCAGTGTACACTAGATACATGTACTTGGGGATTGACGTTGGGGGAACTAAAACGCTGGTCGCAAGACTTGATGAGCACGGTGTCATCAAGCAGAGCGAGCGCTTTCCTACTCCTCAAAAATATAGTGAATTCCTGGACGCTCTAAAAGAAACGATCGACAAATTGGGCGAGTACGACTACCGTGCTTGCGGCGTTGGTATACCAGTTAGCGTCTACGACCGTGAGTCCGCAGTCGCTGTTTCGTTTGGAAATCTAGCCTGGAAAAGAGTGCACGTTGCTCACGACATTGAACGAATTGTGCACTGCCCTGTCGCTGTCGAAAACGATGCCAAGCTGGCAGGCCTGTCGGAAGCCACCCTACGGCCCGATGTTGACAAGGTGCTGTACGTAACCATTAGCACCGGCATAGGCATTGGACTGGTAAACGATGGCCAGATTGACACCGCAGTCGGTGACGGTGGCGGTCGAACAATCATGATTAACTATCGAGGAAAGTTTGTTCCCTGGGAGAGCTTTGCCTCTGGCAAAGCGATCGTAGAACGGTTTGGCAAACGTGCAGCGGACATCACGGACGAGGCAACCTGGCAGCGTATCGCACATGACTTGGCTATGGGTTTTCAGCATCTGATCGCACTGACTGAGCCAGATTTAGTAGTCGTCGGGGGCAGTGTTGGCCGTTACTTTGAGCGACTCAAACCACACCTCAGAGCCGAGTTAAAAGCATTCGAGACACCGCTTCTAAAGTTACCGAAATTGGAAGAAGCAAAGCGGCCCGAGGAGGCAGTTGTTTACGGCTGCTATGATCTGGTGAAAGGCCTCTATGGACGACATCGTCAACATTCTGTCCGGTAGCTACAAAACGGTTACCTTCCGGCCTGGCGACAGGTTTTACTGGTCACCAGAAACAAGAGAAGTTTTCTATGATCGTAGCGTGCAACAACCGCAAGGACTGTGGTCTCTCCTCCATGAGACTGGTCACGCGCTGTTGGAGCACAAATCCTACCAGGCCGACTACGAACTAATTCGTCTAGAAGTCGATGCCTGGGAAAAAGCCAAGGCTCTCGCCAGTGACCTAGCCGTTACCATCGACGAGGATCACGTTCAGGATTGTATTGATACGTATCGCGATTGGTTGTATGCGCGTAGTATCTGTCCACGCTGCGGCAACAAAAGCCTCCAGCAAGCCAACCTAGCACAGTATCAGTGCTTTAACTGTCACGAAACGTGGAAAGTAACACCCTCGCGTTTTTGTCGCACCTACCGCTCTACCAAGCACGCTCAAAAGGCTAATTTCGTGTTTCGATTGGCCGACGAGTCTTAAATAAAAAACACCTCGCTTAGCGAGGTGTTTTTTATGGGAAATCTACCTTCTTAGGCAGACTTCTTGGTACGACGGCTTACGCGACCACCGCGAGCGCCAGCTTCACGAGCTAGTTCACGGTTAGCGTAGAAACCACCAGTGTGGCCCTTTTTACCGCCCATAGCGCCAATACGAGCGTAGAAATCTTTGCCGTATTTGGTCTTGTTTGTAGTAGCGGCTGCTTTGCCGCCAGCTTGAGTTCCAGCCATGTTGTATGACCTCCCTTAAGTTTGTTGGCTCTGATATAAAACAAAAAGGCTCCGTCCATAAATGGACAGAACCCTCCGGATTCACCTCAGAATCATGCTTATGATATCATGCTTCTGCTATTACGTCAATAACTTTAGCGGAATCGTTCCCTAGCGACTGCCGACTGGCAGATCCACGAGCGTAGCACCGACATTGACTGTACGAGTACCGATAGAGTCAGTTACCGTAACAGATACATTTGGAATGCTGATGTCCTTGTCTGTGCTTGTGTTCCAGACTGAGACGTCCCGCCATAACCACACCGTGGCATCACCGTTTCGTTTACGTGTGACTGCGTACTCTAGATTCGACCCACTAGGCGCACTAACTGTCATGTTCACTGGTGCTGGCGTATATGAGGTGCCCGGGTCATACAGTTTATTTAGAACACTACGAACCGTGCTGACGATAGGTTTTGGCGTCCAAGTGCTTGGATCGGTAGAAGTCACGTGCCAAAAGCCGTAATTTGATTCTGCATCATCGTTGGCGGGATTTGGATCATCCAAGACTTCGTACTGCATAAATCGTACATGCATACGACCAAATTCAAAGATGGCACGAGGTGAGTAAATTGATGAGGCCAGCTGACTGACAGGATTACGATTCTGGGCTGTCGCCAAGGCATTGTTGTATCCCCATTCTGTAATCCAAATTGGGTAGTTGGCACCGTAAGCGTCATAGATGTATTGAGCCCTGCCATCAAAGCCAGTCAATGGGGTACTTCCGCTCGGGTAACGGTGCATACCGGCGTAGTCCTGGTAATTTAAGACGCCAGCGTCTTTCAGTTGCTGGTAGTGATACTTGCCACCATCAGGGCTGGCCGTTGTGTAGCTTTTGTATGCGTTGGTATCGTGCAACGAAGGACCAATGATGATCACATCTTTCAAGCTGGGGTACTTATGTACTTCTTCCCAAATGATTTTCTGGTAATGGACAGCGTCAGTCGCCCAACTACTGCTTACTGGCGTACCGTCACGGTTCTGGTTTGGCTCGTTTTGGCCTTCTATGGCCAAACAAACATCTGCTGCATTATTAGCGATGTCGGCAATTTTCTGCTTGAGAGCAGCGTCGGTAATACCGCTCTCTGGCACAACCGTCATGAGCCATTTGATGTTGTTGTCTCTGGCCAGTGAAACAGCCTGTCTGGCTCTAGCGTTTGACCAGCCAGCGAATAGTCCTCTCATTGAGTAGAAGCCGACTGAATTCATCCTGGACATCCAGGCTGACATGTCATTGTAGACAGTAGACGCAAACGTTGGGTGTCCAACCAGACCATACCCTTCGTACACTTCCTGAGATGACAGTGTTGTGACCGAAGGTAGCGTGGAGCCAGCGCCAAATTTAATCGCCTTGCCGCCAGAGGCACTTGTGTCCGTAATGGCCAAACCCGATGAGCCAGCCTCGGCCTCTTGTGACGAGGTCGGGACCGCCGCACGCGCAAAAAGTCCTAGGATCAAACCTACGAAAGCCACTACAACCACAGCGGAGATTACCTGGAATCTTCGCTGTTTGAAATTACTCACAATTTTCACACTTGTCCCCAAAGCGGTTACCTATAAACCTTATGCTAGCAGTATACAGCTATTCATACATTAGTGTTAATAAAAATGCCCCAGATTTGCTCCAGGGCATAGTACGGGACTAGTTAGATACTGACACTAATCTGTTAGCTTGTTACGACGCGATATTTGACCTCCAACTGCACCCCACTTGCGAGCGCGCTCTCTGCCCTCGTTACCTGCAGCAAAGCCACCCGTGTGACCCTTCTTACCACCTTTGGCGCCGATTTTTGCATAAAAGTCGGGTCCATATTTCTTCATGTTCTTGCGAGCAGCTCGCCGGCCGCCAGATACTGTTCCTGCCATGGCTTTCTCCCTGTTTAGATTAATGGCACTGCTTGATTGCAGTGATATAAGCATAACCGTCCAGCCTGAGCATCGTCTGTGAAAAATACCATAACTAACTTAAGTTATTCTACCGAAAGATATGTTCTATAAAGATAAAAGCCATCCTTTCGGATGGCTTTTATATAATTTGGCACCGTGCTATTTTCCCAGGGCTAGAAGACCCAAGTATTGTAACCGCTACGAGGCTTAACTGCTGTGTTCGGCATGGGAACAGGTGTTTCCCTCGCGCCATGGGCACCAATTTTCGCGTCTCGATGACGCGGAAATTGGTCCTTACGTCACCGAGACACTCTGTTGATGTCCATTCGGTACCATATCAAATTTTCAAAAAGCATTGGAACAAACGGGTGTGTGATAACACACCAACAACTAGTCAACTAACACGTTACCAAAATTAATTCGCCGAGTGCTCAGTGCAATTTCTCGAGGAGGATCGGATCGTAGTTGTATGAAAATACTGCTACGAACGAACCGGACTCGAAAATTGTGCTGAGTGCCGGAATCTCACTGCAAAGGCGGCTTAGCCGACTTTGATGTGAGATGTCGAATTGATTTTGGTCGTAAAAAGTCAATGGGACTATTAGTACGCTTCGGCTCCATACGTTACCGCACTTCTACCTTGCGCCTATCAAACTGATCGTCTTTCAGTGTCCTCATAGGGAAATCTAATCTTGAGGTCAGTTTCGCGCTTAATATGCTTTCAGCGCTTATCTGTTCCGATCTATAGCTACTCGGCAATGCTCTTGGTAGAACAACCGATACACCAGCGGATCGTTCACCCCGGTCCTCTCGTACTGGGGGCAAATCCTATCAAATTTCCTGACGTCCACAGCGGATATAAACCGAACTGTCTCACGACGTTCTGAACCCAGCTCAC
>JAGQNT010000114.1 GCA_020427965.1 Candidatus Saccharimonadota bacterium | reverse complement strand
CGACTTGCGCCGCACACCGCTGCAGCAGCACATGGCCTTGCGCCATCGCTTGGCACTCGAAACCCGTAAGTTTCTCGACCAACAGCACTTCATTGAGATAGAAACACCTTTTCTTATAAAATCAACACCTGAAGGAGCGCGTGATTTTGTAGTGCCTTCGCGCATGCACCCCGGCCAATACTACGCCTTACCTCAATCTCCGCAAACCTTCAAACAACTGCTGATGGTTAGCGGCTACGACCGCTACTTCCAATTGGTGAGGTGTTTCCGTGATGAAGACCTTCGCGCCGATAGACAGCCTGAATTTACGCAAATAGACTGTGAGATGGCCTTTGTAGAAAGAGAGGATGTGCTCGCTACTTTTGAAGGTTTGGCGCGGCATCTTTTCAAAGAAATCAAAGGCGTTTCTCTCCCCGAGTTCCCTAGAATGACCTATGCTGAAGCCATGCGCCGTTTTGGCAGCGACAAGCCGGATATGCGCTTCGGAATGGAGTTTACCGACCTGAGTGCTATTGTGCAAGGCGCCGGCTTCAGCGTGTTTGACGGTGCCGAAACCGTATTGGCTATTGCTGTTCCCGGCTGCGCCCATTACTCAAGAAAGCAAACAGATGAACTTACCGAATGGGTAAAACGCCCGCAAATAGGTGCCAAGGGATTGGTGTTTGCCAAGTGGTCTGAAAATGAGGGTTTCAAATCAAGCGTCGACAAGTTTTACAACCCAGCATGTATCCAGTCGTGGTTTGAAGCAGCGGGAGGGTGGCAAGGCGATCTGCTCCTTATCCTCAGCGGCGATTTAGCCTCCACACGAAAACAACTGGGAGCCCTGCGGCTGGAACTTGGCCAGCGACTTGGACTGTGTCGGCCAGATGTTTTTCATCCACTTTGGGTGGTCGACTTTCCATTGCTCGAAAAAGATGATGCCTCACAGCGATGGTTCGCCATGCACCACCCTTTTACATCACCATTGAACGAAGACTTGGATACGTTAGAAACTCAACCCGGTCGGGTACGTGCCAATGCCTACGACATGGTTATTAACGGCGTAGAAATTGGTGGAGGTTCCATACGTATCCACAACCGTGAT
>JAGQNT010000113.1 GCA_020427965.1 Candidatus Saccharimonadota bacterium | reverse complement strand
CAACCAAAAAGGTCGTGCATTACAGGGCGGTATTGCTACTGCACTTGATGATAAATACACCAAGTGGCAGATAGCTGGATAAGTCACAAAACTTGCAAAAGTCAATATTTTGTGATATAGTGTAATTTGAAATGGTCATAGCCAAATGTGCTGATTTTGCTGCATATTTGGCTATGACTATTATGTCCTCTGGCGTTCCTTTCAACCACAATGTAGGAGAAAACGACAAATGTCGAAGACCTATCATACCCAAACCGCCCGTTTCATCGCCGCCATTGCCGACGCAATGCCGTCCGATGTTCCCGCTGACGTGATGCAGGGCTGGATCGAAAGTCCCAAGGCATTGCGGAAAGCCCTCACCGAGGCACTCTGCCCGCCGTACGAGACCAACTTCTCGACCTGGAAGCAGGTTACGGTCGGCAACCTCGGCAACGCCAAGACCGCTCGCAAGCAGCTCAAAGCTGCTGGCATCAAGATCGGCAACTGGGGTGACGACATTCTCGGACGGGCAACGTTCGAGGACACCGAAGCCACGCTCGACCTGGTTCGGGTGTCGGTCAAGGAGCTGGGGCTGGAAACTGGTGCGACCACGGCAGAGATTTACGCTGCCGCTGAACGTCACGGTCTGTCCCTGTGCCCCGCCGAAGTTGCCCCGCAGCTCTGGCTGCAATACCCCGACCTGCTCCCCCGTGGCGAATGGTCGCTGGTGGCAATGGAAGCCATCGTGGACTCGGACGGCGATCGTGTCGTGTTCTACCTGGCGCACGACGACGGTGGTCGCTGGCTCCTCGCCGACCGCGGTCACCCTGACCGCAGGTGGCTCGGCAGCAACCGCTGGGTGTTCGTTCGCAGCAAGTAAGGTGCTTGGGGCATTAGGACTTTGCCCTTTGACCCTTGAACCTTTGCTCTTGCACTCGCCCCTGGCACTAACACTGCCAGGGGTTTTTCTTTGCAAAGCACTGGTAGGATTGAGTTGGGAGTAGGTGAATACGTGCTTGGCTACGGTGAAGCACTACCGAAACCAGCCAGTATACGCTCGGAATGTTACTCGCTACGGTGAGTGGCAGAGTGGTGTATAAGGTGGCTTTGAAAAAATGAAATTACTTGGTGTAGCTAACTGACGTATTACGATACGAAATTATATACAGCCCAAAGAGCAATCAATGGGCAGTGGCTCGGATGGTTTGCTACACATTCTACTCGGACGGCGATCGTAACGTGTTCAACCTGGAACACAACGACGATGGTCGCTGGCTCAACGCCAACAACGGTCACCCTGACAACAGGTGGAACGACAACAACCGCTGGGTGTTCGTTCGCAGCAAGTTATCTCATTTCTCTCCCGCCTTATTGGTGAGGAGAGTTTTGTTTTGCAAGCTGACCATTCCAACCACCTAACATTTTGCCAATCTCATCAACGTGACGTGATAAGTGACCATACTTGTTGTTGTCCAATGATTTGGTTTCCCAAAGTACCAACAGCAATATTTTCAACGTATCTACCTTTCGTATCGCTAATCGAACGTATGGTTGCTTCTCTGTTTTAGGTAAGAAACTTGCCTGGGCAACACTTTCAATGCTGGCAATAAATAATTCGTCCACCCTTTGTCCCAATGTATACCGATGGAGTTTTGGTAACTCTTGATAATACGAAAACCAGATCAAATACGCACTTTTGAGCTTTTGTAAAAGTGGCAAGAGTTGCGGGGGGGGGGGGGACATTAGTT
>JAGQNT010000112.1 GCA_020427965.1 Candidatus Saccharimonadota bacterium | reverse complement strand
GGTGCCGACCAGGTTATTGTCGAAAAGCAAAAGGCTGTCCACGCGGCCGTTCAGCATTCGCACACCAAACCAGCTGTTTATCGGACTTGATGACAACCAATTGGTCTTGTTCGTCCACGAGGGACCGCTCGTCGCATTATAAAGATCAACGAGGGCCAGTGAATCCTGCATGCGAAGTTGAGAGAATGCCGTCGGCAAATCGACAAAGAGCGGAGCTTTGGAAAGCGCCGAGTCGGCCTGGATTTGAAGATCTGCAAGATTGTCACCCCCTGCGACAGCAAACACTGTTCGGATCTCTCCCCCGACCGGAATAGAATACGGTCCAATTGCAATGAGTGCCCGCTGATCGCCGGCAACTGAGCCACCACCAAGTATATTTTGCATCGCAACATACGTCGCGGAGTCAGTCAAATCCTGGCCATTAGGATACACAATCTGACCTGAAGGTGTACCCGAAACAGTAATGACTCCGTAGTAAGATGGATCGGTGGCGCCTTGGTCGTATATATAACTAAGATTGCGAGTCGCATCGTAACCACCAAGGTTAGCTCCGGCGTTGCCCACATCCCAATCGGTATGAACGCCGACATAAACACTATCCAAGCTGGCACCCGATGAGTTCACTATGTCGAACTGATACAACAGGTAGGAAGAACCGGGTTTTGAATACGATCGTTGTCGCACGGTAATCCCGATCGGGTTGGCATTGGATTGGTCATCTTTTGCCAGGTTATCGTTAAAAATCGTTTCGTAGGTCTGATCGAATTCAGCAATTGGACTTGCAATCTGGCGTGCAACGCTCTGATCAAAAAACTCGCGCACAAACAGATCGCCGGACACATGGCGGAGGTCCTTGGCGACAACCAATGACCCGTCGAAAAGCCCATTGACGCCATTGTGATAATAACCACCGACGCCGTTAACCGCGTCTGAGTTGCTTCTGCCAACGGCTCCTCTGCCACGAACATAGGCCAATTGATTTGAGTTGCTGTGAGCAAAACTCGGACTTAAGTAGAAATTCTTATAGATCGT
>JAGQNT010000111.1 GCA_020427965.1 Candidatus Saccharimonadota bacterium | reverse complement strand
TACGCACCACATGCGCGTATATGGCACGTCACACTTGCTGCAAATTCCATTGCTTCTTGGGATACTTATTCCGCACGCTCCGCAGGAGGCGAATGGCTCGCTAATGATGTCGTATTTACAATTATCGCAAAGCAGGGTGCCGGAAATAGCACATCCAGAACAGCGGTGGGGAGCAACAAATGACAGGACTGCATCAATCATTGTGATTTTTACGTTTTGACTATCCGATTAGTTGATTATCTCTATGTTATTGGTTATACTTTAGGGGACTATTTGTCAAGAGCCAAGAGTAAAAGTGGAGGAGACTATGGCCCGCAAACAAAACGATGATCTATTGATCGAAGACGAACTGGCAGCCGCATTCCTGAATGACGACGATCTAGGCGGAAGCGATGATGCTGGTGTTCCAGTTGTCAACGACGAAGCAATGGAAGACGACTTTCCTGGACAGCTCGCTGTTGACGTCTATGAGACCGAGGAGCGACTGGTCGTAAAGGCACGCACAGCAGGTGTAAACAAAGACGAATTGGATGTCAGCATTTCTGACGGTATCCTAACTGTCAGCGGTACACTGAGCGCTGGTGACGAAGCCGATGCAACCAACTGGCACATCCAGGAATGTTACTGGGGCGAATTCAGCCGCACGCTAGCACTACCTGTTGCCGTGAAGGAAGACGAAGTCGAAGCAGTTCTCAAAGACGGCGTTCTGACAATCACCTTCAATAAGGTCAAGCAAGAGCAAGCCAAAAAGATCCAAGTCCTCTAAGGACTTCCGATCACAAAACACCCAGCAGCGAGCTGGGTGTTTTGCTTTTGATACACACTATCTCGCCACATAGAATATAAAAACTCCGCGACTGTGCGCGGAGTTTTTATTAAATAGACGTAATCTTTAGCCGCCTGATGAGAAGCTGGTGATGACGAAGTTTACGACAGCGTAGGCGAGAATCGCGACTACGACACCGACGATTGCGTAAAGGATCGTGTTCTTTGCGTTCTGGACAGCTGTTGAGTCACCGCCAGATACGACATAACGGATACCACCGATGATCAGCATGATCACGCTGATTGCACCGATGAGGAACAACATCACGTTAGTGATAGTACGGAAGATACCGCCCTGGCCACCTTCACCGAAGAGGCTGGCTGCATCGCCTTGCTGATCCTTACCCTGTGCTGACTGTGCGCCGTCACTCAAACCTCGTTCAAAGGCTGCGTGTGCAGGAGCTGGAGTTGCCACCAGTCCAACGGTCAATACCATTGCTGGCAGTAGGACAGCTGCCGACAGTAGTCTTTTGATAGTTTTTGTCATTCTTATTACCTTTCGCTTTGATTAGCTTTACTTATTTTATATCAGAACGTACCGGATTTGTTAAGTGTCTATGTTTTACTTGAACGCACCGAGGACAAAGTTGACGATCGCATAGGCGAGAACTGCAACCACGAGACCAACAACCGAATATAGCACTGTGTCTTTTGCGCTC
>JAGQNT010000110.1 GCA_020427965.1 Candidatus Saccharimonadota bacterium | reverse complement strand
TACATCAAGCGTAGCCAGATTGCAGAGTACAAGCGACAAGGTCGTGGCGGCAAGGGCCGCCGTGGCATGGCAACCCGGGAAGAGGATGCGATCGAACACGTGGTGAATGCATCCACACATGACTTCCTGCTGTTCTTTACCAACAAGGGTCGTGTCTTCCGACTGAAGACATACGAAGTACCGCAGGCCTCGCTGAGTGCCAAGGGCGTGGCGATCGTCAACCTGCTGCAACTGCAGCCAGAGGAGACCGTCAGTGCCGTCATTAACGTTAGCAAGACTGACAAAGCCGCCAACTTGTTTATGTGTACCGTCCGTGGCGTGGTCAAGAAGACGCCATTTGAACAGTACGAGAATGTTCGTAGTAATGGTCTAATCACCATCAACCTGGACAAGGGTGATGAGTTGAAGTGGATCCGTCTGAGTAATGGTGACAACGAAGTGCTGATTAGCACATCACAGGGGCAGGCGATTCGCTTCCACGAGAAGGATGTTCGCGCCATGGGCCGTGTCGCACGCGGGGTACGTGGTATCCGTTTGCGCGCCGGTGACCAGGTGATTGGCATGGACATTGTCGAGGAAAACTCTAGTATCTTTGTCATCAGTAAATACGGCTACGGCAAGCGTACAAAGGTGAACCAATTCACTCCACATGCCAGAGGTGGTGTCGGTATCCGGAGCGCCGTTGTCAACGACAAGACAGGTGATCTGGTGGGAGTGAAGACGCTCAGTGATGACGACAGCCAAGAGGTAATCATTATCTCTGGTCAGGGACAGACTATCCGACTGGGTATCAACGACATCTCAGCGCTTGGTCGCGCTACACAAGGTGTGCGAGTGATGCGCCTGAACGATGGTGACGAAGTGGTCAGCCTAGCACTTGTCGACAAGCTGGAAGAGGGCGAAGAAGAGGCCGAAGAGGCCCCAGAAGCTACTGCACCGGCCCCAGAGAACGCTTAAGCTTGCTATTTTACCCCTGTTGTTGATAATAGGGACGTATGTCTGAGACGATTGATCACACCGAAAGTGCCACTGAACGCTTCCTAGCACAGTTCCGAGAGTTTCAACAGCGCTGGTCAGGCTTTGTGCATGAGTGGGGTGCTATTGATCCGGATGGAGCAGCTGACGATCTGGACGTACTACAAGAGCTCGGTGAACCGCTAGTGGCGGCACATGTCGTACTGAGTGGTGTACTAAAGCGACCCTATTTCTATAACTTTGCGGCCAAAGCACCGAGTGAACCTAATAGGTTCGGGTCCGACCTGATGACTCGACAAGTAGTGTTGGCCGCCCAGCCGCAAGTGCGCAGGGTTCCATTTAGAGGGGTTTTCCGGGGAGTGGCTGTAGCTGATATTAGATTCCCGCGGGACAAAAGGGTAGGGCTGGTGTTAGAGCCTATCGCGAGCTATCGTTATCAACTTAGTGATGCTGATGCTATCAGGGGGCTTCGGGATTATGACTTGAATTGTCCACTTGGTATCTGGGGTCGTTCGCGCAATGAGCCGATCGGCATCCCGGTGGAAGGAATTCAGGATTTGGGAATGCTCAAACCAGAAAATGAGTGATGTGCTAAATACTACGGAAAGGGACAAATATATCCTTGACATAAGGGGTAAAAGCGCGTATTCTGGGACGAGTGCTTTCGAGGCGGTTATTTTAAATTGCTTTTAGAAACCACTGTTCGAACGTTAAAAATTGAGTAGTGCAATCCAGCAATCTATACCGGTTGCTGGAGGTTCGTACGTTACGTACGAACCATCAACGTCAGTTCAATTTTTGAACTATGTTTTATTGGGGGCCCACAGCCCCCGACAGTAAGTTAAGTCAGATTCTGACTGAGACTTAAGGATATAGATTCTACATGTATCGGGATTCGTCCCATACTTTTTTGGAGAGTTTGATCCTGGCTCAGGATGAACGCTGGCGGCGTGCCTAATACATGCAAGTCGAGCGGTAAGGTCCCTCCAGATTGCTTAAGCGGTTAGACGGGTCGCGATTACGAAGTAATCGCATCGTCAACGAAGTGATGAACTTCAACCGACCACCTACTATCTAAAGTAGTAGCGGGTAGCTTAAGGAATGTGGTGGGATACACGAGCGGCGGACGGCTGAGTAACACGTAGGAACGTACCCCAAACTGAGGGATAAGCACCAGAAATGGTGTCTAATACCGCATGTGCTCTTCGGAGTAAAGCT
>JAGQNT010000109.1 GCA_020427965.1 Candidatus Saccharimonadota bacterium | reverse complement strand
GCTTGGTTCCCGAAGAGAAGTTGTCCTGCTGTCCGTTGACAAAGGGGATAAACAGCGGGCGTGGGTTGTCAACGTCCGTCATATCGTCATGGTAGACATGTACGCCGCTATGCAGTGCGCCGTTTACCACGCGATTGACGAGAATGTTGCTGGTCTGTGTAGCCGCGGCCACAACAGTATCAAACGCGAACGACAGTGTCGGGTTAGCGCGATCGCCATAGAGCGAATGAAAGCGCGAAAGGCCGGTGCCAATATAGATTGGCTCCATCGGGCCTTTATCAAACGCACCCGTAACGGCGGCGTAGGTAGACGCATAAGCGTTACCGCGTGTGGTCAAATCCCATTCACGCGCCCGAACACTGGGACGAAGAAACGGAGGAGAAATCTTAGACATGCGTTACTTCCTTCAATCGTTTGTCTGTTCAGCTTTTTTGTCAGACTGGGACTTTGACCCAGACGACGGCGACGTTGTTACCGACGCAGACTGAACAGTTGTTGCTTTAGTTGGTGCAGTTTTGAGTACACAGGCGTCCACGTAGTCCTGCAATTTAGGGCTAATGGGTTCAAAGGTCTGGAAGGAAGGCATCTGAATGACCAAATTAGACGGGATACGTACTAATGCTCCCGGTTGAGCCTGCACACTATCACCACCGAGCAACATGATATGCTGCGGGGTACCCGTGCGGTTCAAAAATTCAAAGGTGGGGTAAAGATCTCGCAGTAATTGGAGTCCTGTTTTGTCAGACATTGAGATTGATCCTCATGGCTCGTTGTTATGCAAATACCGCGCTCAACGCCCAGTTGAGGTCGGTTGTGTCATTTTCTGGGAGACTAATTGAAATTACAACTTTAGTAGGCCATTCGATGTTTCCTACCAATGTCGTGGTGAAGGTATGCTCAACGTCTTCATCATCTGTGAATGTTATTTCGACGGGGTACGGTGCCGCCAGAAACAACGTCACAAAGTTATAAGCTGTAATAGTAACGTTTTGACCCTTCTCCAAATCGGCATCCAACCGTTGGGTGGCGGCGAAGTTACCCAAACTATGCCGCTTCTCGTGGACTAAACGTCGCCGGTTACCTTCTGTCACGTAGGACTGAACTACGTTGACGATTGTCTGTGTCATTGTCACTAACCTTTGTAACGTGGGCTACTTGAATTGAAGATATCGGAATAGTGGAATGCGTCTTCCACCATGAGAGACAGATTGTCAAAACGCCATGCGGCGGAAACTGAATTTTCATTCAGTATTTCCATGCG
>JAGQNT010000007.1 GCA_020427965.1 Candidatus Saccharimonadota bacterium | reverse complement strand
ATCCGCCACCGCCACCGCCACCGCCTAGGGCTTTAACGACAACATAGCCATTGTCGGTCATACCAGAAGGCTTAGTCCAGGTAGTAGAAGAAGTATAGTAACGGGTAGCGCGCAAGAATGGTGCAGCACCATCGGCTACCTTTGCTCCAGTTACGGCGTCGTCATCAAGTTTCGGCGTTGTGACTGCACCATCTGCAAGATTGTCGGCATCTAGGGCGCCATTGAACACAGCCAAAATAGCTTGAATAATGACGTTATAGTCCGCCACGTCTGCGGTAGTGTCATCTGCTGGATAGGTTGGATTTACGGTAGGCATTTTTATTTTCTCCTAGTGCTTATTATACATTATTAGTTCCGTTTGCGTGCAGTAAATGCTCGATCTGTTGTCGGGATATATAGGTCATTGATGCGCTCATCCCACTTCGGATCGTAGTTTGGCGAATCAGCATACTTACCGATAAAACTTTCAAAACGGTTCTTAATTGTGGCGTTATATTCTTCAGCACGGCGCTTTGCCTCATTGATACGGCCAGCCTTCACGAGCTCAGTAACCTTACTAGACGCTTGCTTTCGGGCGTTAGAGGCTGGTTCGTATGATTTGTAGAACGCATCAGCATCCGCACCGCCCTGGGCGCCGTAGAATCGACGCGATACCGACTCAGTAAGTGAACGGCCTCCTGTAGCTTCAGGAGAAGCCCCAGACAAGCGGTCTGCGTAGTGTACAGCGTTGGTACCAACTTCACCAAAAGTAGACTTGATCCAGCTGTCAACCTTGAGTGGCGACGTGTTGAACATGGCAGCTATATGGCTTGTGAGCTGAGAATAGTGCTCGTAGCGCTGGTCGCCTGCAGCCTCAGATTGTAGGTATTCAGGCACAATATCGGTTCCCTGGAAGAAGTCTTTGTTCAAAATAGCTTGTGCAGTAGGCTTTAATAACTGAGGAGTAACAGAGCTCAAGAACTTATTTGGTGAGCTAAAGTCAATCGGTTGTACGGCGTTTGCAAAATCAGTCGCGACCGATCCGCCTTCATCTCGCAAGAAGTTGCCAATGTCTTCACCGCCGTCAGCCTTGTACTCAATAAACTTGCGTACTGGCTCGGCGAATTCCTTGACTCCAGGCGGTTTCTTCATCATCCAAACGCCATCCCACTTCTTTTTGTCTTCGTTCCATTTTGCCCCAGGGGTGATGACGATGAAGTTTGTTTCCTTTAGGTAGTCTGGGATTGTGTCATAGATGGCCTTTCGGTCCTTGTCCATCGTATTCCAGGCGGTTGTGGCTGCAAGTGGACCACCAATAAGAGCAGTTGTCTTGGCCGCGAAGCTGGCTGGTCGTTCTGCTGCGTTACGCAACATGACTCGGCTACCCTGGATAGAAGCATTGAAGTACGGTATCAAGGAGTTAATAACTCGACCGTAGCTACCCATTTCTAGGAAGTCAACAGAGTTCTCGCGCGCTGCTTGGTTCGCGAGGCGTGTTGCATTTGCACCCTTGCCTTCTTTGACGGCTTTTTTGAGCGTACCGCGGTAGTTCTGAACACGGGTCAAATTCTCGGTAACACCGATTGCACCTTCGACACCATCAAACAATGCCCGCATACCCTCTTTCGGGTGCCGAATGACACTATATGTGCCCTTCTTCCAGTTTGCACCCTGACGTACGAGCTTGTTGGCTGCTTTGTTTGCAGTGGCTGCCTTGGTGTACTGGTTGATGCTGAGCTGGCCCTTGTTCGCTTTGATGTAACCGTTTAGGATCTTGCTATCTTCGGCGTTCAATGGCTTGCTGAGAGTCATAAACAGCGAATGTACGAAGTTCACAGGGTTGTGCGTGCTCATCAAGCTCTTCGAGTTGATCGCTGAGCTCACTTGGTCGGCTACGAAGTTAGGAAGTGCAAAACCTACGTTAGCACCAGTAGTACCGTATTTGAACACATTGTTGCTGAAGCGCAGCACTTCGTTCATTACGTTCTGAGATTGCTTGTCCCAGTTGTGCACTGCTGAAGCGATGTCAGGATCAATTTTGGCAACATTCTCAACACCATCATCTAGGAATGACATGGTTGTCTGGCTACCCTTATTTACGGTCGTCTTGATTGCTTGAGCCTCTTGATACATACCGCTACGGGCCTTGTGTACATCACTCAACAAGCCGTTCAGCGCCTCTACACGATCGAGTAGTGGCTCTAGCTTGGCATTGCGCCCTTCAACCATTCGGCGCAGTTTGCGTAGCTCAGTAGAGTCGAGAGACACCAAAGTCTCCATCATCTGACGTTCTGAAATGAGGGTATCTTTGCCAGCCGTTTTTTTATTCAATTCTTTGAGAGTCTCACGCATGTTTTTCTTCAGTTCGGTACGGCCTTGTTTGTTGAGCCAACTGATTTCTTTTCGGAGATCACGAACCTGCGACTTACTGGTCTTGAGCACTCGGTTGATTTTAGTGACGATAGGCTTAGTCTCTTTGAGCCCCTTTAGTAATCGCTGCTTCTCGCGTACTAAATCAGTGCTGCGGATGATTTTAGCTCCGCCAGTCTGGTCTAGCAGGTCAACGACAGTCTTGGCTGCTTTGTTTCGGTAAGCTTCAACGTGAGCCAACTGAGCAGTTTTGATAGCCGTCTCCATAGGTGACAGCAATTCAGATGATGCGTATTTACTACGGCGCTGCACGGCATCACTCTTGGTAATAGATGCAGCCGATCCGCGACCCTTTGCAGCGGGCTTATCGAGCATCCAGTCAGGCAGTTCACGCTGTTGGCGAACATAATCGAACCCTTCATCGGCGAATGCTTTGTGTTGCTCTTTGCTGATGAGTCCATTCTTGAGACGGAAGTCATTGAGATCCTTATAGAATCCGACTAACTGTTTGTACTGCTCATCATATTGTTTGCCACCCTCGGTAACTTTGGCCATGCGTTCCTGATATTCGGCAAGTTTCTTTTTGCCAAACTGTTTCTTACCAGCAGCTGCGAGATCAAGCTCAGAGCGAATTTTAGCGAACTCATCGAAGTTAGCACGGGCTTTTACGAGATCCTTGCCATCTGCAGCAATACCTGCAGTCAGGCGTTGCATATTAGGGTTAGTTTCAACAAAATCTTGGGCGTATGATAGTGCACGGTTACTATTGCCAATCGCCTCACGGGCTGCCAAATAAGCACCCTGAGTTTTACCCTCGAAGTCTGAACGCTTGAGTGTTTTGTACAGAGGGTGAAACTCTGTTACCCACTTGCTCATAAAGTCATCTTTAAGATCAACCGCCTTGGCGCCAACCTTGGTTTTCTGCAGTGCATCAGACGCTTTGTACGCCAAAGATGAACTAGTACGGCTGAGTGACTTGTTGAGTGTACCCATAATGCCATCTTCACCAATTTGCTTGAGTGAGCGCTGTACAGCTTCATTCTCGACGTTTGCAGCTGCTTTACTGACAGCTTTACCAGCTGCTTTGTCACCCGCTTTTACGAGTTTTCCAGCGCCCTTGAACGCTACAGGGGCACCAGCACCTATAGCAGCACCAAAGAGAATGTTTTTGCCGTATTCATCGAGGCCAGAGTTAGGATCTTCAGCAGCTTGCAGTGCGCCGTAGGCACCACCAACAATAGCGTCCTTCCCTGCCTCTTTGGCGAGCCCTTTTGCGCCCTGACCGACTACTTTATCAAAAGCTACTTTTGCAGCAGTCTTAGTAGCCTGCTTCGCCCCCTGCTCTGCAAGCACTGTCCCACCTTTTACCGCAGCCGTTACACCAGCTTTAGCGCCAGTGCCGACACCGAGAGTAGCAACATTTAAGAATGTCTCAGCAGCGCCAACAGCTGTTTTGCGAGCATCTACTTTCTGAGATTCATCAAACTGTTTTTGGTTTTCTTTACTCTGAGCATCAAAATTAGTGTCTTTCTTATATTGTGCGACATCACTATCGCGCTTTGACTTGAGCTCTGCAATCGTCTTGAGGTCAGCTTTTGACATTTTAGATTCGTCAGCAGCCCCATTTTTGTCGGTCTTTCCAGCATCAATGTATTTGCCGTAAATATCGTTGATCTGCTTGTTCGCCTTGTTCTGAATGTCATTGAGGCCACCCTGAAGCTCAGACTGGTTCTTGGTAGCAACGCTTCCCTCTACGACGTCTTTGATACCAGTGTAGGCATTCACAGCAGGGTCAACAAACACTTCTTTACCGAAGTTTTTGACACCATTTCCGACGTCACCAACACGATCTAAGAATGATTTTTTGCTATCAGCTTCTTTTTGGGCCTGTTCGGCCTGTTTCTGTTGCTCTTTTTTGAGCTCTTCAGCGTAGTTTCGGTTGGCATCCTCTTCCTCTTTGCGTTTTTTCTTCGCAGCAAATGTACCAGTGAATGGACTAGTATAACTACCCGACTTTGAGGTGTTGCTCTCTTGGTCGAAGGTTCCGAGAAATGAGCTCTTATATGCCATCTTCGGACTCCTACTTTTTAGTTAATTTGTATGCGGTGTTTTCTGGGTTACGATATGAAGCAAAGTATTTATCAAACGTCTTAGGATCATATCCAGCAGAGGTCCACTGGTTCTTCATTGTTGCATAGCTACCAGGCGAGACATAACCATCACCACCAGTTACCTTCGATAGCTCACTTGCCACTGCACGACGATCGGCGTCAAGGACTGCAGCTGGGTCTGGTTCATTCGAACGAGCAGCATTCGCAGCTGCTGCAGCACGGTCTTTAGAGCTCTCACTGGCCTGGAAGTCACGGTCAAGTGCAGCCTGACGTGCCTGGAACTGTTGATCAGCAGTCATCTTCTTCCAGTCGCGAAGGTTGGCAATATCACTTTCACGAGTAGCGAATGCCTTGTCGTAGACACCCTGCTGTAGATCGGCCTTCTTACCGAGTAGCTGAGAACGAGTTGATGCAATAGTAGCTTGCAGTTGCGCCAAAGCAGGTAGGTAGGTGCCAGCAGTATATTTTGCCTGTTGATCTGGGCTAAAACCAGAAAAATACATGCCATTGTCATTGGCCTGCTGGGTGATGTCTTGAAATGCCTGGTCTTTCTGTGCGCCGAGGCCAGCAATTTGCGCTTCTCCAGCCTTTGCGTTCGCCTTAATATCTTGGTTAATCAAACTCAACTGAGGCTTAATAGATGAGCCAATTTGAGTGACTAGCTTGTTTAGGTTTCGAACTGTTGGTGCTGATGCCATTTTTTATTTTTCTCCTGTTGCTATTTTACCATAATTAGAATACAGAGTAATCAATAACCTTATAATATACTGTTTCACTGGTGATTGTTAGATTCGCGGTAAAAGTCTT
>JAGQNT010000108.1 GCA_020427965.1 Candidatus Saccharimonadota bacterium | reverse complement strand
GGTTTCTTCGATAGTCTTGATCGTACCCGCCTCGTTGTCTGTCTCGAGATCAGTGCCGAGAGTCACGGGATTTGTCAGGAACTGACCAGTTGTCTTGGCACTAACGATGACGGTCGCGTGCGGAGCAACTACGTTTGCCCAGACGAGAAACAGAATAACCAGGACACCTGCACCCACGCCAATCGCGATTCTTTTGCGGAATGATCCAAAATCCGGAACCTTGATGCCTTTTTTGGCACCGTCTTTTGCTGCGGCTTTGGACTGTCGGGCGGCAGAGACCGATGTTGCTTCGCCATCGATATCGATACCTTTGATGCTATCTGCCGGAATATCATCAGATTCATCATCTTTGTTGGAACTTTTGGCATGATCACCTACCGGCAAGCTGTCGCCGTCGATGACATCTTCGTCGTCATCGTCAATACTTGTCATTTTGGCTAGTTCTGGACGTGAATGCAGGTTCTTGGCAACAGGAATTTCAGCACTGGCCGCCAAGCTGGCAAGAGCAACGTTGCCACTAATCAGGACCAAGCGCTTGTTAGCGCTATCCGCGGCGCGTGCAAGCAATCGCAGATTGACTGCGCTTTGCAATACCCCCGTTCGTTTCGGTGGAACGAGTGCGACGATCTTTTGCTTGGAATCTTTTACCTTGCCAATAATCGCCGTGATGTCGTCTTCGACATCGATGTAGATTACGTCCTTGTTTTGCATGCTTTGGTATACCCTATATTCTGAGCAGGCGGTTCACTTTATCCTTGATAGAATCGTTGCCGTCAGTACCGACAATTGTATCATATCCCACCCTTAAAAGTCCCATTGCGGTTATGAATGTATGGTCTGTTACTCCGCCGGTTTCGTCGCGCATGCCAACTACCTCGTCGGGCTGGATATGGTGAACAGTCGGACGTTTGGTAAACGGCAAATCGGCGTACCACTTGCGGGTTTTGAGAGCATCAACGAGTTGTTCCAGGCTAGAGCCACCGCCACACAACAAGATACGGCTTGGCAGGTGGTCAACAGAGTCAAAATCACTGAGCGCCAGTTCGACGCCAGCTAGCCATACGTCCAATGTCTTATCGATCGCGTCTTCTGCCTGTTTCTTGACCGATGCCTTGATCTGTTCGTGACCTAGGTGAAGTTTTAACTTCTCGGCATCGTTGTAAGTAAGATCCATGTCAGACATGATCGTACGTGTATAGCTGCGTCCGCCGATACCGAACATACGCGTGCCTTCGACGCCGCCATCGTTGACGACGGCAATATCAGTAGTACCGCCACCGACGTCCACTAAAATAGCGGTAAAATCACTACTGGAATCAGTGCCAAGCACACTGCGGCTGACAGCGAAAGGTTCGGCAGCAACGGCGACCAGCTCGAGCGCCAAG
>JAGQNT010000107.1 GCA_020427965.1 Candidatus Saccharimonadota bacterium | reverse complement strand
TGGATAGTTATAATCAGAATTTGACCATGCTGGAGATAAAGGGCACTATCCGCAACCTGGGCGCCAACCAGTGGTCACTATGATTGACATTAATTAGTTAATATGTTATTATGTATAATACATTTTCTACGGAGTTCAATCAGTTACCTATGATCAATCACAACAATTCACCCCTTCGTCGCCTTGCAGAAGGTCTTGCTATTACAGCTGCCGCCTCAGCGGCATTGAGCGCCTGCGACATCGAAAGCAGTGAGCCCGGAGAACCATTAGCTGTAGTCAGCCTATCGCCACAACAACTGGATCGATTAGACAGTGCCGCAAAAGATCGTGTCATGCATGAGGTAGAGAGCGCCAAGCAAACGCTAGCGGGTTTAGACAATCCAAGTAGTTACCGTTTTACAGACCAGGAAGGTCATGGTTTTAGCTACGAATTGTCCCAGCAGAAAAAGACCGTAAATACGCTCACCGGTGAAACTCTGATACTAGATCTTGACCCGGGTATGGTCGTAGACCAGTCTTACGACATCGACGGTACAAGGGTAGATGTTGGAATCCGGGATCAGCAAAACTGCAAAACTAACGAAAGTCCCTCTGAATATGTCAACGAGGATGATGGTTGTCCGTACACGATTTTTGATAACAGTAGTGTCTGGTTATCGTTTACAAACCCCAGTAAACAGTATGATGGCAAATTAGCCACCAATGCGCAGTTAGCCGCATACCTACATGACAAAAATACGCATCTACTTCAGATCGAAAGCTCGGCGGGCATTGCCAGGGAGATATTCCACATCGATAATGCCGCACAAAAGCTATCAGTTGACGAAGCCGAGTCGTCCCCTTTGGGAGATGTACGCGGAAGAGGCGACCCATCTGACCGTGCCGTTATCGACGAAGTTAACGCAGTTATAGCAGATCACGTAACACAGACTTACTTCGGCCACTAGATCTCATCTATCCCCGCCAGAAGGCCTCTGTGACGCATCTACAGGGCCTAGGACGGGGTTTAGCTCTGGAGCAGTCTAGTGGACTGCTCCAACCCCATCCACTAACTAGTCCCGCTCCGCACCATCTATACGCGGTTTTACTACGTAAAACCAGCTACACCCTGTCATGCGATTAAAGGGGGGATACGTCACATCCTGCGACCCCGCAACTTCACTATTGGCAAACCAGTTGCCATCGGAAGATTGCCTTGCGAATAGCCACTGGCTATTCTCACCCTTCGGGTGGCACGTGCCTTCGGCACAGTGCCAGCCCGTTACCCCCTGAACGAGTTGGGTTAGGTAAAAATTGCAATTATTACGTGCTTGTGCTATAATAAGGTCACTTCGTTGAGGTGGGCAACTATCTTCGAAGCACCTTAAAAGCACTCTGTTAGATTGCCGTTGAGTACTCCGTGTGCGAGTGTCACACCCGGGGTTCTCAACAGCAACAGACACACTCCACCCCCTCAATACATGAAAGCAGGCACCACATGTTCGACTACCTCACCGCCATGTTCATCTTCACCGTCATCGTGATCTTCATCATGAGCTTGCAGATGGTCCGGCTCTACGACCTGGCTCACTCCGGTGAGGCCGGGCTCAAGCGCCTACGGCGTCACAACGACGCCTACCAGGACGTCCCCATGATGACCCTCAGGGGCGCTCCCCTAGCGTCGTCGGGCATCATGTCCATCACCCTCCTGTTCATGGGCATGTTCGTCATCGATGCCGACCATCGCCTCTCCTACGGCGAGCAGTTCTTCGGCATCATGTGCGCGATCGTCCTCGCCGTGACCGGGTTCGGTGGTCAGATCTACATCGACAACATCGTCGAGCGAGAAGAGGAGAAACTCCGGAAGGAGCAGCAGGAGTCTGCATGACAGAGAGCTGCGCGCACGGCGGGCAAGGTTCTGGTCTCACGACCACAACCCCAACCGCCTGCGCAGTTCCCAGAGTTTTGAATCGCTAACAGATTGAAAATTGTGTGAATTGAAGTCCCAAAAGAGACCAAAAATATTGATTTTTTAGTACGCTTATGCTATAATAGTTAGTACTTCGTTGAGGTGTTTTCCTCCGAAGCACATTGACAAGCAGACAGATACGAAATGTTCGATGTGAGAAACCTGCGGTGTAGCTTAGACCGCATCTTTCTCACCTCGAGCCCCTCGAGATTGAGTCGTCGCCAAAACCACACGGTTTGG
>JAGQNT010000006.1 GCA_020427965.1 Candidatus Saccharimonadota bacterium | reverse complement strand
CGCCTGCTGTCGCAAACGGAAATGTCGTAACTGAATCCAATACACAGACCCTGTAGAACAAAAACCTAGTCACCCCGACGATTGCGAGTTTAGCAAACGCGCCACACGACCATAGCGACGCCGCAGGTGGTGGGGTGAATATTCCAGTTGGCGGACTCAAGAAAGCGACCGGCAGCTCCAGCGGCGTTGAGACGCCGACTGGCTTTACCGTCAATCAATATGCGTTTGCCTCGCCAACACACGTTATTGACATCGGGTCCGGCACACCAGCAGGCACTTATGAGACTCTTGCGGGCCACGATACGGCGGATGCTCGTGAAACAAACTCTCGAAAGTGGCTCGCGACCAACAATGACACTAATACATACACGACGACCTGGGATTATCTCACAGCTTCAGAAAACCCGCATATCTTTATTGAAGTCGAAAACATCTCCGGCAACATTCTTGGTATGTGGGAAACTGAAGATCCACCAGATGTTGAGTTTCCTGACGAAGAGCCGTTTACGGCGAGAAGCGGGGCGACGCTGTACCGTGTGGATAGTCAACTGTCCAAAACGACTATGATTGCGACTTGTCGAACGTGGTTGGCCACTAAACCTGCGTTAGAAAGTTTTTGGACCAAACAACGTGACTATCAAGAAGGACTCACGCCTGAAGAATTTGTGACGCGCTTGTTTCGTCGTCGGTTGGTCGAGCGCAATCGTTGGAATGAAGAGATGGTCAGTGATGTTCGGGCCGTTTTCTCTCTTTCTGGTTTGACAACAGAACAGCAACGATGGCGGGTTCAATTATGGATGCGAGAAGTCGGACGCATCCTTTGTCAGCATCGACCCAATACCTTGACCTGCCTCGTGAGAAATCGTTTTACGTATAATTCGCGCTCGAAGATGTTGGAGGTGAAATAATGCCCGAGCAAACACCACGAGACCCCAACGAAACACCACAACAGCCGTACACAGACGAGCAGCGAGAGAGTCTGCGTCATTGGCTTTCCCTGGAGGTGACGTCGGCACTCACGAACCTGGAGAAGCAACGCAAGGTCTG
>JAGQNT010000106.1 GCA_020427965.1 Candidatus Saccharimonadota bacterium | reverse complement strand
TGGAAAATGTAACGGGGCTCAAGTATAGTACCGAAGATATGGATTGTAGTTTACTACAGTGGTAGAGGAGCGTTCCTCTCAGCGGTGAAGTCGGATTGCGAGATCCGGTGGAGCGTGAGGAAGTGAGAATGTTGGAATGAGTAACCATAAGGCAGGTGAGAATCCTGCCCGCCGAAAGAGCAAGGTTTCCTGGGCCACGGTAATCGTCCCAGGGTTAGTCGGTCCTAAGCCGAGGCGCGTAGCGTAGGCGATGGACAACAGGTTAATATTCCTGTACTGGCACACATTTGTTATATGTGCGCGGCATAGTAGTAGAAGCGGATTCATGGTTATATCCGTCTAAGTAGGAGAAACGCCTACAAATGAAACGACCATCAGGTTGAATTTCTGCAAAAGTGCTGACTAGAAAAGCAATATAACGCGTGGTGTGAGCCACCCGTACCGCAAACCGACACAGGTGCTCAGGTCGAGAAGACCAAGGCGTACGAGTGATTCTTCGTTAAGGAACTCGGCAAACAAGCGACCGTAACTTCGGGATAAGGTCTGCCTCGCCACATTGTCTATGACGAATAGATATGTGGGAATGGCCCTGTTTCTAGTTGAAAAAGAAACCAGGTGTAGCCACCGACACGTCTGTCGTAGACAGCGTGGCGAGGCCGCAGCTAAGGAACCCATGCAACTGTTTACCAAAAACATAGGTCTGTGCTAACACGAAAGTGGATGTATACGGGCTGACGCCTGCCCAGTGCTGGAAGGTTAAGGGGAGTTGTGTATGCAGCGAACTGAAGCCCCAGTGAACGGCGGCGGTAACTATAACCGTCCTAAGGTAGCGAAATTCCTTGTCAGGTAAGTTCTGACCCGCACGAATGGCGTAATGATATGGGTACTGTCTCAACGAAGAGCTCGGTGAAAGTGCATTGACGGTAAAGATGCCGTCTGTCCGCAGCAGGACGAAAAGACCCCGTGCAGCTTTACTACAGCTTGGCATTGAGCCGGGTTATAACATGTGTAG
>JAGQNT010000105.1 GCA_020427965.1 Candidatus Saccharimonadota bacterium | reverse complement strand
GGTGAGGCCTTTGAAAGCCCCCTAGAAGGCGTCCCGTATTTCCAGAAGGTGCTTGTTAAGAACCCACCTATACCAGCTTTGACGGGACTTTTTAGGCGTGCTATACTCCTTGTTGATGGAGTCGCAGAAGTCGAGGCCCTATCCCTAGACTTTGACGCCGCTTTACGAACCGTATCACTGTCATTTAAGGCGCGCGGCGATCTAGGTGAGCCGATAACATTTAATAGTTTTGTGGTAGAGATATAATGGCCTTTGGCGTAATACCCACCGGGTTCGGACAAAAGAGCTTTGAAGAGATCAAGGCCGAGATAGAGCAAGCACAGCTTGACTCTATATCTCCCGGCCTTAATCACTCAACGCAATCCGTCCTAACCCGCCTCAATGTTATCTACGGAGACAAGGCCGCCGAGCTTTGGGAAGTCGCTAACGCGATTTATAGTAACATTAACCCCAACACAGCGATCGGCGATGCGTTAGACGCACTAGCAGCAATAACCGGGGTAACCAGGCTCCCACAGGCGCGATCAACGGTATCAGTAGACTTTACATTTTCAGCCGGGACCGTAATAGTTCCGGCAGGAACAATCGTTAGTGTGTCTGGTAGTCCTGACATTAGGTTTCAGACCAAGATAGTTTTTGTAAGCCCGGGGGCTGGTACGTATGCCGTATCTATGGAGGCCGCAGAGTACGGACCCATAGATGCGGCGATCGGATCGCTAACTGTTTTAGAAAGCCCCATAACAGGATTGACTTCAGTTAGTAACCCCGCTAAACCCACGCTTGGACGCTTGACCGAAACAGACGCGGAACTTAGGATTAGGCGCAGAGACTTACTATCACTATTGGGCGGATCAACATTAGACGCGATAAAATCGGACGTCGCATCCGTCGAAGGCGTTGTTGAAGTTGCCGGATTTGAAAATGATACCGACGCGACCGTTGACAGTATCCCACCGCACGCGTTTGAAATAGTGGTAGACGGTGGGGACGATAACGATATCGCGCAAGCCATACACGACACAAAGCCAGCGGGGATCGCCTCTACTAGCACGTCCGCTGATAGTGGCACTGCGGTAGACTCCGAGGGCATGAGCCACACGATTGATTTCACAAGGCCGACTCTTATCAATATCTATATTGATGTCAGCGTTACGACGGATCCAGAAACATACGCGGGAGATCTAGCCGTTCAAGAGGCTATCAGAGATTTCTTTTTGACGTTCAAGATCGGCGCCGATGTTATTCTATCAAAAATTTGCGTTCCTGTTTTCAGTGTGTCTGGGGTTTTAGACGTGACAGTTACCGAGGCGGGAACATCGCCGTCGCCAAGCGGTACAGCAAACATAGTGATTGCAAAACGGGATCGCGCCGTCATTGACGACTATCTAACCGACATTGTGGTCACATCGTCATGATTCCAAACAACGACCACGTAAACCAGGCTATTGCGGCTCTGTTCTCTCAGTATCGCAAACCTAAGATCGAAGCGTTGCTTACTAGCTACGTGATTCAGATCCAAGAAATTGAAGATGCGTTGAATCAGGTAGGCACTGTCCTAGACCTATTGAACGCCTCTGATGCTCAGTTGGATCTGGTCGGT
>JAGQNT010000104.1 GCA_020427965.1 Candidatus Saccharimonadota bacterium | reverse complement strand
CAATCAGGCGCTGTTTCTCAGCAGGAGACAGTCTGGCAACTTTATCTTCATAGCTCTCGCGTTCACGTCCACCCTGCCCCTGGTTTTCACCACGCTCACGCTTGCCGCTATCACGTTGTCCCCTGGTGGACACTTGGGATACCAGGCTCAACCACTCTTGAACTTCGTCATCGGTGGCATTGTCGCTTAGGCTATCACGAACAACTCTTTCACGTGTGCTGGCTCTAAGAGAATCCAGTTCTTCTAGGGTTGGGTTACGACCAAGCCTTACTTTTGCGGATCGTACTTCTGAGGCAAGTTGATCACGAATAATATCAGCTAGGTAATGCACGTCATCTAGTCTGTCCGGTGTTACGGTAACTGCTGCCTGTTCGCGCTCCCGTCTTGCTCTCAAAGTTTTCACCGTGGTTCGCTTTCCCGCTTTGTCAATGGCTGCTCCAGTTTTCAGTTTGCCATGGGTGAAATTTCTTCCAATTGCTTGGCTTAATACGCTGTTTATCGCAGGCTCGTCGCTAGGCTGCACGAGATGTAACCTGTGTTTTGGGTCTGTCAGAAAGACGCCAAGGTGTAGCTGTCTTGATGCATCTAAGTCAGCCGTGCGTATGTCTGGAGTGGCGATTCTGCCGGCGAAGCCACGAAAACCGAATAGTTTCGATTGCCTGTGGGCTCTATGCTCGGGGATTGCATGTTCGGCAACTTCAATTATTGTCGATCTGAGTCGACCATCTTCGCACAACACCAGAATTTCGTCGGTTTCAGTTACCTCACTGGGGTCACCAAACTTACCGATGATGTATCCTCTTAGCTCTAGCGTGTTTGAAAACCGGAAGGTGCTTGCATTTGGAAATGCCTTCACCGACCGTCCCTGGCCATTATCCTCAAGGGCAGATTTCTTTTCTTTTGAGAGTGTGGTCTGGCTATATCCGGCAAACGCTCGACCTGCATACTCCAAGAATTCATCACAAACCCGCACTGCATCACGTCCCAAGACATCTTGGATGTTTGCCCCACTTTCGGAACGAATCTCAGCCATGAAGTCAACTACACCTTGGTCGTTCTCTGGTGTAGTGTATGCGTTAGGTGTGCTGCGCGAGTGTGTCATGTCGGTTAAGTGTTATTTTTGTTTTAATTAACAGAATGATCAGTTGTTATTATACACAATATTGACAAAAAGTCAATATAGTAACCAGTGAATTTCTATTGGGTAGGCGTTGAAGGCGGCCCCATAACGGCAGGGTTCGCAACTGTTGCAGCCGCAGCGGCGCTAGCACCAGCAACAGCAGCACTCTGATATTCGCGGCGCATGTCTTGAAATTCACCCTGCGGTCGCCAGTCTTCGATCGCTTGCCGGACGGTAGCGGTCTTTTGTATGTAATTGCCCGTCCACTCTTGTCCGATAACTTTACCCTTGGGATCAAGCTTTGGAGCCATCTCGGGTGCCATGTAACTAAGTTCTTGTGACATGACTTCGTGTGCAAGCACGTCGGCGTTTTCAGGAGCCACACTAGCCATTGCGTCATATCGCCCAGCGATTTTTGCGAGTTCGTGTGCGGTCCTGGTGACGTCACCCGAAGCAGCCGCTGCGCGTATGTTGTCAGCCATAAT
>JAGQNT010000103.1 GCA_020427965.1 Candidatus Saccharimonadota bacterium | reverse complement strand
CGACAAGAGTGCCGGTAGGCCTTGACGGACCTGCAACGACCGGTGGTGTCACCGATGGAGTAATTGGCAGCCGCAGGTTTGGCTGGGTGAGTGGACGGAGGGTATTTGCCAGAGGCTGGGTAATAGGAGCGGCTGTGTCGGCTACTGGCTGCAGCAATGGGTCTGTGACCTGACTAAGCGGTTCGGTAAGGGCCGGGACCGCGTCCGGCACCGTGAGGTTGGCACTGAGCGTCGGCGTACTATCGGACGAGTCACTTAGCAGAGGTGCGTTCAAATCAGCGCCAACTTTGTTGGGCGTTGAGTTGACAGTGATGGGCACAGGCAGGACTTCGGTTACCGGATTAATCAGGTTGGCTACAGGTTCGCCGACAGATCCAAGAGGCACGTTAAGCTCACCGGAGCCAAGGTTAAGGGCGCTCACCGTTGCGGAGGAGGTGCTGCTGACGCCGAAAATTATAAAAGCCGCCAGCAGCGACCCCACAATTGCTTTGTTTTGTATTGCTCCACCTGTTCGCATAACACTCCTTGTAGCAACGTTTTTGTACTGTTCATTATAGCAAAATCTGTGGAAAACTATCAACCAAAAGGATACTTATAAAGAGGTGAGAGCGACATGACAGCCTATCTGTTTTATTGATGTGCCGATAGAACTTATGCTATGATTGGGCTAACCAATCTTGGGGAAATGGAGAACTGTAATGGATGAGGGACCGTTCCGCATGTCGAGTCGGCCAGAAAGAACCGAGCCCGACAAGCCAGAACCACAAAGCAAGCCGGCTGAAGAGCCGAAGCAAACAACCGTAAAGAAACCAGTAGAAAAGATAGTAGAGAAGCCAAAACCAATGCAACGAAGTCTCGGATCACGCCGACTAGGCGAAACCAAATCGTTCAAAAAACCGCTCATTTTCGGTGGCGCAGCGGTTGTTGGTGTCGTTGTGCTCGTCTCACTCGTCTGGGCGCTCATCGCGGGTCTTAGCGGTAACAGCAATGGTATCGACAGCAAAAAATACCAGGCGGTATTCTTTACCAACGGCCAGGTATATTTCGGTAAACTTCAACAGGTTAATGATGAATACATGAAGCTGACGGATATTTACTATCTTCAAACTCAGTCATCAAACACTGAAGACTCCAAGAATCCGCAAGAGACGTCGAGTGAAGGCAGCCCGACACTGATCAAATTAGGCAGCGAAATCCATGGTCCAGAAGATGAAATGATCATCAGCAAAGAACAAGTATTGTTCTACGAAAACCTCAAGACTGACGGCAAGGTCGCACAGTCAATCGAAAAATACAAAAGTCCCAACTAATAACCTTAGTAGTTAGGTACGCCGGCTTGGCTGAAGTTGAGCGACTTTACATAGTTCGCCCAATCTTCGTTGGCAATCTTTTTCTGTGATTTAATGAATACCAACACATCCTTTTTGGTAAAGAGGACAGACTGTGGTCCCTTGGCAGAGGTGCCAATGTAGACTTTTGTATCGCCGCCATCAATCTTGGTGTTGGCGTTAAATTTTTGGGCAAGATCGGCCATCTTTTCATCGACGCTACCGACGAATGATTGCGGTAGCGGTTGCTGGCTGACGCTAATCAGAATGCCTTTTAGGGTGTCAGAGTATGCGTAGACTGGATCGTTTTTCGGTGGGCTGATACGTTTCCATCCGCCGAGATCCTTAATTGTTTTTTGTCCTGGCAGCACGGTCTGGTAGTCGGGGCCGTTGACCGATCGGTGAGTGCCGCTGCTAGCACCAGGGTCGCTGTTCAGCAAAACAGTGAGGCCATAAACGGCGGGTAT
>JAGQNT010000102.1 GCA_020427965.1 Candidatus Saccharimonadota bacterium | reverse complement strand
TCAGAAGAATTCGTACGCACGAGTATCACGAACACATTAAACGATCTGCAGAAAACCCGCAAGATGGATTTCGGTCAGATTTACATGATGGTCGAGGGCGTGACATGCGAAGAGCACCCTGTCGCCGCGATGGTGACTGCTGTCTACAAGGCAGAGTCCTGGTAGTTCGATCAAACTTCAAGTTCTAGGAATAAAGCGGCCCAGACCATACCTGGGTCGCTTCTATATATTGGCGTTTGGTACCACGAGCCATCTGCATTGACGAGCTCGGGATAGGTACCATGGCGTTCGATCATGTTGGCAAAATTACGGTACTGCTGTTGGTATTCAGGGCGTCTGTATCTTTTAAGTGTGTGCAGGTAGAACGTGCCATGCCATGTCCAGATCGTGTCGCCGGTATAGTGCGGCATCAGGAATCTGCCCATGCCAAATCGGAATTTGAACAGGTTTTCATGCTGGCAGTATACAAGTGGATAGAGTGCGTTCAACTTCGCTTTGTTGATGTAGCCAAATGTCTTGTTCGCCATGGCTTTGTCGTCGACGACCTTGAGAAAGAACGGCATCAATCCGCATTCTGAGCTCCAGACGTTCGTGACATAATCTGCTTTGAAGAATTCGCCAGTCCAGTAATCTTTGATAAGTACCTCGCGGTAATGTGACGGCTGATACGGAAAGCCCTTCAAGCTAAGATCCTGTACGCATTGCGCCATCCGTCCAATTAGCGCGATCGCGTACGCGCTGCGATCGTAGTACACGGCGTCGCGCATTTCTGCATAGCGCATGGTCTTCAGGTCACCATGTTCGACAGTCAAAAACGTTTTGCAATACCGTCGGAGCATTCGCTCCAAAAATCGGTGTTCGAGTTTATTGAGCGGATAGTCACTGACAGTAAGGCAGTGCAGCAACCAAGGTAAGGAGTCGATGCTTTTTCGCGCGGGCGCATTGAATGTGTTGCCTGCTTTATCGACGCAGGTCGTTACATCGCCGGCACGCTGATAATGGAACAGTGCCCATGACAGAGTATGGTGAACGTTTTCGGTGTATCCAAGATTGACGAGGGATTCGCAGACGGTACCAAAGTCACGCATCCAAAAGAAGTTATAGTGGCCAAGACTGGTTCGGTAAAAATCCCCCTCCCACAACTCCTCGACAATTTGCTCGCAGATTTTTTCCGCTCCGCCTTCAAAGTATCTATCTGTCGAAGGCAGGTAACGGTTCATAATCTGACGTGCTTCCGCATGCAGTGTGCCGAATATGCCGCCAAGACGACGAATGACCTTTTCCATTTGAGGTCAGTATAGCGTGAAACATAAGCTTTTTCTAGTATGCACGCTGTGAAATTCTTAACAGAAGCATCATGCGTACATGAATATAATTAGGGTAAACATTAAATGATGAGGAGGTTAGTCATGGCCCATACACATGAAATCAGGGAGCCGGTTACCACGGGAGTAAGTCCTGCGGTTCTTGCGGCGCGAGCTATTTATTTTGCTTTTGGAGTGGTAATCGCATTCATTGTACTGAGGATGGTACTTCTGCTACTTGGCGCCAACCAGGCAAATGCTTTCGTTGATTTTGTTTACGCAATCAGCGGTGTGTTTGTTATGCCATTCTTTGGAATCTTCGCCTATGCACCTTCGTATGGCGTGTCGACATTTGAGATAAGTTCGCTCGTTGCGATTATCATATATACGCTCATTGCCTGGGGACTCGCATCATTGGTAACCCTTGGTTCGCGTCATCGTACAGAAGTCTAGATGAAACTGCCATGACGAATACAGTCTGCAGTTAGGTATTTTACTGCTATTTACTGCTAGGAGTGAAAAAATTAACCTACAGTAAGTAAGCAAGGATAC
>JAGQNT010000101.1 GCA_020427965.1 Candidatus Saccharimonadota bacterium | reverse complement strand
TGGCACAAGAGCCGCAGACGACGCCCGCTGTTCGTGTGCGGATTGTCACGCAAGATTGCGGCGCGATATTCAAAGCGACACTCAATGCGGAGTTTGTTGAGTTGAGTTATGACGCCGAACAAAATACATGGGTAGAACTGCCAGGCGCGATCTATCCGTTGGCAACCTGCGACCTGACCAGTAAGCAGTTTATGATCTTGCACGAACATCCTGAAAGCGGACGCAAGTTCTTGTTCTTGATGGGCGCGGGCGGTAGTCACGATATTGTAAGCGTGTCGGAACTGATACCGACTAACACACCGAAGCGTCGCCAATGATTGACCCCGCTATCTTGTGCGCTGGCAGTCTCTTACTGGTTGTAATAGTTTGGTGGTGGTCAGGGCGGGCGCATCGGCGGGATAACAAATAGACCGCAAAGCGTGATAGCAGATTCTTCGCGCGGTTTTAATGCCCATACAATTAGAGCAACAAGCAAATAACAAAGCGGGGCAGGGATAGTGAGAACAACACTACTCCGCCCCTAAGCTGCCTACGAGGAGGCAACCTAAGATGATTATAACGAGGAAATGCTGAATGAGAGAGCTGTACAACTTGGTTATGCTCAAGCGTGTACTGCTGCTCGTTTTTAGCGCCATGCTGATCCCGCTTAATTCGGAATACGGAACACTTGTCAACCGAATGGCAAATCAACTCCATATCCCCCCGTCAATATTTGGAATTGTGCTAACCGCCACTACAATGGTCGCCATTGTGTACCACCGAAAATCAACGGATATTGTTGCAGGCGTGCTGTGGGTAGCATTTACGGCTTACGGCTTATTCATTGCGTGGTTTGTATCGCCCGTGCCGATTCACGTCGCCTATATTCATGCGGTGCCGATAATTACAATGCTCTATCTATCCTATTTGCTCTACTGGAGGAAATATGATTAAGGGCATCAATCGTAATTTAACCCTCATCCTTATCACGGTTATTGTGGTGCTGCTCTTGGCGCTGCTGATGGCAACGGGTGTGCTGGCGGTGGAGCCAAATAATCTCCCCTCTACCATAGCCGGGCTTGTCGCGGCGCTAGGCGGGGGTGGGGCGTTCTGGAAGTCTATGCGCTCAGATGAAAAAGCGACTCACGCCAATACGGGGGTGTATGACCTCGTGTCGGAACTGAGCGATGTCAAGAAACAAATTCCAGTGCTAACGGACGAACGGGATCAGGCGTTGGCACAAGTCGCAACCGAGCAAACCAAGAATGCACAGCAGGCTACATTGATTAACAGCTTAACCGAGCAGGTTCAACGCCTTGAAAACAAAGTCACTGAACTCGAAAACCGCCTCACTGCCGCTGAGGGGGCTAACAACTTTGCGGGGCAGTTCAAGGAAGCGATTACAGATGTTAGTGAAACCCAAACTCGCATGGAGGGGTCGCTCGGCAATATCCACAAGAGTCTTGAGGCGTTACGTGTTGAGGGGTTAAAGGGAAACGCTGAGGTAATTACTGCCCTGCGGCAAGTGGTGCAGGAGGCGCTATCTACGGCAAAGGAAACGTGGCAGGCGGTGGAGAAGCGCAAAACTGAGGAAATGACCAGTCCGAATTCAAGTTCTAATTAAGTTCAAGGAGAACTGTTCTAAATGACTATGCAAAAAATATTGCGTATTATGGGAGGGTTACGACTGCTGCAATTTGTAGCGGTGGTTCTGGTTGCATTCCTGCTGCTGAGTGGGGTAGCCAATGCACAGGACGAATTCTCAACCAACACACCAGTTATGGATGTAACGGCAACCGTGAACGGAGAGCCGGTGGAGGCGACATTGGTTGCGCCAGTGGATGACGTGCCCGCGCCCGCGCCCGCCGTTAGTCTTACCTTTAATGACATTCTGCCCGCGCTGCTTATGGTTATTGTGGTGTTGGTGATTGGCCTAGTGGGTATTGCCGGAACCAGCCTCGTCTTACTCTACCGTTCCCTGCCGCCTATCGGTCAAAGTCTCATTAGCTCTGGTGTTGACACCCTCATTAAACAGTATGAGGCGCGGGTGAAGGAAACGGCAGATGAATTTGACGACAAGATTGCTGCCGAACTGCGTAAGGCATTTGACGAGTTCATGAGCAAGGCTAGTCAGGATTCAATTTCGGCAAGTAATCTACACGCGCCGCCCCAGTTCCGCGAAGGGTAATCTGCATTGACCTACTTACACCGCCTGTACTACGCGCTCCTCAAGCGCCACATTCACGCCCGCCCACATCCAACGGACTGGCTAGGCGACACGCTGCTAACAGTGGAACAGAACGCGCTAGAGGCGTTTGTAGTGGACTGGCGACAGTACGGGGTAGGGGTGGCGCTCTACAACTTCCCCGTACTGGTTCGTGAATTGTATGTGTCAGCAGTACGGAAGGGTATTTGATGCCTAACCGCATTCTTGGCCTGAACATTTCCTTTGCCTATGTAGACGACTACGAATCGCTGGTGCAGTTCGTCAACGAGCTGCGCCCGGCCTACTGCGTCATGATTGTGGACGGCAAAACGCCCGCGCAAATCAATGACCAGATTGCAAAGGCCAAAGCGCTCACCGCCCGGATGCCCTACACGATATGGATTTACCGCGTCCACAATGACGATGACGGACGCTGGTGGTTTCCAGCAAGCGACGGGCGGCCACAAATTGCCACGGCGCAGGATTACATCAACGAGTACGGGCATTTGGGACAGAATGGCGGGATTT
>JAGQNT010000100.1 GCA_020427965.1 Candidatus Saccharimonadota bacterium | reverse complement strand
TTCTCGCCGTCGTTCCTCATACGTATCGACTTGATGGCCAGGATAATATCAAAAGCCCGGTCGGGATGACTGGTACGCGCCTCGAGATTAGCGCGAATGTTATATCTGCATTGGCTCCGCATGTCAGTTCGCTTCACAGTGCTCTTGAGCTGGCGAAAGTTGAGCCAAATGTCATTACGCCAAGTGTCGTTGCGGCTGCGAAAGCGGTGTTGAGTGAACAGCAGCTAGAGAATGGTGTGGCAGTAATCGATCTGGGCGGTGCAACGACAAGTATCGCGATATTCGAAGAAGGTGATTTGCAATACGTGGGGGTGATTCCTGTCGGATCGAACAATATAACAAATGATCTAGCGATTGGGTTAAAGACCGATCCCGAAATCGCCGAACAAGTAAAGCTTACGCACGGGTCAGCAACTCCACAGACGGGCAGTGACACCGTGAGCGTCAAACAAGATAAAGATGTCCTCGAGTTCTCACGGGCGGATGTAGATGAAATCATAGGTGCACGTCTCGAAGAACTATTCGAGCACGTGGTCAAAGAACTCAAAAAGGCGGGGCGTCACGCAAAACTACCGAGTGGCGTTGTGCTAGTCGGTGGAGGTGCAAATCTGAAGAATATCGTCGAGTACACTAAAGATACTTTGGGATTGGCGGTACGATTGGGCAAGGCATCTGGACTAGGTGGAGTCGCTGAACATATGGATGAACCACAGTTTGCCGTGGCAACTGGTTTGATGCTGATCGATGCCGAGGGCGCTAGAAACCGCGTATCAAAAAATGGCAGTCGGACAAAGAACGCTGCGGGCCAGGCGAGCGGTGTTTTGAAACGTTGGTTTGGGCGTTTAAAGACGTAAGGATAAGTTCTGACTTGATTTACATCAATCGATGTTATACTAGAGTGTAATAAAGACGTAGGAGTAGGGATGCCGGAAGTAACACCAAGCGAAATTCAGACATTTGCGAGCATAAAAGTTGTAGGCGTCGGAGGTGCCGGCGGCAGCGCAATTAATAGGATGAAAGATGCCGGTTTAACCGGTGTTCAGTTCATCGCTATGAACACCGATGCTCAAGCACTCCACAACAGTAAGGCTGACGTAAAAATACATCTTGGTCACACGACTACCGGTGGACTGGGCGCTGGTGCTGATCCTTCGGTCGGTGAAGCGGCTGCCAACGAATCACGCGACGAAATTCGCGAGTCACTTGATGGTGCAGATATGGTATTTGTCACTATTGGTGCCGGCGGTGGTACCGGAAGCGGTGCAGGTTATGTTGTCGCTGAGGTTGCGCGAGAACTAGGCATATTGGTCGTTGGTGTTGCGACAAAGCCATTCAGTTTTGAGGGTGAAAAACGTCGCGTCAATGCCGACTGGGCAATCAACAAGCTTGGTCGCGAAGTTGATACGCTGATAACAATCCCTAACGATCGTCTTCTTCAGACGATTGACCGACGTACGCCACTACTTGAAACATTCAAGATTGCTGATGATGTGCTTCGCCAAGGAGTGCAGGGTATTTCTGAACTGATTACCGAACACGGTCTTATTAACCTGGACTTCGCTGACGTGAAAGCAATTATGAGTAATGCCGGCAGCGCATTAATGGGTATCGGCCGCGCAAGCGGAGATGACCGTGCCGCGCAAGCTGCTCAACAAGCGATTGAGTCGCCACTTATTGAAGTAAGTATTGATGGTGCCAAGGGCGTCCTATTCAATGTTACTGGTGGTTACGATATG
>JAGQNT010000099.1 GCA_020427965.1 Candidatus Saccharimonadota bacterium | reverse complement strand
TTGTTGTCATAGAGACGCTTAACGATACTAAGCGCGGTCTTGATAATAGTCAAGTTAGATAGGCCCAAGGAGTCCATTTTTAGCAGGCCAAGCTCCTCGACTGGACCCATCGGATATTGTGTCGATACGACGCCTTTCTGAGCCATTTCGAGCGGCACGAATTTGACAATGTCGTCCGGCGCAATCACGACACCAGCCGCATGCACACCATGACTGCGGACCGTGCCTTCCAGCACGAGGGCCTCATCCAATACCTTTTTAGACGTTTCATTCGTTTCGTATTCACGCTTGAGATCAGGGTCCTCGGCAAGTGAAATCTTGAGGGGTACATGGCGGCCCTGGATCGGCTGCGGGATCATTTTGGCTAGACGGTCAGCTTCGGCGTATGGTACTTGCAGCACTCGGGACACATCCCGTACGGCGTTGCGGGCAAACATTCGGCCAAACGTTACGATGTTAGCGACTCGGTCCTTGCCGTATTTGTCGACGCAGTACTGAATAACTTCGTCGCGCCGAGTATCTTGGATATCAATATCGATATCTGGCATCGAAATACGGTGCGGATTTAGGAATCGCTCGAACATCAACTGGTACTTCATGGGGTCAATCTCGGTGATACGGATAGCATACGAAACAATCGAACCTGCTGCCGAACCTCGCCCGGGCCCAAAGATAACACCTTGATCCTTGCCCCAGTTAATAAAATCTTGCACGATCAGGAAGTAGCCGTTGTAGCCCATTTCGTCCATAACGCCCAGCTCATACTCCGCGCGTTCAATAATGTCCTTCGTTAGTGTTTTCTTAGCGTCAGTCACAGCAATGCTGTCCCGCTTGTCGAGTGGAATATTACCATAACGCCATGCCAAGCCCTGCCACACTAATTCATGCAAATAACTCTTTTCAGTCTTGCCTTTCGGAACCGGAAACTTGGGTATCAGAATTTTGCCCAACTCAATATCAACCTGGCAGCGATCGGCAATTTTCTTGGAATTGGTAATAACCTCGGGGTGCTCGTCGCCCCAACGAGCGATCAACTCATTGGGTGGGATAACATGGAGCTCAAAATCCTTTAGACTCATGCGTTTTTCGTCGGACAAGAAGGCGCCCGTGCCAACACAGAGCAAAATTTCGTGCGCTTCTTGATCCTCATGCTTCAGGTAGTGAGCATCACAGGTTAGTACGACTGGTATATCCAGCTCTTTGCCGAGTTTAAAGATTTGTTCATTGACCAGTTTCTGTTCGGCGTTATGCGAAGGCGCATTTGGATGGCCGTGATCCTGAATTTCTAAGTAATAACGATCGCCAAACACGGTTTTGTACCACGTAGCTATCTCTTTAGCGCCCTGATAATCTTCATTCTTTAATGCATCGCCTATCTCACCACCAAGGCAGGCGCTGGTGGCAATGATTCCTTCGTTGTATTTCTCCAATAGATCGTGGTCGATACGAGGAAAGTAGTAATAGCCGTCCAGGTTAGCGATCGTGCTCAGTCGCATCAAATTCTCATAGCCCTGGTTGTTCATCGCTAGCAAAATCAAGTGGAAACGATTCTTGTCCTTTTGGGGGTCTTTGTCAGTGTGTTTACGGGCCGCAACATAGGTTTCGATGCCAATGATTGGCTTGATGGCTTTGCCATTCGCTTCTTTGTAGAATTCGATGGCACCTGACAACGTACCGTGGTCGGTCATGGCCACCGCTTCCATACCCTGCTCTTTCACAAATTCAACCAAATCAGGTACCCTAGTGAGCCCGTCTAGTAGACTGTACTGCGTGTGGTTATGTAAGTGAACGTAGTCACTCGCCGTTAGCTGGCTTTTGGCCATCTATACCCTCTCAAAACTTATCATTACCAGTATAAACCAAGCAGCTCACCTTGTGGCGCCCTAAGATTTACAACAAAACAACCTCGGACAAGAAATAGCCGTACGTGAGTGCAGTTTGGCTTGGATGCCGAGCAGCGCAGCGCGCCGTACGTGCAGTACGGTAAGCGAGCAGCGGAAGCATCCGGGCCAAAATGTGCCGCGTACGGCTATTTTTTTAGGTACTTGCGGATGTGGTCAACTGCCTTGTTAGCCTCGTCAATCGCCTTCTGCAGTTCTTTGTCTTCAGCGTCGCCTTCATGCAAGGCGCTCAACACTTCACGTGCCTTTTCTTTGGCCGTCTTGGCCTTGTCGGCCAAATTAGCCAACTCCTTGGCCGTCTTGTCACTGACATCAGAGGACTTATCTTTGACGTCACCAAGTAGGTCAGTCAGCTCGGTGTGTAGGCGCTTGAGCTCTTTCTCGGCATTAGTGACACCCTTGTTTGCGGTATCCTTGATGTCCTGACGAGTTTCTTTGCCACTTTTGGGCGCGGTCAGGAGACCGGTCACATAACCAGCGACCGCTGCGAAGGCAGCCCCGATGGCAACCGTCTTAACAGTATTTGATTGCTTCTTTTTAGCCATGGTGCCTCCTATTTCTTCTTGTGATCATTTACCATTGATACGATGTTTTGCACGACTTTCAGGAATGACATTTTGCCGCCAACGTTCTTGAAAGCTTCGGCGGCTTCTTCAGCAGTATCCAACACGTCTTCGGCCTTGGCAACGACGCGCTTGACCTTTTTCATAATTTTGATCGACATAATGGTCGCGATAATGGACAACACCAAAAAGATGACCAGCACTGACGAGGTAATAATAACTAAGATTGATTCTGCATTTTCCATATTGTTTAGTATACATACCTACAATTAGGGGTCAAACAGATAGCTTACAGTCCGAGTTGTTTCTTGATAAGCTGTTGGGCGAGTGCAGGGTTAGCCTGACCCTTGGATTCTTTCATGACCTGGCCCACCAAGAAGCCGATGGCCTTCATCTCGCCGTTTTTTACATCTTCGGCTGCCTTGGCGTTATCGGCCAATACTTTCGCTACGATCTCGGCAATTGCGCCCTCATCCGACACCTGTAGCAGGTTTTTATCCTTGGCAATCTGCTCGGGATCACCGCCATGCTTTTGCATCTCTGACAGTACTTCTTTGGCGGCCGTAGAGCTCAACTGATTAGCTTCGACCATTTTAGATAAGCCGATTAACTGTTCGTCGGTGATTTGCGAATCTTCTGGCCCCTGTTGGTCGTCATCATCACTCTGGGGCTGCAGTAGCCAGAAAGCGACACGTTTGGCGTGTGAGCCTCCTACGAGCCCGTAGACGCGTTTTACCGTCATAGCAGTGTCAGGGACGGCTATGATATCAGCAGCTACTTTAGGGTCGATACCGACTTCTGACAGCATCTGTCGATAATCATTTGGCAGCTCTGGCATATCACCCCTGATCTGATCGACGTATTCATCTGTTAATACCACTGGTGGAATATCTGGATCTGGCATATAGCGATAGTCATGGGCATCTTCTTTGCTGCGCTGGCTGAAAGTTTTCTGCTTGGCATCGTCCCAGCCACGGGTTTCTTGGACGATTGGCTTGCCCTTCTCTAGTTCTTCGATCTGTCGTTTCACCTCGTATTCAACCGCCTTTTCGACACTGCGGAAGCTATTGAGATTCTTGGTCTCGGTGCGGGTTCCAAGTTCATCAGTTTTACTGACCGAGACGTTGACGTCAAAGCGCATGTTGCCGTAGTACAGGTTGGCCTCGCTGACATCGGCGTATTTCATCCGCAAATACAGCTCTTTGGCATAGGCCTTGGCTTCGGCCGCACTGTGCATGTCGGGCTCACTGACTATTTCGAGTAGTGGCGTGCCGGCACGGTTCAGATCGACCAGACTGTAGTCAGCACCCTTTGGGTGGCTAGATTTACCTGCATCGGCCTCCAGATGCGCGCGAGTAATGCCAACCGTCTTCTTGGTACCGTCAACTTCGATTTCCACTGAACCGCCGACCACAATTGGCTGGTCAAACTGTGTGATCTGGTAGCCCATGGGAAGATCGGGATAGAAATAATGCTTGCGGTCAAACTTGCTAAATTTTTGCGGCGTCGAGTTCAGGGCAAAAGCGGCTTTTGAGGCTAACCGAACCGCTTCTTCGTTGAGCACTGGCAGTGCACCAGGCAAACCAAAATCAATGTGATTCACTAGTGTGTTGGGCGGTGCCTCGCGAGCGTCATTGTCGGCGCCACTAAATAGCTTCGTTTTGCTTTTCAGCTGGACGTGACACTCAATGCCGATGGTAGTTTTGTAATCGCTCATTTGGTCATCGCCCCCAGGTCGCGCAGTGCTTGTCGGAAGCCCTTCAGGGCATCTTGCACATCCCGTTGCTTCAAGTTCTTCATTTCTTCGTGGACTAGTTTGTTGCGGAGTTTGTGACCATACCAGACGCCGTCGTTGTCACTCAGATCACGCTGTGCACTCACCAGGCGTTCGCCCATACTGCGACCTTTGTAGTGACTCTTTTTGAGTGCTTCATCCAGCAGCTTATCAGCGTCAATGACCGCCAGCGGCCAGGTTTCTTTCGATTTACATTGGCCCTGGATTTCCTGCCAACGTTTGTGGAACCTTTCAGTATCGAACTTGCGTGGCATTCTTCGGGACAAAACGCGCCCAATGACGCTTACGATACCTAAGAGGATGGCGATTGCCAGCGCTGTCAGTAATAAATTCAGAGTCATGCCACTAACTCCTCGACTCGTTTAGCAAGGCCCAACAGCTGGCGGTCGCTACGCTGACGTCCAAGTAGCTGCAAACCAACCGGCAGGTCATCGCTAAAGCCAACCGGTACGCTAATCGCTGGCACCCCGACTAGGTTAGCACCCGTCATAAACAGATCGGCCAAGTACATCTGCAGTGGATCGCCAGCCTTTTCACCAATCTTGAACGGCGGCGTGGGCGAAACTGCGCCCAGCATAAAATCAACCTCTCCAAATACTTTGTTGAATTCGTTAATCAACTTCGTTCGAACAGTTTGTGCCTTTTTGTAGTAAGCATCGTAATAACCGCTGCTAAGCACGTACGTGCCAATCATAATACGACGCTTGGCTTCCTTGCCAAACCCGTTGCTGCGACTCTGATTGTAGCTGTCGTCGAGCGTCTTGGCATTTGTGTCACTGTACCCGTAGCGCTGACCATCGTAACGGCTCAGGTTGCTACTGACCTCGGCTGGGCACAGGATGTAATACACCGCCAGTGACAGATGCATGGAAGGCACGCTGACTTCTTTGATTTCGGCGCCAGCGGCTTTCAGCTTGGCAATGGCATCCTCGATGTTTTTGCGAGCGCCAGCATCGACATTTTCGTCCATGTATTCTTTGAGGATGCCGATTTTAAGCCCTTTGAGTTCGGTACCCAAATCCGTGTAAGCACTTTCGTCTCGATCGATGGTTGTGCCGTCTAGCGCGTCCTTACCCGACATAACGTCCAGTACTAGCGCAGCATCATCGACTGTTGCCGCCAGCGGGCCAATGACGTCCAGACTGGAGCCCATAGCCACGACGCCACTGCGGCTTACAAGTCCATACGTTGGCTTCAGGCCAACGATGCCACAAAATGCCGCCGGAAGCCGCACGGAACTACCGGTGTCAGTACCGAGCGCGAATGGTGCCATTTCCAGTGCCACAGCAGCTGCTGAGCCACCGGATGAGCCACCTGGCACACGGGTCTTATCGTATGGGTTTAGCGTTGTGAAGAAGTCGGAGTTTTCGGTTGAACTGCCGTGAGCAAACGCATCTAGGTTTGCTTTGGCGACACAAATGGCACCCTCGGCTTCAAGTTTGTTGATTGCCGTCGATTGGTACGGTGCAACAAAGCCCTTCAGAATGTTGCTGGCAGCAGTCGTATCCGCGCCAAACACCAAGAAGTTGTCTTTGGCAATAAACGGCACGCCGGCCAGACGACCAACGTTTTCACCTTTTTTGATGCGCTCATCAATCTCGGCGGCGCGTCTTCGCGCGTTTTCGTCTAGCGTAACGATAATCGCCTTGTATTCGGCCTTATCTGCGATAGTTTTCAGTGCTTTTTCGACATTTTCTGTCGCAGACATCTTGCCGGCTTGAACCGCGGCGGCAATATCAGCAATGGCCGGCCATTGGCTCATCTTAACCGAGCACCTTTCGGACCTTAATCTGGCCATCCTGCTGGTCGGGCAGATTCTGTAGCAGTTCTTCAGGTTTGTAACCGTAGTCGATCACTTCGTCCTGGCGCATCACATTTGTCAGTCCAGTTACCTGGCTGGTTGGCTCCAAGTCTTTGACGTCAACATTTTTCAGTTGCTCAACATATTGCAAAATTTCGCTCATTTCGCCGGCAAATTCGTCGACTTCGTCGTCGGTCAGGGCGAGTCGAGATAATTGTGCCAATTTTAAGATATCATCGCGCGAGAGTTTGCTCATTTGGTTCAGTATAACAAACAGCGGTCGGCTTTGCCGAATGTTTTCTAGGCCTTAGATTTGATGTCGTCGATGATGTCGCGGAGTTCGGCGGCTTTTTCGAACTCTAGGTTGGCGGCGGCCAGCTGCATCTGCGCAGACAAGTCTTTGATGAGGTGCTGATACTCGTCTTTAGGAATTTTCTTCAGATCCAATTTGGCTTTTTTGGCTTCTTCGGGCAGGTCTGGTCGCAGGCCCTTTTCTATAGTCTTGCTGATGCCCGTCGGCGTGATGTTATGTTCCTTGTTGTACGCTTCCTGGATATCGCGGCGGCGATCAGTCTCGTCGATAGCCTTCTTCATCGATTTGGTGATGGTGTCGGCGTACATAATAACTCGGCCTTTTTCATGCCGTGCCGCGCGGCCGATTGTCTGTACCAACGCCTGCTCCGAACGCAGAAAGCCCTCTTTGTCGGCATCCAGAATGGCTACGAGTGATACTTCTGGGAGGTCAAGCCCTTCGCGCAACAGGTTGATACCAACTAAAACATCGTAGACTCCCAGACGAAGATCGCGCAAAATATCCGTTCGATCAAGCGTATCAACATCACTGTGCAAATATGCGACCTTGATGTTGAGCTCCTGCAGATACTCAGTGAGGTCTTCGGCCATGCGTTTGGTTAGCGTCGTCACAAGCACTCGCTGTCGTTTTTCGACTGTAGACCGAATTTCTGCTAACAGGTCGTCGATCTGTTTCTCGACGGGGCGAACTTCGATCTGGGGGTCGATCAGCCCTGTTGGGCGAATGACTTGCTGGACCGGCTCAGGACTGCGCGACAGTTCGTACTCGGCAGGTGTGGCACTGACGTAGACCACCTGATTGACGTGGCGTTCAAACTCACTGAAGGTCAGAGGCCGATTATCGAGCGCGCTCGGCAAACGAAAACCGTAATCCACTAACACTTCTTTGCGGGCACGGTCGCCATTGTACATGCCACGGACTTGTGGGATGGTCATGTGGCTCTCGTCAATCAGTAGCAGATAGTCATCCGGGAAATAGTCCAGCAAAGTCGCAGGCTGTTCGCCTGGTTCACGATTCGTCAGATAGCGACTATAGTTTTCAATTCCCTTTACAAAGCCGGTTTCTTGCAGCATTTCTAGGTCAAAGCGAGTGCGTTGTTCTAGGCGCTGGGCTTCCAGTAGTTTATTCTCTTTCTTGAACTGTGCCAGGCGCTGCTCCAGTTCGTGTTCAATTTTGCCCAAGGCGACTTGCAGCTTTTCTTGAGGCGTTACATAGTGACTGCCCGGAAATACGGTCAGGCTACTTGGTTTGCCCAGGATTTCCCCCGTCAGCGGATCAATTTTCAGGATTCGCTCAATTTCATCACCAAAGAACTCCAGACGATACGCCAACTCTTCACCAGCCGGAAACACATCAACCACATCACCACGGACGCGGAAAGTACTCCGGTGAAAATCCACGTCATTGCGCTGATACTGGATATCTGTCAGTCGCCTAAGCAGTTTGTCGCGGACTTGGCGCTCACCAGCTTTAAGTCGTATCGATAGCCCATCATAATCTTCGACCGAGCCAATGCCGTAAATACAGCTCACGCTGGCTACAATTAAGACGTCTTCCCGTGACAGGAGCGCATCCGTGGCCGCGTGACGCAAACGATCGATTTCCTCGTTAATCTGAGAATCTTTCTCGATATAGGTATCACTGCGGGCAATATATGCCTCGGGCTGATAGTAGTCGAAATAACTGACAAAATAATGGACGGCATTGTTTGGGAAAAACTGCTTGAATTCGCCGTAGAGTTGTGCGGCCAATGTTTTGTTGTGGCTCAGTACCAGCGTCGGTTTTTGGATGTTTTGCACCAAGTTTGCCATAGTGAACGTCTTGCCGGAACCAGTCACGCCGAGCAATGTCTGGTGCTTTTCACCAGATTTTAATCCATCGGATAATTTCGCAATCGCCGCCGGCTGATCGCCCATCGGCTGGTAACCACTACTTAGCTCAAATGCCATCATTCAAGTATATCGCGAACTGCCAGCATTGCTTGAGTTTTTGACGCCTAGACGTTAAGGTGTCAGTTCTATGGTGTTTAGCAAAGCATCTTTGCCTTGGTTAACGAGTTTGAACGCAACACTCTCACTACTACAAAGTTTATCAGTTGAACCACCATATAGAGCAGTGCACCCCGCCCCTGTTGCTCGGCTACTAAACGCCCAAGAGGTGTAGAAGTAATAGTCGCCAACTTTTTTGCCTGCGAGCGTCAAGTTACCGCCATCATCTTCTTTATACTTGTCTCCTGACCTATCAACAATCCCTAGTGCGTACTTCGGCCTAGGAGTCGAACCTGTTGTCACCGCAAGGTAATCACTACGATAATCAACACTACCACTAGATGGCTTAGCATACACAGCCAGATGCTCATCACTGTCTTTGCCGTCAAACAATTGGTATTTCACATCACTCAAACCTTTTGGCACCTTAAAACGGATGCCCCATTCCTTGACCACTAAGTAATCATCGACACTTTGGTCTAGGTTAGTAAACTTTTTGCCACTTGCTGTAACGCACTGCTCTGGGTAGGTTTCCAATAGCTTACTCCCCTGTAGCTTGATACACTCCTCGTAACTAGTGACTTTTGTCGCGGGGATTGTACCGGACGATGCCTGCAGGGCTTTGTTCTGAGAGTCATCGGCAATTTGTTTGCTGTGCCAGACGTACCAGCCTGTCAGTCCAATAATTGCCACAATGACCAAAAGCAATACTGTTTCTAGAACCGCGAAGCCTTGCTGTTTCTTCATAATCAAATCCTGCTTATGGTTACTCTAGTACAGATTCTGGTACTTGGCGTGCACCCTGTCAAGATGCTTCGTGAGGTCTTCGACCAGCTTCTCGGCACTTTCTTCGAAGAAAACCGCGCTGTCATCACGGATAGGCTGCGCCAAACTCATAATAGTCTGGATTTCCTCGCTAATACCACCGGCGCCTTGCAGGAAGCCAATCGGCGTGTCCGATTCCATAGCAATCGTAAATTCGTGCAATGTGCCCAGCCGGCCACCGATACTCACAACTCCGTCGCTCGATGTAATCAGTAAGGTGTCTCTGCCAATGTAGTGCAGCCCGGAGTATAGGATTGTGTCGTAGGCCTCGATAGGCAAACGGTACTTCATAATGTGCTCAACTTTGCTGGACGCCGGACTGATGCCAACGCTCATTTTGCCACCGGCGGCTTTGTAGCCCTCGGCGGCGTAGTTTGGCAACCCAATCGTCGCACCAGTCATCAAGCTATGGCCAGCCTTCGCAATAGCCGCGCCAACCGCACGGGCTAACTCCTTGCCCTCCTCGACGCTGTCGCCCTTGGCCGCTCCTGATACGCAAATTTGATAGTGTCCCACCGATGTTTCTCTTTCGTTTAGGCGGCCAATTCCGCTTGTGGCACTAGGTCAGAACGCAGACCCGATACCACTGTTTCTTCAACTTTTTCATGTTTTAAGTAACGAATAATCAGCTCGTGCCAGAGTGATTGACGACTGTACGTCAGCACACGCTGTTCATATGGTAAAGCATTAGCGTAATTGATGGCAACATCTACGATGTTAAATGAGACTGGCTGATGATCGTGCAATAGACTAAGGTGTGTCGTGTGGCGCCAAAAGTCGAGTGTTGGATCCATGAAAGATAGGATTTTTTCAATGGAATGCCAGGTAAGATCATCAACCTGAACGTGTGGCTCGAAAATCTCGGCTCTAAACTTATCCGCGAAACGACCATAATACCGCTGAATAATCTGCCACGGCACACTGTCAGCAAACAAACTGGTGGAAAAATGAGAATCTTCTAGCACCGTCTGGTAGACGCTAGTACCGAAGCCCGGCTGCATTTGGGCAAGCTTTAGAAAAGTACTGGCAGCCCGAATTTCGTTCATGGCATGCAAAGCCAGTAGCAAGCTTGTCATGGCGGCTGCCGGTGGTTTTTCGTCGGGCAGCGGCAACAAGACCACCGCTCCTAGCTCTTTGAAACTGACCACATTATGGCGTGTGTCGGCTACCATCACATTGGCAAAGTTTTGCCATTTTTCAGTCTTTGGATACGAGATTTGCATTGGCCGAATCTCAAAATCATTCACCTTCAGCTTTTTGTAGCTATCAATCAGTTGTTTGCGCCAAGTGGCCGATTCCGTCAACCAGGCTGCAGCATAAATATCACTAATGTGCTCGTGCTTCAGCATTGATTCGAACGAACGATAGCCCAGGGCTTTCATGGCTTTTTTGGGCGCCGACTTCTTCAGCAGTCGCTTGGCAACGGTAGCCTTCAGTGCAAAGCTGCTTTTAGGAATGGGTACTCGCTCAATCTCGCGGACGACACATTCAAGATCATCGGCATCACCGTATTCTTCGCGCAATCGACTAAATAGCCGCTTTTCGTCTTGGGCAAAACGCTCAGCGAGCGCTTGGTAGAGCTCACGACCGGTCGTGTCGCTGGGGTCCAGGCCAAGTTCACGTAATTTGCGTTTACCGGCCTGCGTGATATCGGCAGTCAGGCGCACGTCAGTGCTCTCGTGGCCACTGGCCTGTTCTAGCTTGCGCAAACCCGCCTGAAAAGCTGGCTGGACAGCCCCTAATAATTCGGCAAGTACCCTCGTCATAATTAGTTACAGATTACCACAAGCGTCATCCTGGAGCCAGGGTCAGTTTAAGCCCTCATCTATCCCCGCCAGAAGGGGTCTGTGATGCATCTACAGGCCCCAGGATCGACGATAACTCCGTAGCCGCCTGTCATACCACCCTCAATCCACTTTAGTAGGACGGACCTCTTAAAGGGTTTAGGGATTGATTTAACTGGGGTAAATTCCAATAATAGGTCCGTCCTATTATTAACTGACGGCTTATTCCAGGCGGCTGGGCTTATACCACTCGGGGGCTTTTTCTAACAGCTCACTGAGCTTGCGCTCGCTTAGGAGCCCTGCCTGCGCGCCAGTGTGCTGGACAACGTTCATGGAGTTTATGGGACCCCACTGCAGGGCACCTTCTAAATTACTGCCCTTAGCTAACGCAGCTACAAACGTGCTGGCAAAAGCATCGCCAGCACCAGTGCGTTCAACTGGCGGTGCAGGGTCAGGATACAGCGGCATCTTGAATCGATTCTCGCCATCTGAAGCGTAGGCACCATCAGGTCCATCGGTAATACAGACTATCTTTGGTCCAAGACCGTGGAGACGATTGAATAAATCATGCAGATCATCTGCATTGCCGCCACTAACCAGGGCTGCTTCTTCGCGGTTGAGTACCAATACCTCTGTTCTCTGGTAAATGCGGCTGAGTCGCTGAGTACCTGCCTCCATCTGGAATGTGCCGGGTTGAAAAGCTAGCTTTACGTCCGGGTGGTCTTCAAGCCAATCAGCTACTTGATCGTGATATGGTAAGGCGTTTTCGGAGATTGAGCTGAAGTAAATCCAGCGCGGAATTTCATCTGAGCGCCGCAAATGTGGCCAGTGATAGTTGTATTCCTCGTGCTTGATTAGGATAGTACGCTCTTCTTTATACCAAAGCACGTAGTGATAATTGCTTAATTTACCGCTATTAATGCGTACAAAACGGGTATCGACATCTTTTTTGTCCAGGGCCGCTATCATGTCTCGCCCTTGCTGGTCATTGCCAACATTCGTTACAAAGCCGGTATTCAGGCCAAGTCGCGCAAACGAAACCGCTGCATTTGCCGCGTTACCAACAGCTTCAATTACCTCGACGTGGTCAAACGGTATTTTGGCAGCAAACGGGATAGCTAGCCACTTACCCTGCTCATTTTCGTAGCTATGCGCCGGATCGTCGAATAATTTGATGAACGCATCAGTCACAATATCACCAACGGCGATGATGTCGAGTTGTTTGCTGTCTCCCACCCTGTTCTCTTTTCTCTTATGCTTAGTTTGTTCTATTGTGCCACAGTATTGTCAAATCAGGCAACTGCTACGGTTGCGCCTTGCCTGCAGAGCCGAACATGTCTATTTTGCTTTCTACAACCGCCTGTACGGCCGCGACGACCTCTTTGTTGACCAGTTTCGCTACCGATGATTCGTCAGGATTATCATCGAGCACTTTTTCTAGCGCATTCCGATACGCCACGCGCATGTCGGTATTGATATTAATCTTGCTGACGCCAATTTTAACCGCATCAACAAAATAGTGACCAGGCGTGCCACTGCCGCCGTGCAGGCTGATGTTGCAGTCCAGCGCCTCACGCAGGCGCTGCAACAGATCCAGATCGAGCATCTTTGGTACCGGATACTGTCCGTGCAAGTTGCCGATAGCAGCTGCAAAGGTGTCAATGCCCGTAGCGTCAACAAAAGCCTTGGCGCCTTCCGGAGTGCTGAACGTTTTCTTGATCTCGTCGTAGTTGAAGGCTTCCTTGAATTTGTTGCTGCCACCACCAAAATAATGGGGTTCGCTTTCTACTAGGGCACCGGTTAACTTGGCAGCCTCTACTACTTCCTTGGTAGCAGCTACGATCTCTTCCTCGGATGCATCGTGATTGGCCTGACTGACATCAATGTGAATAAATTCAAAGCCAGCTTCGATGCCTTTTTTGGCTGCCTCAACCGATGGTGAGTGGTCAAGATTGATGTACATTTCGACCCCGTGAGTAGCCTTGAAGTTATCGACCATGTCACGAACGTTGTCGAGGCCGATCGTATCAACTTCGCCCTGACTGACTTCTACGAGCACGGGGGCATTTTTGGCCTGGGCGGCCTGCACAACGGCTTTTAGAGTCGGCTCATCGTCCAGATTGAAAGCGCCAAATGCCCAATGTTCGGCACGAGCCTGCACCATGCGGTCGCGGGCTTTTTGACAATTTTGTCTGATTTGTTCCATACTCAGCGGCATATTTCCTCCTACCTAATCATTGCGTGCACGGCTAGCTCGATATATTTCGCGGTCAGGCCAAATTTTTCTAGTAGTTCGTCGGGTTTACCGGATTCACCAAAGCGGTCTTGCATACCAATTCGTTTGATTGGCACAGGAAATTTTTCACTAAGCAGTTCGGCAACAGCACCGCCGAGACCACCGGCCGCTTGGCCTTCCTCAACCGTGATGACGCGTTTGGTGCGGCGAGCGCTTCTGAGAATCGTAGCTTCGTCGAGTGGCTTGATAGTTGGGCAGTGAATGACTTCAACGTCAATACCAGCCTTAAATAACTTATGGGCTGCCACCAACGCTTGGTATGTCATAGTGCCCGTCGCGACAACCGTGACGTCTTCGCCAGGCGAATACACATAGGCTTTGCCAATCTCAAAAGGCGTGCGCTTGGTGGTAATAATTGGTACCGCTTCGCGCGCCAGGCGTAGATAATTTGGCCGGTCGTCTTCGGCCATGGCTAGGGTAGCTTTTTCCGCCTCAATGCTGTCAGCCGGCGCAACAACAACCATATTTGGTAGTACGCGCATAAGAGCGATGTCCTCTAGCATTTGATGGGTGGCCCCATCCGGCCCGACACTGACACCAGCGTGACTGCCGACAATTTTGACCGGTCTATCATTCAGGCAGATTGTGGTCCTGATCTGTTCCCAGTTGCGACCCGGACTAAACGCCGCGTAGCTACTGACAAACGGAATTTTGCCCATTGCCGCAAGACCCGAACCAACCGTTACCAGATTTTGCTCGGCGACACCGATTTCTACGAAACGCTCAGGAAAGGTATCCCGGAAGAGGTGCATCTGCGTTGATTCGGTCAAGTCGGCACAGGCTGCTACCACGTTGTCATCGCGCCGACCGGCTTCCTGCAGTCCGCGGCCAAAACCTTTGCGATTTGGTTCAGCGGCAATGTCCTTTGCCAAAATGTCATCAACTAAATACAAATCACTCATGTTCACTCCTGATTTTCCCACCAAGTGTGCGTAGCTCGTGGAGGGCTTTTTTGGCCTGTTCATGATTAGGAACCCCGGTGCCAGGTGCACCACCGTGCCAGTGATAGTCACCTTCCATAAAGCCGACACCCTTACCTGGGATCGTATGCGCAATGATCATAACTGGCTTTTCCTTGATAGCGCGCCCCATGGCACAGGCATCAATGATCGCCTCCATGTTGTTGCCATCGATTTCAATGACGTGCCAACCAAAAGCTTCCCATTTACCTTTCAGATCCTCTAGTGGCATAACGTACTCGGTCGGCCCATCGATCTGGATGTTGTTGCGATCAATAATTGCAATAACGTTATTGAGTTTTTCTTTGCCAGCCAGCATGGCCGCTTCCCAGACATTGCCTTCGTCCAGCTCGCCGTCACCCATCACGACATAGACCCAACGATGCGTCTGTTTGTCCATGCGCATGGCCAGCGCCATACCACAGGCCTGACTTAGGCCACTCCCCAAGGGCCCGCTAGTGTTTTCAAGCCCTGGCAATTTAGTGCGCTCGGGGTGTCCCTGCAGGCGCGAGCCGTATTGGCGCAGCGTCATCAGTTCTTTCTTGTCAAAGTAGCCCGCTTCTGCCATGGTGGCGTACTGCACCGGCACACAGTGGCCATTGCTCAGCAGTATTACATCACGCTGGTCCCAGTCAGGTTTTTTTGGGTCGTGCTTTAGGATATCAAAGTATAAAGCTGTAAAAATATCCGCCAGGCCAAGTGGGCCAGCACTGTGACCACTGCCGGCATGTTCTAGCATGCGAATTATATCTTCGCGGATATCGTTGGCTTTTTTCTCGAGCCATACTATAGTCTTCTTCGCTTGCGCCATCTGTTGTCATTGTAGCATAAGCGCTTAATTCCGTTACGGTAACGTGATTAAATGGGCTGATGCAGGCATTCCTACAACAGCTGCGACCGGTCGTTGAGTCCTATAAGCCTAGTGAAGAGACCGCAGAGTTCGCCCGCTGTTTGGCTCCAACTACAATCAGTGGGCCTTCCGGTAGCGGCAAGGATACCCTCATGAGATCGTCTGGGTTGGCAGTCATCAAGGGACACACTACCAAGCCTCAGATCGAAGGTGCTGACGATTATACCTATGTGAACTCAGAAGAAGAACGAGACCAGCTTTTAGCAGACATTGACGATGGCAAATACGTACAGGTTGCCATACACCCAACCACTGGCCACTTTTACGGTATTAGCCGTGAAGATTGCCTGGTTGATGGACCAGCAGTGCTAGATATTCGACCGGCACAAGTTATGGCATACATCTCGAGTGGGTTATTCGGCGCTATTCGCCCAACGTATGTTGGAGTTCCGGATTTTGAAACATGGCAACACAGACTACGACAACGTGGAGTCATGGCACAGGACGAGTATGCGGCCCGGATGCAAGAAGCAGCCGACTCAATTCGCTGCGCCCTACTTCATCTGAACCAATTCTATTTTGTGCTCAATGACACAGTGCCCCAAGCATCAAATCAGCTGCGCGATTACGCAACAGAGGGCCAGCGAGATGACCCACGTCATCACCAGGCAGCACTGGCAACCCGATCAGTACTGAATGAACTCGTTAGCCGTCAACTAGATCAACCAGACACTGATAGGCATTAGTTGGGTCGTCGGCCTGCTGGATAAAGCCGCCGACATTGATCACATCAATGCCAGCCTGTGCGAGTGCACGAACATTACTATCATTGACTCCCCCGTCCCAGCCGATCTCAATGTCTTGTTTTAGACGACGAAGTTCGTTGATCTTGGACAGCAAGTTTGGATTAGCTTGACTACCCCCCTGAAAACCAAGATTACCGGAAAAAATTAAAACATGGTCCAGTAGTTCAATATGCTCGGCAATTGCAGTGACGGATGTAGGAGGCAGCATCGCCATTCCAACCCTAACCCCTAATAACCGCAACTTTTTGGCAACGTTCACGATGTCACCGTTAGCCTCGGCATGTAAAATAACAAGCTTTGGCTTGAGCATCAGAAATGAATCTAACTGCGATACCGGATCCAGATACATGACATGCACGTCCACTTGCACATCATCCGGTAGGTGGATGTCTGCGACCGGCAAGCTTTTGCTGGGGGCAAACATGCCGTCCATCAGATCCAAATGAATACGCTTCGTGAACGGCTGTATCCGCTCCAGCTGTCGTTGGAATTCTCGACTATCTCCGGCGGTAATAGTCGGTACAATCACGCTCATGTCAATTGATCAAGTTGATTCAGGCGCCGGACAAAGCGTGGCGCATTGGCAAACGGCGTATTCAGCCAGGTCTGAACAATCGACTTGGCGTCTTCCAAGCTGGTGTAGCGCGCCGAGAGGCACAGGACGTTACTGTTGTCGTCATTGCGAGCCGAGCGGGCCTCGTCCTGATTCCAACAGAGGCTCGCACGAATACCCTTAAAGCGATTAGCTGCCATGCACATACCCTGGCCACTACCGCAGATCAGGATGCCGACGGCGTTGTCGCCCGCGCCACCCAACACGGCCGTGGAGACCTGGCCGGCAAATTGGGGGAAGTCGTCGTCAGTATTTTTTTGCACGTCACCACTGTCAATGACGTCATGTCCGTCCTCTTTCAGCACCTTCATCAATGCATTTTTGTAGTCAAAACCGTTGTGATCAGCACCGATGTAAATTCTCATACCTAGAGTGTAGCATAAGCACTTACCATGTCGTCGCCAGATCAGTCAGTTTCGACACGGTCGCATCGGCCCTAGCTTTGTCGCAAGTCGACTTTGTGCCGAGTCGAGGGGTTCCGCCAGCCTCGTCGTAGCACGTAAAATCATAACTGACACCAATAGTTGGCCGCTGTTTCAGTTGAGCATTGAGACTGTCGAGACAATCATCTTTGTAGGCAACACAATTTGGCGCCAGTTTTTGATAAATACCCGCTGCCTTGGCATCGCTGATGGTGAGTGTCAAGCCCACGCCCAACCCTAGCGTCGTTGCCCTCCCTAGACTCTGTTGGTCAAACAGGAAGTTGCCCTCGGAAAATGCAATAAGTTTGCCCTTGTAGCTTTCGCTATTTTGAATCACATGCGGATGTGCGCCGATAACTGCGTCGGCACCGTTATCAATCATGCGCTCGTAGGCGGATACCTTGGCCGCCTCGGCACTAGAGCGATACTCAACTCCCATGTGCGGCATCGCGATAACTGGCATGACCTGGGCATACTTTTTCATGACCGCTAGCTGCTTGTCCGACGGCGTCACATCCACGACGTACATGTAGCCACACAGCGCAATCGGCAGCTGAACTACTTTGCCCGTCTTGACAGTTTTGGCCGGAACGCTGATGACCTCACAAATATTGTCGGTTTTATTCATGTCATAGTCGCCAAAATATTGTATGCCAGCTGTTTCTAAATTTTTCCTGGTCTGTTTTAGCCCCCACTCGCCTTGGTTTTCAGTGTGATTGTTAGCCTGAGATGCGGCAGTGAACCATTTAGCTAAGTTCTGCAAGTACTCGGGCCGACAATTAAATTTTAGATACTTTACCTGGGAAGCATACGGAACGTCCTTGTCCGTGATTGGGCACTCAAAATTTGCAATCCATGCGTCATAACTTGCCCGATCCTTGCCACTAAGCCCACTGGTGAGATATTTGTAGCCGAGGTTGCTCGCCTGCGCCTTGGTCTGAATTGAGCGCCCCCAAAACACATCGCCCACAAACAGCATCTTGGTGCTGATACCTTCACCTGCCTGATGTGTCTTGATGATGTAGCTGACTGGTTGTGGCATGTTGCTCACCCGCAGCCAGGCAATACCGAGCACCACCGCGCTCAGCGCCACCAACACGACCATCACAATCCCAAACCAACGCCAGAAGTGTCGCGGTGGCTCCCCTTCTAGCTGGTAGGTTTTCTTCATAACCTATGCTTTGGGCTGTAAGCTTTTCGCCACATCAGCGACGACTTCGACTAGCCGGTTGCTGTAACCCCACTCGTTGTCGTACCAAACCATTACTTTTATGAGGTTGCCGCCAACGACTTTCGTCAGGAGTAGGTCAACCGTACCTGAGTGACTGTTACCAATGTAGTCGGAACTCACCAGCGGCTCTTCGCTCACGCCTAGAATGCCCTGATAAAACGGGTCAGCTGCGGCTTTCTTGAAGGCTTCGTTAACTTCCTCGACGCTGACTGCGCGCTTTAGTAGTGCAGTCACGTCACTGAGAGACACAACTGGCGTCGGCACACGAATACTGAGGCCGTCGAACTTGTCTTGGAACTGTGGCATTGCCAAAGCCACTGCTTTGGCTGCGCCAGTCGTGGTCGGTACGATGTTCTCGGCAGCATTGCGGCCTTCGCGCAGGTCCTTCTTGGGAGCATCTTGCAGTGCCTGGCTGGCGGTGTAACTGTGTACAGTCGTCAGGAGTGATTTCTCCACGCCAAATTCACTCTCCAGAATGGCCATGACCGCTCCGAGCGAGTTAGTCGTACAACTGGCGTTCGAGATAACCTCAGTTGATCCCTCAATTTTGTCGTCGTTGGCACCCAGAACTATAGTGTCGACACCATCGCTCTTGGTTGGGCCAGAAATAACGACTCGCTTGGCACCAGCGGTGATGTGTTTGGAAGCGCCCTCTTTATCTGTGAATAGGCCAGTTGATTCAATGACCAGATCAACCTTCATGTCCTTCCATGGCAGTTCGGTAGGATCTTTGACGGCTAATACTGCCACTTTTTGGTCCTGGACGATGATATTTTGCTCGTCAAAACCAACTTCTTTGTCATAGGTACCGTAGTTACTGTCGTGCTTTAACAGATACGCCAATGTCTTGGTGTCTGTCAGGTCGTTGATTGCCACAATCTCTAGATCACTGCGATCAAATGCAATCTTAAAGGCATTGCGTCCGATGCGCCCAAAGCCGTTGATAGCCACGCGTGTTTTCATGTTTCTCCCATCCGTTTTACGCTTATGGCTCCATTGTATTGGGCAACCGCGCAACTTGCAACAGAAAGGATAAGCATATTGACTTTGATATGTTTTTGTGTTATAATGAAAAGATGGCTCATACTAACCCGCGCCAGCAGTTCTACGGTGTTCCGGGCTCAGATCGACCCCGGCAACGCGAGTTTATTGATGCGCAACGCCACATGATGTCTCATGGCGGCATGTTGAAGACGACTCACTTAACAAACGATGCAATCGCTGATATGCGACTCGGTTGGGAGCCGGTAGACTATATTGTTATTCCTCCACAGCACCACCAAATTGGTAAAATCGTCATCCCTTTTGCCGCAGTTGGCAACAATGGTGTACTAAACGAAACTGTGCGACCTTTTTATGCTGTAACTCAACGCCCGTCAGAAATGGCGGAAATGAAAGACGTTGCCGTGGCCCGCACGAGAGAGGCTCACGTACTTGCCGAGGATGCAGCGCTGAGGACTGGTGTGTTCGCGGTGCACGGCCGCTCAATCGCCGAATATCGAGCCGCCGATTTAGTTATTCCGGCCGCCAGGGCAGCATACATCGCGGATCGCCTTGCCCATATCAAAGCCCTGGAAGTAGAGTTTGATGATGCACTATCTGGTCATCGATTAGATATGGCCATGACTGGCCTCACCAACGCCACTGAAGCCCTTGAGCTACTAGCCAGTCAACAAGAGTAAGCTCATATTATTTCTTGTAACGCTCGATTGACTCGGCGATGACTTTTTTGGCGTCTTCGACGTCGCCCCAACCCGTCACCTTGGTGCTGCCTGGCTTTTTGAGGTCCTTGTAGTGCGTAAAGTGGTGCTCGATCTGTTTTACGTATTGCTGGATGTCGTCCAGTGAGTTAATTGCATCGGCGTCGTCACGGTTGTCGGCTGGCACAACCACGATCTTGTCGTCAACTTCGCCATCATCAACGAAATGCATCACACCAATAATCTTAGCCTCTAGCCAAACGCCGGTCGCGAGTGGCTCAGGACAGATGATGAGCGTGTCCAATTCGTCGCCATCTTCGTCCAAAGTCTGCGGAATAAAACCGTAATTGGTCGGCTTAGCAAAAATACGTGGCTCGACGCGGTCCAACATAAAAGCGGCTCGCTGACGATCCCATTCTACCTTTAGGCGTGAACCTTCAGGGATCTCGACAACCGTATTGACGACGCCATTTTGGTAGTCGCCTGGGTCTAGCACTTGATTAAAATCAGCCATGAATTACCTCCGTTATTGATTGTGTCTTGTTGAGCACCATTGTACACTATCACCGAAGTATGAAAAACTCCCGATTGGTTGTTATTGGTCATCGTGGTGCCATGGGTTTGGCACCGGAAAATACCCTGAAAAGCATCCAGAAGGCTCTGGAGCATCACGTGGACATGATTGAAATTGACGTATTTGTGGCACGAGACGGCTCAATACTACTCAATCACGACGCGCATTATACCAACTCCAAAGGTAAAAAAATCCGCATTCACGATTCGACATACGACGATATGAAGCGTCATCACGCCGATGTCACGTCACTGCAAGAAGCCATCGAATTCATAGATCGTACAGTGCCACTGATCATCGAGCTAAAACCCGGTGTCGACGCCGATCAGGTCTGTCATGTGGTGAAGCAATACTACGACAGAGGTTGGACGGAAAAAGATCTACGATTCTGTTCCTATTCACCCTCTATTTTGCGGCGCATCCGGCAACATTTTCCGGAAAGTATAATCATCTTGAACCACGATTGGTCGAGCATACGTGCAACCTGGCTCGCACACCGACTGGGTACCAAACATATCGCCATGTATAACATTTGGCTGTGGCCGCCGGTTATTCGTGGCATCAGCCGTCGGGGCTATGTGCTCTATGCGTATACGGTCAACAAGCCTACGGTTGCCAAGCGCTGGCACAAAGCTGGCCTGGCTGGCATCTATACTGATTACCCTGATCTCTTTGAGAGGCAGAGCTGATGCGTGCCACCTTACACCACATCGATGATGTCACGGACAACATCAAAACATTCTGGTTCGAAACCGAGCAAGCGCTACAATGGACACCCGGCCAATTCACTGAGATAACTTTGAAGCACCCAAAGCCCGATAATCGAGGCACCAAGCGATGGTTTACCATCTCGTCTTCGCCAACAGAGGAAATGCCAGCCATAACGACTCGTTTTACTGGGGAAAGTAGCTCATTCAAGCGAGCCTTGCAGCAACTTGCTCCGGGGCAGGAAGTCGATTTTGCTGAGCCGATGGGCGACTTCGTACTCCCAAAACTAATCCAGACACCACTGATATTTGTCGCCGGGGGAATCGGTGTAACACCAATCCATAGCATGGTGAAGTGGCTGGCTGTTACGGGTGAAGTGCGTGATCTAAGATTCCTGTGGGCCGTGCATGATGAAGATGACATCATCTTTACGGAAACTTGGGAGAACGCGAACCTCGAACCGACCATCATTGTCGAAGAACCTTCCGCCGAGTGGGGTGGCGAACGTGGAAGATTGACTGCCGAAATGATTCTGGGCCTAGAACAGCCGTCCGAAGAAACGCTTATTTATCTATCGGGGCCAGAACCAATGCTAGAAGCACTCAAGAAAGACTTGCTAAAGCGCGGCCTTAAGCCACACCAGCTGGTGACGGACTTCTTCCCTGGGTATACAGGATATTCGGATTAGCTGGGTCTATCCGCTGTGCCGAAGCTGCTTGCGTTTGCCGTAACTGATCAAACAAGTCCTCTGCCCATCCACTGACGAATGCTGCATACTGCACGTCAACTACAGTAATATCGACATAGTCATCGCCCACTTCGTAGTCTGTGACACCGTCAATAAACCAAACCCGCTCATGTGTCGGCGGATGACACTGCCGGTGTGTATTCCTTGGATCTTGCACTGGACGAAACCAACGGAGCGACGAAACGAGGCGCGTCCGTTGCATGTGGTCGAGCGGCTTCGCTCTGACTAGCACCGCATCGTCAGTTTCTATTATCCCCACCGTTGGCAAACCTTCTGCTGGTATGTGCGCCATAGGACCCTCCGCAAGTTAAATTGGACTGATGATATACCAAGCAAAAGCGTTTTGCAATAGTTAAGCTAGCGGGGTTGGACTCAGTTCTTCCTCGGATTTAGCCGTGTGCGTTAATTTACCTTCGAGGTACTCGCGGATAATGAGCGCTGCAGTCGCCCCTTCGCCAACCGCGCTGGCAATCTGCATTGTAGCACCGCTGCGGACGTCACCGGCGGCAAAGACGCCTCTCATGCTGGTCTGCAGGTGCATGTCGGTTGCAATCAGCCCTAGTTCGTCGAGTTTTACATTGGTTCCTGCCAAGAACTGGGTGTTGGGCATCAAGCCAACAAACACAAACACCCCATCCGTTTCAATTTCTTTCTTTTTGCCATCCTGGGTACCGACTACTTTTGTAACGTGGTTTTCCTCACCTATGATTTCATCGGTGGTCATCCCTAGGTGAACGGTTATTTTGCCGTCGTTAACAAACTGCTTTAGCTCGTCTTGTAATACATCGCTGGCTTTTATCTTGGAGCGTACCAACAGATCGATGTGTGTGGCGAATTTGGTTAGAAAGAGCGCCTCTTGGACTGCCGAGTTGCCACCACCAACCACAACGAGTCGCTTGTCGCGGTAAAACGCACCGTCACAAGTAGCACAGTAGTGTACGCCACGAGCATAGAACTCTTGCTCGCCAGGAATTCCGAGCTTCTTGTAGTCACTGCCGGTTGCAATCAGAATGGCACGTGCCTTCATATCACCACTAGTAGTCTCAAGGCGCTTGTAGTCACCCTCATCGTGAATCGCAGTCACCTCTCCTAGCTCTATGACTGCACCAAAGCGTTCTGCCTGCTTTTGCAGGTTCTGCGCCAACGTGAGTCCTTCGATGCCATCTGGAAAACCAGGATAATTATCTACCTTGTCGGTGACGGCGGCTAGGCCACCAACGACACCACGCTCAAACAGTAACGTATCGATGTCTTCACGAGTCGTATAGACAGCCGCCGTCAGGGCCGCTGGTCCGGCGCCAATCATAATCACATCGTGGGTTGGGATGGTAGTGTCACTCATTGCTTTCTCCTATTATACTCTTTGCAATAAAACGGCGCGCTATTTGCGCGCCGTCGTCTCTCAATGTGCTTCGTTATACAAGCGCTGGTGCGAGTTTGGACAAATTGTAACCCACAACCACTTCTTGACTGTCGTCGTGCTTTGTTACCACCGTAACAGGCACTGTGAGGGCACCACTGAGGCTCAAAGCCTCGGCTTGACGATGTGGTTGCTCGTCCAGGTTAACAACCTCGTACCGGTGGTTTTTGATATCCAGGTACTTCTTAACCATGGCGCAATACGCACACGTATTAGTAGTAAATATTGTAATGTTTTTGACCATTATTCCCCTCCGTGAATAATTTGTTTTTGTTCTGAGCTGTTAGCTCTAAGTTTTGGCAGTGTTTTTTTGTACTGTCGAAGCTTGTACGTCACACTATACTCTAGTGTAACCATAAGCGTCAATACCCCCACATGTAGTGTTTTTTACCCCAAAAAGTGCCAAAACGAGTATATCTAGTGTAGCGCTAATTGCCGATTTTGTGCAAGGTAATATCGAACACAAGCGCCGCATTCGCAGGAATCCCCGAACCAGCTGGTGGATTCGCTCCATACGCCTGGTCTGATGGGATCAAAAGCCGTCGAGTGCCACCGACTTTCATACCCGGCACACCATCCGTCCAGCCCTTGATAACTTGATTCAAGCCAAAACTAACTGGCTGACCACTGTCGAGTGAACTCTGAAAGATGATCCCGGTGGCAGCAACAGCACCAGTGTAATCCACGGTGACCGTGTCGCCAGGCTGCACTTCTTCGCCGGTGCCCGTTTTGATATCGGTCTTCTGCAAACTACTGACGTCTGCGACCGGTGTAAAATCGTTGAGTTGTGTGCCTTGCAATTTACTATCCTCCGTTTGTGAATTGTTACTCGTGGTATTCGTATCCGTGTTTTGATCATCCTTGCTTGTCACCAGTGTCCAGACGACTAAGATACTGAACGCTGATGCGGTGACCAGGAACAAAATTGCGCCAAAAAGGGCGAAAAACCTCTCTCGTTTATTTGCCATATCGAAATCTATCGTATCACACTTATGCTGGGTCTGGTGCAATAATTTCTACGACAGTTTCGGAAAAACCATTAGCCAAGTCGCGCATGAGCTGCGGCTTGACCATTTCCCACACATTCATGTGTATGTCAGCCAGACGCGTGTTATCAATCCAACCTGGCTGAAAGCGATTATTGGGATTATCCTGCATAACTTCAGGTGCATCGGACGAAAGTCTGGGTTCTCCGGATAGGTATTCGCACAAGAAAAAATGATGTTGATAAGCACCGTCCTTCACCATATAGACCTTCCGGCCTAGGCGAACCTGGCAGCTGGTTTCCTCTGCTAACTCACGGACAACTGCTTGTTCTGGCGTTTCGCCTGGCTCAATGCCACCCCCAGGAATCGAAAAATAGTGTAGGTTGTCGCGCCAGCGTTCCATAAGCAGCAGTTTGCCGTCGTGCATAACGAGGCCGCGAGCGGTGTTTTTTGGTTTGTAGTGCATCGGTCTATTGTACCTGACTTATCCCGCAACACACGACAATGTTCATGTGCTCTGGGAAAAGTGGTAGACGTTTGGACGGGGGTTGATTGGTTCTAGGGGGTGGGGGCCGGACGGCGCGATTGCGCTTGCACGCGTGCGTTGTTGCTCGCGCCGTCCGGCTTTGACACTGTGACTCATGCCGCATCATCGTTCTGGCATCCCGACCGAGCGCGATGGCTCTATCGGCAAAAAACGACCCGGGCTTACAGTGCCGCTCGAAGTCCGTTGTTGTCGGACTCCGCCCCTGGCTGCGAAGGTAACTCCCCCCACGTGCTACCTCTCGCAAAAAATCGGAACGGACAACTCCGCGTGCGCCAAAGAAGCGCCAGAAACGCGTAGCGTTATTGATGCAGGCTTTTTGCCCCAGCTTGCATCTCATGCTCTATCTGGTCGTCAACACCCCATGAATCAACGACTGTGGTGATAGTGTGCCCGTCCCGAGAACCGTGTTGTCAATCAAACGTCTACCTGTCAATATCTGAATTCTCAGACATCTGCAGTATTTTATATTATTTTTTGCTTTTTGTCAATACTATAAATTGTGTAGTTCCAGGCCTACCACAATAGGCAACACGAAATGAGCCGCGAGGCCGCCCTGGGGTGCCGGCAGGTGTGGGTGTTCTTCGGAAATAACTGCATCACCATGGCGCGTATCGAGAATAACGAAAGGCGTATGGGCGAGCGTTGACGCATCCCGTGCCAAACTTGCATTTCTGACATAATCAGCGGTAACTCTTATATCAGAGGCTAATGCTTTGGCTTGCACCTCGTCACTGGTTCTGTCAACGGGGTAGTGATTGAGTACTGCAGCTGGGCTAATAAAACCGGCCGGGATAAGATTCCTAGCTGCTTCAACAACGTCGTAGTCTCGTTCTAGGCCAAATTCTTTGGCAACTTCCGCCTCAACCCCGACATCACGGTGCAAAATAGGGCGAGAATGGCTTACGACGAGAATGTCACGTTTCTTGATAGATTTATACTGTAAGCCTTCATCAACACCCAAACGTCGCGCCTTGCCACCATTTTTGGTCACGTGAGGGTTGGCTGGTCCATAACTTACTGCGGCAGCGGCGTCTGTTTTTTCGAGGGTGACCGTTTTGTCTACCTGGATTGTTTTACCGCCAGATAGACGCTCTTGGGTTAAAACAACGTCCTTTTTCGCCCATGACCTTTGGTCCTTGGCTGCCAAATAGTATGCATACGCCGCTAATGGGCGGAGCGCGTTAACGGTTGGAAAACGAACGGCAGCCTCAAAGAGCCGCTTTTGGCGACTTAATTGCTGGCCATCCCAGAGATATGAGCTAATCTGGCGCTCTACAACATCTTTTGACACTGTTCTGTAATACCTTCTTTAACTACACAAAAGAACCTAGGTTAAAAGGTCGCTTGTATTTCTATATTCTACACTATTTTGTCAAAATAGTCAATATTTATCAGTTGTAGCCTACCAACCGCCGCCACCGCCGCCACCACCGCCACCACCAGAGGAGCCGCCACCGGACGAGCCGCCACTACTGGAACTACTGGCCGCGCTGTACGACGCTGAGGTAGAAAAGCTGCTCATGGCATTACTGAACGCTGCCGCGGTAAAGGCACTGCGGCCAACATACCAGTCGGGGTTCTGGTTGAGATCTTCGTATAATCTACCGATTTGTTTGTTCCACTCCTTTTCCTGCCCAAAGAGCACGGCGTACGGCAGGACCCTTTCATAAAGTTTGATGAGCTGCTTGTTGTCTGTGGGATCAAGACCGCTAATCTTAGCTGCGCCCTCAGGGCTTTGTAGCATCTTGATACGATCTTTTTCGGCAACGTCAATATAGAGTTTGAGTCCTTGCAGATACCGGCTCAGTTCTAGCCCCTTATCTGTTAGTGACCAGACCGTAAATGAGCTAACGAAGGCAAAAATCGCGGCAAAACCAACAAACGGATTCAAAGTAGCCACCCCAAGCACAAACAGCCACAGGGCGATTTTGCGGAAACGACGAGTCCATGGTTGATTCTTCTCGCGTAGGCCGTACTCACCGCGCACGAGTACCTTGAGTTTTTTGGTGTTATCGGTCGTCCTGTTATATACCGCCGTATTATTCTTTAGTTTGCTCAGTTTTAGTTTTTGACCAACCATCGGCGCGTGGCCAAAAATGTCCGACAGTATCTCCTGCTCCTCGGCTTTTAACGTTGTAACATCCTTGACGACCTCGATCTCGTAGTCCTTGCTCTTCAGCCCCAGGAAACCTGATTTTTCAATTTCATACAATTTCAGGTAATGACGCACCGCAAAATCGATCAGTTGAGCGGCAAATGTACTACGCGCAGATCGTAAAACATCAGCGGCTGTCGTTACGCTGACGTCTTTGGGCGGGATATATTCGGGTACAACTGTGCCGATCTCCTTTTTACGAGACACTACCGATGACCATTTGAGTGGCACCCAGAATATTGCCGCGAAACCAACCACGACCAGC
>JAGQNT010000098.1 GCA_020427965.1 Candidatus Saccharimonadota bacterium | reverse complement strand
GAGTAAGCGCTGTCATACGTATGGCCAGGCTTCGCTAGGCGTAGCGTGGCATCTAGGGCTGCTAGGGACATGGCTCTAGTATGAAGGGGAAGGGGTGAAATGTCAAGGGGGGCCGGTGTATTTTTGTATGGGTATACTGACTTGTTGGGGTATTCTATTTATCCTAAAATATGAAATTTTTCATATCCATTTTTCAAATTTTTCATATATACAAAAGGAGTCTCGAATACTGCGGGGGAGGGGGAAGGAGGGATCAACCTAGGGTAAGGTATACCCTACAGGGTAAGGTATCATCATGCCCCAACAAACTTGTTGACACTAGCTAAGCACTGTGCTTTACTACCTATGTAGCCAAGTAGAGGCGAGCTACACAGACGAGAGGACCAAAGCCATGCCGAAGCTTTCCGCACAGACCATTCTCACCAGCGCCCGAATCTCCTGCTACCGGGAGATTCCCGACTACTACAACACCAAGAATCTGGCCATCGGCCCTTGGTACCTGAACGATGATGACGTGGCCGCTTACGTCAATCATCCCCGCACCGATCAGTACGGTACTTTCTGGGGTTGCGCTAACGCTCTTGAGTACGGCGTCTGTCTGGCAACGGAAGACAACCAACGTGCAACAGGTTGGGCGATTCCGTGCGACATGGACGGCACGCACGGCGATTTCATCGGCGCCCTTGGTGCCAAGGATGCGGCCGACCTAATGAACTTCTTTAACGTGCGAGTCTATGACGCACTGACTCGCCGCAGCGTTCTCTACTGACCTTAGTTGGTTGTGTTTCGGCAGCCTACTCGTTAGAGTAGGTTGCAGTGACCTAACCACCTACACACTGAGAGGACCCTACACATGTTCCCGAGCGATTCCCCTGTCTTCGAGCCAATTCGCAACATGCTCGCCGAAACGGTGACCCAGATCAATAACGCCGTGGCGCACCGTAACGCCGTCAAGTCTGGCGCAAAGGCTCCCAAATGGAAGAGCCTGCTTGCTCAGCCTGTCAACGACACCGATGCTCTGTCGTTCGTCGACGAAACGCTGGCCGATCTTCTGGCCAACTTCGACATTACCAAGGAAACGGCAACCGACGCCGCTCATG
>JAGQNT010000097.1 GCA_020427965.1 Candidatus Saccharimonadota bacterium | reverse complement strand
TATTCAATACCCAATTTGCTCAGGTACGGGTTGAAGTTGAGCACACCATTGCCATGATACGACGTTATTTGGCACTGACGCTGCGTGACCGCCATCATCGCCGCTTTCACACGGAACGTGTGGTAGCGGTTGCGGGTTTGGTTAACTTCCGCAAAAGGAGTCGTTTTGTATTTTAAGGTTCATGTGGGGTAAGGGGTTCTATGCCTCTGACCCTTATTCTGAAATAAATCTACTAATAAAAGTGCTTTGTATTTGTTCATCATACTAGGGCGTATATGCAAACTAAAGGGCCAGAAAAACAGCCGCAATCAGCCACATGGTTCGATAGTTAACAGCTCGCTTTTCATATCGGGTGGCTAAACGTCGGAACTGCTTGAAACGATTGAAAGACCGCTCAATCCGATTGCGCAACCGGTAAATCGCTTTGTCAAAAGGACCTTGTTGCGACATATTTTTACGTTTCGCAATCGTGAAACGAATGCCACGTCGTCGCAAAAGCTGTCGGACAGGTCGACCGCAGTACCCTTTGTCACCCACCAACCGTTTGGGACGGTGTTTGGCCGACCAGGACCAGTCCGTTTGACTGCACCACCCTTGAGCAATGCTTCGACCTGGGTAGATTCTTGCCTTTGGCCTGGGGTCAGCACCAGATGTATCAAACGACCCTGCTTATCTGTGCGGAGATGGACTTTGGTGGCTGAACCCACCCGGACTTCGTCCTAACGCTTCTTGCTCTGGCGTTGTTTTTTTGCATCTGCCGCATGCTGATGGGCGCGGATTATCGACGCGTCAACAAAATGGATAGTCCCCCTGTTAAGTGTTGCTAACAGTTGGGACAGGGATTTTTGAAAATAGTTCGTTAACAGTCCAAATATGATCAGTCAACCCAGAAGCCATGGCTGGGGTTTGCTGCCGCCAACGACAACCCTGTGTATCGACTTCTTGTCTCAGCGATTTATGAGGTCGTATCAAGTTGTAATAGCTATCCTCAAGAGCTGCTGCAGCCTGATGCATCTCTATCGTCTTGGAAAAGG
>JAGQNT010000096.1 GCA_020427965.1 Candidatus Saccharimonadota bacterium | reverse complement strand
TCAGCAAGCTGCCCTTGGTGCGGCAGCCAGCCTTTCTGGTGCCACGACCCGCGAGCCACTTGAAGCAATCGTAAATATATTTTGTACCTTCACGACCGACACATACATTCGCACTACTACGGGAACAGGTTTTTTCATTGATCCAGACGGTGTCATTATGACCAATGCTCATGTTGCTCAATTCTTGTTGATGGAACAAACAGAAGAAACAGGTACCACTGATTGTGTGATCCGCAACGGCAATCCAGCCGCCCCACGCTACACCGCAGAACTACTCTATCTACCACCAGCCTGGGTGCAAGAAAATGCCTCTGTCGTGAATGACAACGTGCCGATGGGAACTGGCGAGCGAGATTACGCGCTACTCTACGTGAACGACACTATTGATAATAGCCCGCTGCCAGCACGCTTCCCTGCACTCGATTTCGACAGCAACCTGCTTTCTCTCGCCATGCGTGAGCAACCCGTGCTGGCAGCGGGCTACCCTGCCCACGACCTGATCGAACGTGGTGCGAGTGTCGATCTTATTCCGAAGCGCGCCACCACCACTATTTCTGAACTCTATACGTTTGGCTCTAACTACGCTGATGTGATCGCTATCCGTGGTAGCGAGGTCGGCGCAGAAGGCGCATCTGGCGGCCCAGTGCTCAATGCAGACGGCGCGGTGATCGGTATCATCGTAACTCGTGGCAACGATAAAGCTGATGGGGCTGGCAGCTTACGAGCTATCACGCTCTCACATATTGAACGCACCATTCAGCAAGAAACCGGCTTTAGTCTAGCGCAGAACCTCGGCGGCAACCTCAGCTACCGCGCAGAGATCTTTGCTGAAACCTTGTCGCCATTTCTACTGACTTTGTTGCAGCAGGCAGCAAGGTAACAAAAAAGCGCCCGAACTACACTCGACTCATTACGCTCCTTGCGCGCCCCAGCCAAACCCTCCCGTGCATAGTCGCTAATTCCCTGAGTGTAGTTCGGGCGCTTCACACAATTCCTCTACCCAACCGCCTTGGTGTAGATCGTCTGTGTTGGATACGCAAAGTCGATACCAAGTTCCGCAAAACGCTCCATCAAGTCAAAATTAAACGCCTGCTGAATATCCATGAATTCAGTGTAGTCAGACGATTCTACGTAATACACCAGCTCAAAGATCAGCGCTGAGTCGCCGAAGCTCGCAAAATGTACCCGATCCAGTCGCGCCTTCGGCTGTGCCTCGAAGATACGCTGCACAATCCCCGGTACTTCCTTCACGCGTTCCTGCGGTGTTTCATAGGTGATCCCAAACTGCGTTGAAATGCGTCGCTCTTGCATCTTCTTGAAATTCTGTACCCGAGCAGTCGTCAGCTCCGCATTTGAAACCACTAACTCTTCACCTTGTAAGGTGCGAATACGAGTACTTTTAATACCGATCTTTTCTACCGTTCCCTTGTCAGTACCGATCACAATAAAGTCGCCGATCCGGAATGGC
>JAGQNT010000095.1 GCA_020427965.1 Candidatus Saccharimonadota bacterium | reverse complement strand
GCGTATCCGGGACCCAAATCTGCACCGGGCGCAACCCCGTCTTGCGCAGGGCGTCGCGATGCTTCTGAACTCTTGAATTGACGTGTGCCATGCTGGCCTCCGATACGTTACATGCAACATTTTGCGCCCTTCATGTGTTACATGCAACCCCATTGGAGTGCGATTCCTGTTTCGTGAGCCGACCCCAGATGTTCGGTGCCGTGTGCTGCGCCGCAAAAAGCCCCGGCCGGCTCATGCGATCAGCATTGTCGCTTGTCGGCCGCAATCGACCCGTTGCCGACGCTCGGGCCGCACTTGCGTAGACGGTCGAAAACGGGATTAAGCAGCTGTTCCCGACAACATGCCAGCAGACGCGAAAATGCGAAAGCCAGAAAAATGCTGCAACTCAAGATCTGACACCATACATTCAGATCTACTCGACCAACCCGATCGAGCGGCTCAACGGCGAGATCAAGCGACGCACCGATCTCGTCGGTATCTTCTCCAACGAGGACGCGATCGTGCGCCTGGTCGGTGCGCTACTGCTCAAGCAAAACGACGAATGGGCGCTGTTCTGACGATACATGTCGCTGGAACCCTGGCCGAGATCGGACACAATCCCTCTGTCAGCGCGCCAGCGGTTGCAGACTGATCCGTCCATCATGCCGGAGACGGTGACCATCCAGACCGCTTCTTACACCACGCCACGGGACATGATCACAAGGTAGCATGCGATTAAAACTTAATGGCACTGAGCATGGAGGGTGCGCACGACCTAGAACAAAGCTCGTGCGCACGGCTTACTCAGGGCAACGAACCGGCAGGTTTCTCGATACTAGAGGACTCCCCCGGCGGCGCTGGCACCGGCATGCTAAGCGCCCTCTTTAGGCTGCTTCTGCGTGTCTCAGGCGTAACTTGCACAGACCTTATTTGTGCAGTGCCGTTGGTACCGATACCCAACGTAATGTTGTCGATAAAAAAGTCCCACGCCGACACGTTCGACCTGACGGTGACACGCCGAATACCCTGACTCGGAATCTCGACTATGGCCGATCCGCTTGCCGAGTTCGGCGGCAATGTGACCGAAGATGTACCCCCATTATCGTCCTCAACAACATAGGACACATTGAACGTCTGTCCATTCATTAGTAGCATGCGCACGCCATTGATGGGCGTAGCCATATCGATCGTAATGGTCGGGGAACAGCCGGGACAGAAAAATGCGGTGCCGTAGACTACTGACGCATTGCGGGGTAGGAAGGTCGCGCCGCTCAAGATCTGCCCGCCAGAAAACGTAGCGCCTTCACTCGCTAGCGGAAGCTGGACTCCAGAGAAGACGCTCGGCCCGCTAAATTTTTCGAAATCAACGAAACAACCACTATTGCCCGTCGTATTTGTGACATCAAAGTAGTGCTTAATCAACGACGCTGCATACCTTACCGCTATCGGCCCGAGCTCTTCGAACTGCTCCTTAGCGATCACGTCATTGATCGTCGCATCTTTCGGATCTGGCGTAACGCCAAACAACTCCTTCGTCCTATAGGCTAGGCTCTTGTATGCGATACGTCTATCTCTTGCATCGTAAAAATATTCAGTGTCCTCTCTCACGGATTTCGGGCCAATATCGCTGAAGACAGTATCCTTGCTGTAAAAATTCGATGCCGTATAAGTTCTCAACTGAACGAAGAATGAGACTGGCGATGAAACGTCCGCCAACCCCTCACTTGTCGCCGGCGAAGTCGGAGTACGTGTAACCGCTTCGACTGGATCAATGTCCCCAACCCCAAACTTGTTCAAGTGCTGATCGTTGCGCGTATGTGCTGGCGACGTTAGGTCTTCCAATAGGTGCAGCACGTAGCCGAGGTGGGTCAATCCTTCTTCTGATATCCCACCATTCGCCGCCGTTGCGGAATCAATTGCGTCACTCCACCGATGCGTATTGTTGTCCTCACCCCCAAACCATTCACAAGTTCCTGAACCAAGACCCCAGTCAACGGAGCTACAACTCGACCCCGCAGCCGAAAGCGCAGGGGTAAAATGGAACACGGGTCTGGTTCCTTCATCTTCCGCTGCCGTACCGACCTGAAGAAGCTGCTCCAGATTGCTCAAACAGACGGCACGGTCATCAAGCTGTTGCAGATACTCTACAGCAGCTTTGGTAATGTTCTGGTGTGTCGGCACCGCATGTGCAAGCACCACCAGCGGGGCAGCCATCGATACCACCCCGAACATAGCAGATCGAAACATAAAGCGTCTCCCTGTTGTGAGATGTCTCGTAGCGTTACCAATACATGACGTACCACTCACCCGACTGGATCTGCGTCAGCCCAATCTCGGTAGTGATGAACTGGGTTGCACTACGTGTGATGCGCACGGAGTAGACTCGCGTTGGTCCTTCTGTCCTAAGCAACGTTGCCGTACGCAAGCCTTCACTCAAAGCCACCAACATTTCTGGTGTCAAACTTAATAGTTTTTCGCGATTATGCGGGCTATCTGAGAAACGCAAAAGCGCAGCCTCAATATCTCCTCTATCCAACTCCGAAGACAGTTCTGTGAGCATCTGTTCTGGGGTAATCAATGCTTGAGAGAATATTGAAAACGGCTCCGAAACAACACGCCTCAATGTTCGCTTAAATGCAGCCGACACGCGCAGGCGGAACTCCGTTGGCACATTAGCGCTGAGCGGGAAGCGCAAGGTGTACACGCGGTCGCCAAACGACAAATCGCCGTCCAGTCCGTCGTCATGTAGCGCACCGAGGTTCGTAACGCTGCCATCGGCATTCAAACGCTGCAGCATTACACTCGTCGGAATCACTGCGGGGTCTGTAACTACTGAGGTAACGGTAATTTGCGCCGTCGTGTTCACTGGAAACGAAGTAATGGATGCCTGAGTCTGCCCTATCACGGGTGCAGCGCTCGCTGCACCGCCAACCATGGCTAGGGTCACAGTGAAAAGCAAGTTTCGACTAAAACTTCTCATCGTCAAGTCCTCCTAAATGGGTACGGACCACATAAACTCTGACGAGGAACAGGGGCGGAACGACACTGTTCGTCTAGCATAGGCCGACCGTGCGGCCGCGTGTATCAACTCCGCCGGCGGACACCACGGTGCGCTGCCAATAAAGCCAACGCTAACGCAAACAACGCCGGAGAACTCGGTGTAGGAACTGTCGAAACGGCAGTGTCAAATGACATGTCATCCATGACGAACGATCCGCCGTCAGGAAAGCCGGTAATGCTTACTCGGCGGATTCCTGACCCATGCATAAGTGTAAGGAGTTCATTCGCACTGCTACCCAAATCCCCCGAAAACACCATGTTCGCATCAAAGGCCGAGGTCGCTGAGGCTACCATGACGTCGGCGTCGTCAAATGCGGTAATCGTGAGCTGTGTGAGGTAAGTAAAATACGCAGAGAACGATGTGATTTTTGTAGAGAACAGAATCGACATCGCCCCAAAGTCATCGGACAGGACTGTGCTCCCTGAGCGTGGAGGAAACTCGAATTCATTCAGCGACAGGCCGGCCTGCAGCGCGATAGCATTGCTGAAAGTTACGCCACCGATTTGGTTTGTGACCGACTCGAGGTCGGAAAATTGCTCAAAATCAGCCAATACGGCTTCGGCTGGGCGGGCCGTCACGAACAAAAGCAGCATCACTGACAGTGACGCAATAAAACGGAAATCCAATCTCATCTAACTCTCCTCACCGCACACTATCAACATGCGCTGCCTCGTCCTTCAATTGGCAAAGTAGCAGCGATTCTCGGCATCCCGCAACGCTATGCCGCACGGTAGAACATGCACGCAAATGCTATGCCAAATTACGAGTTACGCATATCGTATTGAATTATATGAAAGTATTAGCTAGCTCCCATAGCTAGCAATATCTTGTGTAAAAACCATCGACACGGGACAGCACTGCCGCCGCAACCAGCCCTGTCGGGTGGGGGAAGCGGCGGCGCAGGGCAGGGCTAGCGCACCTTCATGTCATAGCCCCTAGCAGGTCAGCGCGAAGCTGATCCGAGGTGGCTGCCAGCATGCGCTTGGTCTTGATGCTGCCCTTACGTACTAACTTTCCCGAAAGTAGAGTCACATAGGCGATAATATGGCCCATGAAATGCAAACGAGCTTCGGACGGCCGCGCCATCGACCATCACACCCTGCAGGTGATGCGCCAGCAGGCCGTCAAGGCGGTGCGTGAGGGGCAGACGGTGGACAGCGTGGCGGCGGCCTTCGGCGTCAATCAGCGTAGTGTCTTCCGGTGGCTTGCCGACTTTGCGAATGGCGGGCAGAACGCACTGCTGGCCAAGCCCATTCCGGGACGTCCGAGTAAGCTCAACGGCGAGGAGCTTTCGTGGATCGCGAACGCGGTTCGTGACCACAGTCCGCAGCAGTTCAAATTCGAGTTCGGTTTGTGGACGTTGTCGCTGATCCGCCATCTGATCCAGCGCAAGTTCGAGAAGGAG
>JAGQNT010000094.1 GCA_020427965.1 Candidatus Saccharimonadota bacterium | reverse complement strand
TTAGCCCATATTATTAAGCACTTAGTAACCGCAGAGCTAAACTACTCGAAAGCCGAGAAAGAGCTCTACGCGATCGTACCCAGGACTGAGTATTTTAAACACTACTTGTACGGCCGTTCGTTCAAAGTCCGAACCGACCATCGACCGTTACGTTATCTCTTGACCCAGAAAGACCCGCCGCCCGACTAGCCCGCTGGCTGGACGCGCTCAGTCGTTTCGAGTTCGAGATCAAATATCGTGAGGGTCGTGAAAATGGCAACGCCGATGGCTTATCAAGAATGCCAGAAGACACGTCAGACGCGATCGAAGCGCCCACTGAACCATCTCAAGAGTTCATAATAAACTCTTTGCATCAGATGACCGGTGTGGCGCTGGACAGACAACTGAATGGCCCAGACATCCGTTGGATCGTTCAACTTATAGAGTTACATAGCGACTCAAAACCAACCGACATCGTTCCAGACAATTCGTTCCGCAAAACACTCGTACATGAGTACCACAACCTTCGCATCATCAAAAGAAACCTCTATAGAGAGTGGGACGACGGTACATCGGTCCAGTTGCAGTATGTCATTACCACACAAGAGATCAGTCGTGTGTTGGAATTGTGTCACAGTTCTGTTACTAGCGGACACCTTGGTTTAAGCAAAACCTGGGCCCGAGTAAATGCCCGCTTTTTCTGGCCTGGCACACGTCGATCAGTAAAACGGTTTATTAAACAGTGCGACATTTGTCAGAAAATTAAACCGGGTATACGACTTATTGTACCGTTGCAACCCATTCGTTCCTCTCGCCCCGCTCAACTCAAAACCATGGATATAATAGGTCCGTTTCCAGTCACCCCTCGTAATAACCGTTTTGCACTTACCGTTTGCGACCACTTCACTAAGTGGGGTTCCGCTTTTCCCATGCCCGATCAGACAGCTGAAAGCGTCAGCGAAAATTTTTTAGATTTCATTTGTACTTTCGGCATTCCCGAGTGCGTGCTAACCGACCAAGGCACGAGTTTTATGTCCGAGTTGTTCAAACGGGTATATGATCTACTTGATATCCGTCCAGTCCGCACAAGTCCGTTCCACCCAGAGACCAATGGGATCACCGAGCGTTTTAACCAGACGCTCAAGAACATGATCACCGCGTATATAAGTCCCGACCAGAAAGACTGGGATACGCTTTTAAAGCGCTTGACCTTTGCGTATAATACAGCGATACACGCAGCGACTAATTTTAGTCCGTTTGAACTCACATTCGGTCGTCAGCCTAGAGTGCCTGTTGACATCGTTTTCCCGACCAGAGATCCGCTAGCCGAAACAGTAATTAACGAAAGAT
>JAGQNT010000093.1 GCA_020427965.1 Candidatus Saccharimonadota bacterium | reverse complement strand
TATTTGTCAGATAATCAAACGCCGCTAGCGCTTTTGGATCAAGTGTAGGCTCTTGAACCTTTTCCGCATCCTGGGTCTCTTGTGATGCCTCTGTTGTAGCCTCTACTTTGCTATATCGGCCATTCCTTCCCCTGTTTCGCTCCATTACACCTTCCCCTGATTATTTTTTGTTCTTACTCTCGTTTTAAAAGAGGGTGACCGTCCACAATTTCTTGTGGTGGCCACCCGCAGTTTTATGTTCCATTCCCCTCACGCTCTCGCTGGGGACAGTATCGCACATAAGCTTTAAGAAAAATAGCCATTTTGTGTTGACTCAATACATATTGACTCAACATTTATCGACTCAATATGTATTGAGTCAACAATATTGACGTGCTATACTGACGCCAGAAATCAACATCCGTAAAGTATCAAGAGGGTAAAAGGGGGTTAAGGTTCGTATGGTTATGCGTGATCTGCACCATATCCAAAAGGAAATTATTCTTAGTCTGGCGCATCATTCGCCCCAGCGTTTTTCTCAGCTGCAGCCGTCAGAAATTCCAAACAATACTTTCTCTTATCATTTGAAAAAATTATTACAAAGCGGATTTGTCGCTCAGGTAGATGGCGGGTACGAGGCAACACGAAAAGCCCTCAAGACTCTTCAATACACTGGCGCTCTCGAAGAAAAAAGCAACAACCCTGTATTTATCACTGCTGTTCATGTGACCAACCAGGACGGCAAGGTACTCCTGCTGCGTCGGAGCAAACCACCGTTCGTGGGATGGTACTGCGTCCCCGCCGGTCTTGTTCACCAAGGTGAAAACCTAGAGCAAGCGGCGCTGCGCGAACTTTTTGAAAAATCTTCGATCGAGGCCAGCACTCTTGAGTTCAACGGCGTGCTTGATTTTCAGTATTTGGAGCGTGATTCAAACGACATCTTCGTCCATACAATTGCGTTCGTTTACAGTTACCGCTTGGCTGAAAGCGCTGAAATGCTTACTGGCATGCAGACACACTACGGCACACTGATCTGGTCCGATCTCAGCAGCCAAAAAATCCTTCCTGAGGTCTACACGATTGCCGAGCTGGTGCGTCAAAAAGAACCGACAGTCAAGTCGGTTAGCTATGAAGAACCGGTCAACAGCAAGTAGCTGCTTACGCTTGTCCCCAGACAAATAGTTCCTGTATGCTGGTGGGGTCTATTCCTACAAGGATTGGAAGTACCATGCGAAATCACGTCGATATCGCAACGGTTTTTGTACCAAGCAAAGGCATGATTGTTGCTCGCCTATGTTCCGACCACTGGTTGGAATACGCAACTGACGTGACCGCCTGGACAGCAAACTGGCAGCGAACGCGACTCCCGAAAATCCGCAAATGGACCAACAGGCCAAAATGCGTTTCACTCGTCGTTGACAACGAGGGCGGACTGATTGTTACCGTTCTGTATGACGAATGTGACATCGTCACAGGCAAACTGGTTCGACATCCGACTTGGCTATTGGTCAAGCGACCCGATTGGAGCTGACATGAAAGACTGCACTACAGGCATTCGATCTGATCGCCGGGTGCGTGATCTGGGTATCGTCAACAGCCTGATCGCAAAGATCGCCGCCAAGGCCGTTCGTGCGGACAACATGCATTTGTTCAATGTACTGGGTCGGAATTGGCGCTTGTTCTTGGCATGGCTGCCCTTTTCTGGCGTTCTGCTGGGACTGGGCAAACTGCCGCGTCAGGATACCGAGCTGATCATCCTGCGCGTGGGGCATCTGCGTGGCTGCACCTACGAACTGCAGCATCACAGCCGTATCGCCAAGCGGTATGGTATCGACGAAGCGCTACAGGCACGAATCGCCGAAGGCCCGCATAACCGTAGACGTGTGACACGTGAAGATAACCTGATGAAGTGCGTTGACGATATCGTCCTGAAACACAAGTTGTCGGTCGAAAATCGCAAGTGGCTGGCGTATTACTACAGTCCCGCGCAAATCGTCGAGTTCTGCACGGTCATCACGCAGTACGACGCCCTGGCGACCATGATATCGGTTCTGGAAATTCCATTGGACTTTCCAGAGAACTAGCACCTTACGACGTCCATCGACATGGGCAAAAGCCGCATCCTCGCGATGCGGCTTTTCCTTATGCTGCTATTTGCAAACGG
>JAGQNT010000092.1 GCA_020427965.1 Candidatus Saccharimonadota bacterium | reverse complement strand
GGGCAACTTAGCAAGTTTGCGCAGAACTTTCAGTACCTTTGGAGAAGGCCCAGCCTTGTACGGGTTGCTTCGAAATGGTGCCAGTACGCCGTCATAGTCAAGGAGTAACAATCGTTTTTGGGCCCGGCGGAAAGAATCCACCAACATGCGCTGATGGCTGGGGCTAAGCGATCGAGTCATGTGGGGTGTTTTAACTGGTTTTTTCAGGGTACCCATAAAGTTACTGGCCCATTCCTGAACAGTGAATTCACTGATGTGATCCTGCATGGCACTGACGCGCTCACGTAGCTCGTCCTGCGGCAACAACATAGCTTCCTTAATTCCGCTGACTAACGAGCTTCGTTTTGTTGGGTCAACAATGATGGCTTGTTTCAGCTCTTCGGCCGCCCCTGCAGTTTTACTCAAAACGAGGATACCGTCTTGGTTACCTTGGCTGGCGATATACTCTTTGGCCACCAAGTTCATACCATCCCGTATGGGTGTCACTAGCGCAATATCAGCCAGCTGGAAGTACGGCGATAACTGCGTAAACGACAGTGGCGTCGTGATGTATTCAATTGGTTTCCAGCGGGCAGTACCAAACTTATCTTCAATGTCGTGCACGAGGTCGTCGATCTGTTTCCGCAATTTTTTGTAGGCATCTGTATCGGTGCGGGAGGGAATCGCGATCATTACCAATACGACTTTACGATGAAACTGTGGGTTTTGTTCTAGAAACGCACGGTACGCATCTAGACGTGGGACGATCCCTTTCGTCACATCCATGCGATCGACCGAAACGATCACTTTTTTGCCACGATATTTGGTCCGTAGTTTGAGTAACTCTCGACGTACCGCGGCCTGTTTGGTGGCCCGAACGAATTTGGCGTAGTCAATGCCCATTGGAAAATCAGTCACCCGGATAACTCGGTCGGGTAGAATCAACTCTTTTGGTCCAACAGTACCGATGTCAAAATGCTGGCAGCAGCTCAGGAAGTTCTGTACGTAGCTAGTCGTGTGAAAACCGAGCAAATCGGCGCCGGCGAGGCCACCAAGGAGCTCGGCGCCATGGGGCGCGTTGGCAAAAATTTTGCTGGAGGGGAAGGGTATGTGCAGGAAAAAGCCAATTTTGTCGTGCGGGCGCTGAACGCGGAGCATGGAAGGTAGCAGCATCAGTTGGTAGTCGTGTACCCAAATGGTAGTACCACTAGTGCTCAGTGACAGCACGACCTCGCCGAAGGCTTGGTTAACGCGCTTGTAGGCTCGCCAAAACGATTCATCTGCGGCCGCCTCCTTGTTTGGCGTTAGATCGTGCAGTAGTGGCCACAGTACGCTGTTGGCAAAGCCGTTGTAGAAGCCATCTAATTCTTTTTGACTCAAGAAAACAGGGTAGCAGTTATGTTTTTTGAGCTCTTTTGTGATTGTTCGTCGTTCGTCCTCGTTGATGTCCTCATTGGCAATGCCAGGCCAGCCGATCCAGCGATTTCGTTTGTTGGAGGTGTAAGTAGACAGTCCCGTAGCGAGCCCACCGATGCTTGGGTAGAATTCCAGCTTGCCGTCAGTCTTCTTGACACTGACCGGCAGGCGGTTTGACACGATCACAAGTCCTGGATACATGTATTGAACCTTAGTATAGCATCTTACAGAGGTGAATGCCAGCATAAGCATTGACAAAATGTCAAATATTTGCTATTATGATGCTTGGAATTATCCAAAACAAACACTATGAATCACAACCAAGACCCGACCGTACCGCAGTCTTTGAAGCTCCCATTTATGCAGGAGTTTGATGGTAGCCAACCCGAGCTTTCTATTGAGGAAACCACGCAAGTAGCATCAGAGTTCTCCGGTTTTATTGAAGGTTACTTTCTGGCCCATCTAGATAGAGTTCAAAAAAGAAGCCTTCACATGCAACTCGGTGAGTATAGCCAAATACCGCTGACCATCCCTGAATCTGACGGCGGTGAATGGGAGGTGTTTGTACGGGGTACTGCAGTAGGGCGTGACGGTAAAGTTGCTCCGCAAAGTCATTTCTCTCAGATGGCTATTGCCTTAACGCGACTTGACGCGACGGGAGAAGACGTCGGCCAGTTTAATTACGATTTGGATTGGGATGGAGTTGTACGCCGCAAGGATTCTTTAGGTGAACCAGACATGGACCTTGTCTATGACGACGAGTACTTTGATCAAACAGCGGAAAATGAGGACCTTGAGGAGAACATGGGCTTTAATAACCAGCCAATAGCGAAGACTGAGTTGGATGGTCTCATTGCCTTTCTGAACGGACCAGATGTTCGTATCGGTTCTGCAGCGGCGTAGTATAATCTGCCTACATGATTGCGACGATCACGGGAGAGAACCAGTACGCGCGTTCGCGTGCCTTGCACGCGGCTATCCAGTCTTTTGTTGAGGCTGAAGGCGATTTAGCGCTGGAGCGCCTCGATGGTGAGGATGCCGAATTTGTGCGCATCCAAGAGGCGCTGACGAGTTTGCCGTTTTTGGCGAACAAAAAAATGGTGGTTCTGAGTAGCCCCAGCAAAAACAAGACGTTCGTAGAACAGTTCGAGGGTTTATTACAGCAAGTGCCCGACACGACTGACCTGGTACTGTATGAACCCAAATTTGATAAACGAAGTAGTTTGTATAAATTCCTGAAAAAGTCATCGGACTTTCAAGAATTTAGCGACCTGGACCTCCCGGCACTGACCCGATGGTTAGTGGCCGAGGCTGAAAATTTTGGCGCTACATTAGAACAGCCCGAAGCACGATTTTTAATCGAGCGGGTCGGCCAAAATCAACAACTATTAGCTAGTGAAGTTGAGAAACTAAGCCTAGTGGGTGGTCAGATTTCTCGCCAGCAGATCACCGAATTAACAGAGGCAACACCACAGAGTTCAATCTTTCAATTGCTGGACGCGGCGCTGGCGGGCAGGGCAAAGCAGGCGCTCCAGATGTATGACGAGCAGCGGGCTATGAAAGTAGAACCACAGCAAATTATCGGCATGTTTGCCTGGCAACTGCACATCATGGCGCTGCTAAAAACGGCCGGTGATCGGCCGGCTGATCAGGTCGCGCGTCAGGCCAAAATTAGCCCATACGTGGCAGGTAAAACGGCTTCGTTGGTACGTAACATGACCCTAGGCAGGTTAGTGCAGATACTCGACGAATTATTAGACATAGACCGTCGCAGTAAACGCGAAGCGCTGGATCTGGACGACGCCCTCAGACTTTTCATTCTTGACCTCGGTCAATAATTGACAATAACAGATAAGAATGATTTAATAAATAATTAACTTTAACCTGTATTTATTTTATGGCCAAGCGTGAACAATCTCCCCTTGATGGTGACATGCCTTTATACCCAGAGCATCTAGAGTCCTTTGATGCATTTGGTCGTCTTGCAGTCATCTACGCCGAAGGGGCATTGTTCCACGAAATTCACGCAGACCGTGAGGCGGAAGAAGCCGATTATTTCAGTTCATTGGTGCCAGAGCCGGGCACAAGGCCCACGTTATTCGCTCGGATGCGCCACTCAGGCAGGGATAGAAGGGCAAGAGTATGGATGAAGGCGCATGACTATCCTGAAGGTTACAATTTTGAGGCTGTCGCCGAGCACCTAAGGGCCAACGCACGTGCCGATCAAGCAGAGGCGACAAGCCACCAGGTGCTTTTGGTTGAGGAGCTACAGGTGTTGAGGCAGGAGCTGTCAAAGCTGTCGCCCGATCAAGCGGATGCAGTTGGGGCAATGGTTTACCGTATAGATTTTTTGTCTCGACAGCATAACAATTGGCTTAATGACAATAACCTGACACCACAGCAGCTCACAGCATTCCAATGGCTAATCCAACCACCGAGCGAAGGGCGTGATGTAGACTTGCGGCTACTCAACTTCTTACAGCACCACAATTACCATATGGAACGCTACAACGAGGATCCAACCCTAAAGGGCCGAATCAAGGCCGAAAAAGACAGGTTAGTTAGAGGAATAACTTCGATACTGCCCATTACGGTCGGGCAAGTTGAGTCAGCGCTGCAAGAAACTAAAATCTACTGTGGCGATGAATTCACGATGGCATTTGGCGGACTTTGTGGCAAGTACAGCTATTCCTTTAATCGAATATTGCTAGAAAAAGGATTTTCACAACACACATTTGATCACGAAGCGTGCCACGCTATCGGTGGTTTCCCTGACATAGTCTGGAACGAAGCTATCACTGAACATATTGCATTGGTGATGGAGAATGGTGATCCAGACATCATCAACCCTTCACTGCGTCAAGAAGAGGGTGCCTACGCAGGCTACAGGCTCATTGTTGCAAATGTATTAGAGATGGCTGGAGCGCCTAGTATGAACCAAGTTCTTGCCACGTATGCCGAAAGTGATTCTGATGGTCCGGCAGGGCGGCATTTTGTCAAAACCTTGGCGCAAGCATATGGCGGATACTCAGTTACAGATTTTATTTATACTCGATTGATGCAGAGGCGTGATACAGACGAAGTGCAAAACTTTAACCAGGCTGCCAGATTCAAACATTGGACGGCCGAAGAGACATCAGGTGTTGCACGCGATCTGTTAATACTACAGGCGTTACTAAAAGGGAAAAGCGCAAAAGAAATTGGGACGAGAGAACGTATGAAGGTGTTGCTGGAGGCTGCTAAAATGACTAATCCAACAGGGGCGCAAGTTTACAAGGAGGCAAGACTGTCGGACACGTCTCGCTCGATAGTTGAGATTGTTGAGTATCTTGAAGACAACCAGCCAGCAATAGATGTAGCAGCTCGGAAAATAGAAGAATAAACTATTTTTTGGCGGCTGGTTTTTTGGTTGCAGTAGACTTCTTAGTGGGGGCCTTCTTGACCGGAGTAGCTTTTTTGGCAGCTGGTTTTGTGGCAGGCTTTGCTTTGGTAGCTTTGGCTGGCTTGACCCCGGCGGCTTTGGCCTGGGCAGCGAGCTGCTTCTTCATACGGGCAGCTTTGTTCTTATGAATAATACCTTTTTTGACGGCCTTGTCGATGTTACTGTGGGCTTCACTCTGGGCGCCTGTGGCAGGCTTTTTGTTGAATGATTTCAGCGAAACCTTTAGTGAGCGCTTGACTTTGCTGTTACGGACAGCGGCCTTACGGGCAACGCGGACACGCTTCTTAGCGGACTTGATGATTGGCATGCAGTAATAATCCTTTACTTTGCATTAACGTAATATTGATCGTCGACACCTTACTATACAGGGGTGGGCCTGTTTTGTCAAAACTAGTGTGCTCCCCCTTGGCGGGAACCGGCCAGTTACTTTTCTCTTAAAAGAAAAGTAACCAAAAGTTCAAGGCAATTCCACCAGTCTCGGTCAGCAGTTGTTAACAATTACAACCGACGCGAGAACTCCTCATTCCAACTAATGCCACTGGCATTACTCTCCATTCGTCAAACAAGCTCGCGCCGCCTATCGGAAGTTGTAATATGCCACAACAGCTGAGCCAGGCTGGCTCCATACGCCGACTAACCCCAAGTTTGTGCTTAAGCCTAGCCTTGTTTGATTTTAGGTTCGGGCATCGGCTTTGCCCGAAGTAGACCAGATGGTACCATAGCGGACTTGGTAAGCCGAAAACTGTTTGAGGTCCGGGGGACCGAGTTTTTCGGCTTAGCTATTGTTTCCTTCTGGGCTACGCCGCGGTAAAACGCAGCCCGTGATTTTTTGCTTACTTTTGGATCATGCCAAAAGTAAGTGGCAGTACGCTCGCCAGAGAGCGGGTAACTTGCTAATTATTCCTCGACAAGCATGAGCATTTATGGTACGATGCCAACAGAGTAATCACCTCAAATAAAAATGGACGATCAAAAACAGCAAATAGTCGAAAAACTGAAAGCCGCCAATAACATTTTGGTGACGGTCAGCAGTAATCCCTCCGTTGATCAGCTGGCGGCATGCATTGGCCTCACGCTCATGCTCAACAAGCTAGACAAACACGCCACCGCTGTTTTTAGTGGTGAAATTCCATCGACAATTGAGTTTTTGAAGCCCGAAGAAACGATCGAGAAAAACACCGACAGCTTGCGTGATTTCATCATTGCACTCGACAAATCCAAAGCCGACAAATTACGCTACAAGGTCGAAGATAAAGTCGTCAAAATTTTCATCACCCCCTATAGAACGTCGCTGAGTGATAAAGATCTCAACTTTAGCCAGGGAGATTTCAATGTTGATGTTGTACTGGCCCTTGGCGTCAAAGAGCAGGGCCAACTTGACCAAGCAATCACTAGCCATGGTCGCATTTTGCACGATGCCACGGTGATGTGTATCAATGTCACCCCCGGCGGGGAACTAGGGAGTGTCAATTGGCAAAAACCTGATGCGTCGAGTCTGTCAGAGCTCGTCACAGAGATTGCAAAATCGTTCGAAAAACCTCTGTTGGATGGCCAGATTGCAACCGCGCTACTAACCGGTATTGTGGCCGAAACAGATCGCTTCCGTAACGAGCGGACTGCCGCCTCGACCATGAATGCCAGCGCTGATCTGATGAGTGCTGGCGCCAACCAGCAACTGGTGGCCAAAGAATTAGAACATGAACTGGATGTTCATGACGACAGCCAAGCAAAGACGGACGAGAAGCCTGCCGACGAGCAAGCCCCCAAATCAGAAGACGGCACCCTGGAAATCGCCCATGGTGACAAGTCGCTCAAGGATATGCCCGACATGGTACTGCCCGAGCCAACCGATCAAGAGGAAGTACCGCCAATTTTCGACGAAAAACCAACTGGTGATAGTGCTGAAACACTGCATGGGCACAAGGATGAACCCGAGCCAAAAGAACTCGAGCATCACGACGGCAGCCGCCCAATGATTACCCATCCACCGACAATGGGTGGGAATCTTACTGCGAATATTGCGCCAGACAACGGTGATGGTGTCAGCATGGGACTACCACAGGAGGAGCCAAAATCTCCTATTCTAAACCGTGATGATCCTGCGAAAAAGGAAGATGACGAGCTGCCCGCAACTCTCGACACAACGTTCAAAAAACCTGATGAACCCAAACCGGAAGATAAAGTTGTAGAAAGTCCGCCTGAGCCTATCACGCCTGCTGAACTTCCAAAGCTCACCGACACGCCAGCCATGCCCGAACCAGTTGCGGTACCCGAGCCACCAAAGCCAGAGCCACCCCAGTTCCAGGAGTCTGAGTTGCCGAAACTGACTGATACGCCACCCCCACCGCTACCACCACTACCGCCGCAACCACTCAAAAATCCCCAAGCAACATACTCGCCACCGCCTCCGCCGCCAGCACCCGCACCTGCACCAATGGCCCCGCCACCGCCTCCGCCGATGGTGCCGAGCGAAGCACCAAAATCTGATGATCAAACATTGGAACAGCTCGAAAAGGACGTCGAAAGCCCACATCTGTCTGGGGACGAAGTTCAAAACGCCCGCGAAGCAGTCATGAAGGCGCTGAGCGAGCAATCCAGGGACAACCTACCACCGGTTGAGGCGCTGAATGCGCAACCGGTGGATCTTGGTAAGCCGCCGGAAATGAATCAGCCGCTTCCCGACACGCCGTTACCGCCACTGCCACCAAATGCACCAGATCAGCTGCCGTTTGCTAATTCGCCAGCAGATCAACCCATGACGATGCCAACTCCGTCAGGTATTACTATGGCGCCACCACAAGCTGCGCCGCCAACCAATGCGCCCAGCAGCAATTCGCCGCCACCAGTGCCCCCACCCATGTTGCCACCATCGCAGTAATCGACAACCAAAAAGCTACAGCTTGCTGTGACGCAACCACTTTGACATACTGACCCCATGATTGAAGTACACATGGATGATGTGCCGGCGTCATACGCTAACGCTGGTGTAGATGTCCACGCTGGTGACGTAATGTCCCAAATTTGGAATAACGAGGGTGAGAAAACATATGGAAACCGAACTGGCCGACTTGGTGAGGTGATTGTCTATGGATCTGGCTTTACGAGTACGCGTGCTATAGATCTGGATCAAATCCAGGGACAATTTGGGCTCGGCTTATTAAGTGGAGTCGATGGTGTTGGTACCAAGCCGGAAATTGCAGAACGGGCAACAGAAGCTCGTCGTCGTTGGCTATCAGATGAAGTCGAAGAACGAGGCAGAGACCACCGTGGTATCAGTTTTGATACAACGGCGATGGTTACTGACGATCTGGCAAGAGATGGTGGAGAACCGATTGCGATTGATCTGTTATTTGATGCAAGCAGTCTAAACCACGAAGACGCTGAGGCGATCACGCGAGAACTCGCGGCTGGTGCCGTTGAAGCGTGCATGGCCGCAGGTGTTATTTTGCAAAACGGCGAGACGGCCGAACTTGGTGATCGAGTTGGTGGTTATGAAGGCGCATTCCACTATAACTTAGGTGGCTTTGTGATTGGTGCAGTTCATAGGGATAGAATCATCACCGGAGCGGATGTGCGCCCTGGACAACGCATTGTGGCCATACAGGAAGATGGCTTCCGTGCTAACGGTATATCTCTGGTTAGGAAAGTCCTTGCCGCTCAGTTTGGTTCACAGTGGCACATGACACGACCTGACCTGGCTGCAAGTGCCCTAACGCCGTCTAAAATTTACTCACAGGCGATGGTTGAAATGCACGGTGGTTATGACCTCTCTCGTGAACCGGGCGCACACGTTTCGGCGATTGCCCACATTACTGGAGGTGGTATACCGGGCAAACTACAGCGCAAGTTGGCGGCCTCAGGCCACGGAGCAGTGTTAGAAGATTTGTTTGCGCCACCACCAGTGATGCACGATGTTCAGGAGTGGAGCATGTATCACCAAAGTTTAGCTCCAAGTAAGAATCTAGCAACACCCGACACAGACTTGTACCAGACATTAAATGGAGGTAATGGTCTGTTGGTAGTCACCGAAACTGCAGATGAAGTCATAGCAATCGCTGCCCGACACGGTATAAATGCAAAAGTTGCTGGCGAGATTGTTAAGGATCCCGGTATTGAACTGAAGAGCAAGGGCGTCACTAACTTTGGTGAATGGATTCGCTACATTCCACGAGTCAACTAATGCAGGGGATTTTACTGGTGGATAAGCCAAAGGAGTGGACGAGCTTTGATGTGGTTAACTACGTCCGTAAGATGGTCGCCATCGCCGAAGAAAAGAAGCCCAAGAATGTCAAAGTAGGGCATACCGGTACCCTAGACCCGATGGCAACTGGCCTTTTAGTACTACTTATAGGGAAAGAATACACCCGTAAGGCCACGGAATTGTCCAAACATGACAAAACCTACGCAGTAACCATGAAACTGGGTGAAACCAGTACTACGGGCGACATAGAGGGTGAAAAGTCGGTTATCAGTACGGATAAGCCCACCCAAAAGGCCCTCCAGGACGCTCTAGAAGGCCTACAGGGCCATATTATGCAGAAACCGCCAATATACAGCGCGGTGAAAATAAACGGCCAGCGGGCCTACAAATTGGCCAGAGAGGGCAAAATGGTGGAGCTAGAGCCCCGGCCAGTGACTATTTACTCCTTAGAACTGACTGATTACACCTATCCGTTAGTCAAGTTTACAGCTAGGGTAAGTAGTGGCACCTATATTCGGTCACTGGTCGAAGACCTTGGTGCGGTGTTGAAAACAGGTGCGTATATGTCCGATTTACGACGAACAGAGGTGGGCAACTATAAACTACAGGATGCCCAGACAGTGAAAAACATTGACCTGGATACCGTAATAGGATAAATAAGAACTCATGAGTCGTAACTTTGGTGTGCCAGATCAGATAGGGCATTATGTCTCGGTAGACATGATGACTGGCAGGATTGACCGTTGTCCTGATTGGCCAACCCCTGATGCGGACTGGTTGGGGCAGCGTTTGGTGGCCAGCGGGCTGGCTGGTGCAGCATTGGCCTTGGGTATGATGATGGGGCCAGGAGTGCCGGCGCCACGTATTGATAGTTCTGCCTCTGTTATAAAGGCGCCCGACATGATGAAAGCCAACGAGCGCTAGTAATATTGACTAAATACTGTGCTTATGCTATAATGTATTGGCTTCGTTGAGAGAAGGCTTATTACATATACAGGTAACTGCTTTTTACTCCGAGGTACTTTGACAAGTGGATGAGATCTGAGGTGCCAGCGCATACCGTGCCTTGACACCTCAGATTTATAGAGGAACCTAAAAACCCCAACCCGATCCCGAGAGGACCGACCTTGCCCACCATGACCGAGATCACCCTGATCGATGACGCCACCCTCGCCGAGATCAACGACGCGGACACGTCCCGTCGAGCCGCTGCCCTGTGGTGGCAGGCTTGGCTGAGGGCCAACAACCCCGACGTCGAGATCTTCGACGACGAGTTCTTGAAGGCCTTGCACACCCTGTTGGTCGCCGCCCGCTACGGGTCGATCAGCCTGGTCGCGCACGATCGAGACCCCAACAAGATGATCGAGAGCTACCGCAAGGCATTCGCCGCCCGCATCCTGGCCGACGCGCTGTACGGCTTCGGCATCACCTACGACAAGGTCAACGAGCAGTTCGTGTACAACGGACAGACGCTCCAGCTGGGCTACGTCAGCATGAGCGTCACCGCCAACACGGTCACCGTCGTGACCAACACCGACGACGAGGTCGTCGTCTGGCACCAGCCCGAGCCTGCCTGATCCATCGCCGTTCAGGCGATACCTTCTCGGACCGAGTTCCATGGGGGGACCGAGCAGGGCGAGCAAGACGAGCGGACGAGTGAAATCGACCAGGTTGTCACGGCTCCCCGTGTTCACCCTTTGGTTTTTCTCACTCATCCGCTTGTCTTGTTCGTTTCTGTCATCTGTGCTGACACTGAAAGCCTAGATTACTAAAACGAAACAACAGCTTGTGCCGAAGGGGCTCATCTGTTATACTGACGGGTAACGCCATCACAAATCTCTAACGAATTTAGTAAGGAAGTTAATGATTTCAACCGAGAAGAAGCAAGCTGCTATCAAAAGCGTGCAAACACACAAGGACGACACCGGTGGATCCAGCGCGCAGGTCGCCATCATGACCGAGCGTATCAAGGAGCTGACTGAGCACCTAAAAGTCAACAAGAAGGACTTTATGGCTCGCCGCGGTTTACTCCAGTTGGTAGGTCGACGTCGCCGTTTGCTGCGTTACATTGCTAAGCGCAACCCAGAAGGTTACAAAAAACTACTAGCCGACCTCGGCATTCGCCGATAATTGCATAGACCACTGGTCTCGAATGTCGAGACCATAAGCTTGTGCACATTAATAGCCAGAGCGTGTTCACGCAGGCAAAGACCAGATATAACATCCCATTTCACAGTATTTGCACAAGCAGGGACGCTATATTTGCACCTTGTCTGCGTTAGCACTAAGAAAGGAATCATCCTTTGGGAAACACAATAAATCCTTACGGTAAGGACATTATCTCTGTAGAAACTGAATTCTGCGGACGAAAACTATCATTAGAAATTAACCGCGTCGGTTTTCGAACCAGCGCATCTGTACTGGCGCGCTACGGTGACACCGTAGTACTCGGAACGGCTATGGTCAGCCCCAACGTGGTGCAGGGCATGGACTACTTCCCGCTCAGTATCGATTACGAAGAGAAATTCTACGCCGCCGGTAAGATTAGCGGCAGTCGATTTATCAAGCGCGAAGGTCGTCCATCTGACGAAGCCGTGCTTATCGGTCGTTTGATCGACCGGCCAATTCGCCCATTGTGGCCGAAGGGCTACCGACACGAAGTACAGGGCGTGGCCTCTGTGCTGAGCATGGACCCGAACTTCCGTCCGGACATGATCGCCATGATCGCCATGAGCACCGCCTTTATGCTAACCGGTGCGCCCTTTGACGGCCCCGTTGCCGGCGTGCGTGTTGGTATCAATGAAAAAGGTGAGTACGAAGCGTTTTTGAGCGCCGAGGAGCTCGCCAAGGGCAAGCTTGACCTAGTCGTGGCCGGTAAAACCGACGCCATCATGATGGTTGAGGCCGGTGCCCGCGAAGTAACCGAAGACGAGGTTGTTGGCGCCCTAGAATTTGCTCAGGAAGCCATGAAGCCAGCTATCAAGCTCCAGGAAGAACTCGTCAAGAAAGTCGGTGTTGAGGCTCAAGAATACGAGCTACTCAAGCCAGACGAAGAAATTCAAAAGGCTGTCGACAAGTGGCTTGCAGGTAAATTTGGCGAAGCCATCCGTGCACCATACCCAGAGCGTAACGAGATGGTGGCAGTCCTGAAGCAAGCTATGCATGATGAGTTTGCCGCCAAGATTGGCGAGGAAGAGTACGCTGCACTCCACAGCGACTACGACGAGGCATTCACCATGGCACTCCACAAGGATGTCCGTGAAGGCATTATCAAGGATCAGACTCGCCCGGACGGCCGCAAGTTGACCGAGATTCGTCCGCTTAGTTCAGAAGTGGGACTGTTACCACGGGCTCACGGTTCCAGTATCTTTACCCGCGGCGTGACACAGGCCATGAACATCGTAACGCTTGCATCCACTAGCTACGCACAGCTGGTTGACACGATGGAAACCAAAGACGGTGAACGTCTGTACATGCATCATTACAATGCGCCTGGTTACACCGTTGGTGAAGTACGGCGTCTGGGTTCACCGGGTCGCCGTGAAATCGGCCACGGCTATTTGGCAGAGCGCGCTTTGGCTCCAGTTTTGCCTGAGGTGGCTGAATTTCCGTACACCATTCGTTCTGTTACCGAAATTATGTCTCAAAACGGTTCGACCAGTATGGCAGCGACCTGCTCCAGCTGTTTGGCGCTGATGGACGCTGGCGTGCCACTGAAGGCGCCAGTTTCCGGTATTGCCATGGGCCTGATGGTTGATGGTGACAAGTACTACGTACTGAGTGACATTGCTGACGCCGAAGACTTTGCTGGCGACATGGACTTCAAAGTTGCTGGTACCGAAAAGGGAATCACCGCACTACAGATGGACATGAAGGTACACGGTTTGCCGGTTTCGACGCTCAAAGAGGCCCTACAGCAGGGTAAAGAGGGCCGTGGTGAGATCTTGCGCCACATGCTGACAACGCTCGATGGCCCACGTCAGGAAATGAGTCCTTACGCACCTCGTGTAGAGAGTGTAGTCATCAACCCAGATAAGATTCGAGAAATTATCGGTAAGGGTGGTGAAACTATCCAGAAAATTACGGCCGAAACTGGTACCGAAATTGACATCAAGGATGATGGCACGGTGATGATCGCCAGCCCTGACGGCGCGTCAATCGCTGCGGCCAAGCAGTGGATCGCTGACATCGTGGAAGAGCCAGAAGTTGGCAAGATCTACGTCGACAAGCCTGTCGTCAGTGTCATGGACTTTGGTGCGTTCGTGCAAATTATGCCTGGCAAAGATGGCCTGGTGCACGTCAGCGAGATGAGCGAAGAGCGCGTCAACAAACCAAGTGATGTTGTCAAAGAAGGCGACAAAGTAACCGTGAAGCTGATCGCAATTGATGATCGTGGCCGCTTGCAGCTGAGCATGAAAGCTGCAGCCCGCGAAGCTAAAAAATAAACGAGACAAGGAGCCCTATCGATGGAAACAAACCCAAACGAACCAAGCCAAAACGCTTTTGAGCGTTGGCGTCACAGCTACAGCGGCCGAGCCGCCTGGGTGGTACTGACGCTGGCAATTGCCTATGTGTTTGGTTCGATGGCCATCGATAGCGGCAGCTTGTGGCAATGGGGTTTGGCAGTACTCTTTACCATTGATGGTATCTATAGCCTGTGCCGCCTAATCTGGAAAATCAATGGACGTAAGCGCGACAAAACAGAAGAAGCTTAGCCAGATAGCCCAGAGCATCATCGATGACGATGTTTGCCCAGAGTTACGCGGTGGCGCTACCCAGCTCGTATTTGCTGATGGCAATCCGGATGCTGACATTGTCTTTATCGGTGAGGCGCCCGGCAAGAACGAGGATGAGCAAGGCAAGCCTTTCGTTGGTGCGGCAGGCAGATTCCTCAACGAGATGCTGGAAAGTATCGGCATGAAACGCCAGGACATTTACATTACAAATATCGTGAAATACCGTCCGCCGGATAACCGAGATCCTTGGCCGGACGAGAAAAAGGCTTTTCTGCCGTATTTACAAGCCCAGCTGGAAGTAATTCAGCCAAAAATTGTCGCGACACTTGGTCGCCACAGTATGAATTGCTTTCTGCCGGACTTGCAAATCAGC
>JAGQNT010000091.1 GCA_020427965.1 Candidatus Saccharimonadota bacterium | reverse complement strand
CGGAACCCTGGGCTACAAGCATGGATGAACAGAGGAGAATCAAAAGAATTAACTTCTTCATGATGTTCTCCGGTCTGTAGAATGGACGTGCATTAATTGTGTGACTTCACTTTAATGGTAACCGGTAGTCCTTGGGCTGCAGAACCGGAAATGGGCGCGCTCATGAAATACACCGTGGGAATGGGCGGCAGTCCGGCGATAACATAGGGTGAATTTCCGCCATACATACCGCAGTCTTCCCCGCTGAGACCGGCACCAATTGCAGGGGAGCCTGCGGCCAACTGCCATTTGGCATCCGGCGAACCAGACAACGTAAAAACCGTGGCCATACTCCGGCCTGACTTGTTCCCATTCTGCTCGCTGCTGAACGTAGTGTCACTTGTAATATTGTTGCGGGGCACTATAGAGCTTGCTGAGAAGCTCCCGGAGTAGATAATATTGTTATCAAAACTTCCCGTAGCTGCGTTCATGCCCACCGCCGACCCGGTATTTACCTTGAAGATATTGTTGGTAACATACACGGTCGCTCCGGTAGGAACGGTCAAGCCTCCGCCGCCGTTGGTAACCTCTACGTAGTTGTTCGAAATAATAATATTCGTATTGTTGCTGCCGATTTGGATCGTTGCTGCGCAACAGTAATTGTACGACAGATAGTTTTGGACAATGATGATGTTGCTCAGATTTGAATTCGTGCTAATGAATGCCGTCGTCAGTCTGTTCCTGCGAATCGTAATATTACTTGTATTGATTTGTATGGAGTTGGTGAAGGTAAGGCCCTGGACAATACTCCCCTCAGAACCGCTGTTAAGGGCCATATAGCTGGTGATCGTTGCGGCCGCGGTATTGGCTTGTTGGTCCAGGTTTTCTGCCAGAAAATAGCCCGGTCCGAAGATATAGAGCTTCTTTGTCACCGTCACTGTTGCGCCATAATTCAAGGCGGACCCGACGACATAAATGGTGTCACCTGCCTGCACACTGCCCGAAGAAACTGCAGTGCTTAACGCGGTAAAATCTGCCGCTGAATTCCCCGGATTATTATCCACGGTCCAGATTTTGGCTTGTACGACCGAAGCCGACAAAGCAACAACGCAAAATAGTGACATGAACGTTTTCATGGAAACCTCCTGGTGGTTTGATATCG
>JAGQNT010000090.1 GCA_020427965.1 Candidatus Saccharimonadota bacterium | reverse complement strand
GTTTTCTGTCACTCGTTATCATATGCACCATCAGCTCGTTTTGCCCTGCCCGTACTAGGTGAGTTATGCAACAAATCTCTTCAACGTCAGATGCAAGCTGTGGTGCTAGTGTGATGACACCTGTTTTTATCATCTCCGAGTTGAACCCGAATCATTTAGTTACGCAAGTTGTTGTCAGCTTCCTCGATTCGGCTTACACGCACTGCCCAGCAATGAAGGAAATTCCGACCTGGTTCGTTGGCTTGCTTAGCTTGCACTCACATGTGAATTTGTCGTCTCCCTCTACTGGCCTGGCCGATGTTGGTGATGACGTGAGCTACTGCAGGTCGTAGTAGATCCAATAGCAGCAAGGTTCTACCGAGACTTGAACTCGGATCGCTGGATTCAAAGTCCAGAGTGCTAACCATTACACCATAGAACCGAAACCATTTGGAGCGTTCAGAAGGAGCGTGTCCCTGTTTATTCTCCAGGTATATCCTTTTGTTCATCGATTTCAAACATGGCTGGTTCGTGGTCCGCTTTGGCATAACGACAGCGGACGGATTATCGGCATGCCATACCTGTAAAATGTGGAACGGACATAGTACATCAGTACTATTGGGAATGTACGTGCTCTTTTCTTTGAGACCGAGTCACAGTGCGTCAATTCCCGTGTGGTCTAGTGGTTAGGATCCGGCGCTCTCACCGCCGTGGCCGGGGTTCGATTCCCCGCACGGGAGCGGACACGTTTCGCCAAAGTGTCGAAGTGTGTGCGAGGAAAAATGTGCTCGACAAACAGGTCAATCAATCACATTCGCTGTTGGTTTAGTGGGAGGAGGAAAGTATCGAGATTATTAACTGATACACCAATCATCGACCCTACTACATCCCAGCACAACTGATCGCGCTTTGGCTTGACTCGTCGTGCTCATGCTCGTCCAGCACATTCATTGTCATTAGCTAGCCTGAAGCACGAGACGACAATTACCTGCAAACCCAATGGAAACTCCATCAATAGACCTGCGTCAGCCGGGAATCTAACCCGGATCTATTGCTTGGAAGGCAACAATGCTAACCTTTACACCACCGACGCTTGTCGAACTTGACGTGGGTGCAGGTAGTGGTGAATACAATTAGCGTGGCCAAGAAACTACCCTTGGGCCATTAGCAGTGATTCGTGCGGCCAATCGCAACGCACGACAACTGAATCGATTCAGGAGTTGAAAGTGGCACGTCTAGTGACGAAATCAACTAGCGTGTTGCGTCACTATTGCAATTATGTTAAAGTCGTATACACATACTGCACCTGTGATTGGCTCTCTCAGTACACTGTTCATGAGCTTTGCAGGCCCTGTGGCCCAATGGATAAGGCATCTGACTTCGGATCAGGGGATTGCAGGTTCGAGTCCTGCCAGGGTCGTTCACCACCGTCTTAACAAAGCAAGGGGGTGTGGTGATGTCGGTCAGTACTAGTAGTAGCAGTAGCACGTTCTTCGGGGGATTCCCTTGAAG
>JAGQNT010000089.1 GCA_020427965.1 Candidatus Saccharimonadota bacterium | reverse complement strand
GTGTATTTGGCACCTTTACCTGGCGGAGTGCCGTTATGCTCAGACAAACGTCTCTTCATATCTGTAGTAACCCCGGTGTAGAGGGTGTCATCGGCACACTCAAGCATGTATACGTACCACGCCATAGTAGCTACTCACCAGGACACGCGGCAAACTCGCAGTTCGGACCAGTTCGTCCTACCGCACTACCATCGGGGCACAGTTTTGCTTCCAGCGTACACGCCCGCAGTGGTTCCGGTTCGCCAAATGTCTTATCAAAATTAAGGTACGCGTAGTATCCAAACGCTAACGCTGCTAGAACTATAACGAAAAATTTAAGCATATCGTCTACGATACCAAATGAATCCCCAGACCAACACTATAAGTACAAGTGGCACATAGACCAGCGGAGACTGCAATACCAACCAACCCGACTTCCCGTACCAGTGCTTAACTCGATACATGTCCACGATTAGTTGCGGGTAATCAAATATACTAAAAGCTTCCCGCTTCCCTACCACCAGCACATATGGTCCTTGGTTTTCCGGTGTACTGACCTCAATAAGGTATACGCCCGTATCAAGTTCAGTTTCATAGCTATCACCGCGGCGGTACCTATCTGCACCGAAAGGTTCAAAAAAAGATTCCCAGCCAGCTTCCCTCGCGCGCAGCCGAGCGACTTCACTCACACCGTGCTGTGCCTCTTTGACAATAATGACTGAGCGATCGTTAGTAACGTCTTCCCGGTCTGGCACGAGCACTTCAGCAAAAAGCGTGACAGGGCTCTCATCTGCCGTCACTACCAACTGGTACGTGTGAGGGTAGCCGGTGAGTGTCCCATAAAACGCATGGGAAATATCGGGTTCATTGATCTCTACATAGTCACTCGAACTCTCTGGCTCAGGGAAAACTGGCTGGTGAGCGCTACTCGCGACTGGTGCTAAAAATATTAAAAAGAACAGGGTTATACGATACATGATCAACTACTCATTGGGTTCTACTCCCAAATTGTCATTAAGAAAATCTTCCGCCGCATCATACAAAGAACGTGGTGGTGCTCCTCGATACGCAGTTGGATCATATAAATATGACCAGATGGCTTCCAATGCCTGATTAAGATCACTCTCATATGGTAGTGCGGTCGAGCAGGTATCGAGCTGATACAACACACCATCTACAACCACACGGTACTCGTAGTCAATGCCATCAACCGCTACGCGACATTGTTTATTGGCTGGTGCGGCGTATTGGATCAAGGC
>JAGQNT010000088.1 GCA_020427965.1 Candidatus Saccharimonadota bacterium | reverse complement strand
TGCGCCAGTCGGTCCGGCTGAATCGTCAATATCGTAAATAACTATTCGCGCTTCAGTTGACGGACAACCGTCTCTATATATCCACTCCACTCGGGGTGGATATTTCGTTTTAAAATACATATTTCCAACTGTTGTAGCTTAAGCGTCATAATTGTTGTATAAATAACATATTGTGAAATCAACAGAGGTCGCACGACGTTTAAACAGTAAGCGTTTTGAGTGGCTTCCAAAGGTGTTGTAAAAAGGTCGTACCCCTGTTGCGAATTGTAAGATATTTCACATTGACATATATCGTGACGTGAGTTACGCTCAGCGCACAATTCGTAATGGTGGGCAGAATAGGGGTTATTTATGGCCAGATTTAATGCGGCCGAGAATATTAGTAATGGCGATCGCAAGGTCGGTATTGTTAAACGCGGCTTGGTATGTGGACTTGGTGCTACAGCAGCTGCTTCATTAATGCTTGGCGTTGGCGCCGGCGCAGCAAGCGCTGACAGGTGCTTTGTCATCGGTGGTATGGGTGACGGTTCAGGTGAAGGCGCACGAGGAATCATGGCAGACCAAGGCCGACTTGCATCATGCAACGAAGGCGTTGAGACTGTTCAGTACTCTGCGAGCATCTTCCCTGTGGGACCAGAAACAATGAACCAATCTGTTGCACCAGCTGTTGTCGACCTGACTGACCGCTTGAACAACACACCAGCATGGCAGCACAAGCGCGTCCTGGCCTTCTCTGAAGGCACCGTAGTCGCTGCACAGGCAATTAACCAGACAAATGGTACGAACATCAAGGCTGAACTGTATGGTGGTCCTCAAGGACGAACCGGTGCTTTCCACAGCCCGCTTGTCACTGACATCCCACTGGTCAAGCCAATCATCAACATGATCGGTATTCCAACCGACACTCCTCTTAATGTCCGCCCTGGCGTTCAGTACGAGCGTGTTTATCGTGAAGACGATGGTGATGCAAACCTTGGCGCGCAAGGCCACGATGTCTTTTCTGCACTACCTGGTGCAATCGGCATCGCTGACGGCATGCTTAACCGCGGCGGTCACCAGATCCCTGATCCAAACTCACCACGCGTTGAATTCTACGACGCAGACGGCGTAAGGAACTGGGCACACGATGACTTCGACCCACGAACAGCAAACGGTGCTAACAACCCAGAAGTTGTTGCACTTCCACCAGCACCAGCACCTGTAGTTGAACGTCTTCCTGCACCAAGCTTCTGGGGTGAAGCTGCATGTGTCGCCGAAGACGGTTCTCCTTACTGGACACCTGGCGACGCACCTTGCTAATTCGTTAAGCGAAGAATATAAGGTACGTTTACATCTGATATGGCGCCTTGTGCCGTGGTATCATAGAGGTAATGGTTAATTCTCTGTTCCCTCTTGATGAAAAGCTTTCCAAAGCAGATCCATGGCTGGCGCCATACCATCAGAAATTGCAGCAACGATTAGCGCACGTGGGGGCGTACGCTAAATGGGTAGTTGGAGATCAACCGATAGATACATTTGCTCTCGGTTATCTTCATTTCGGACTGCATAGAACAAACAACGGCTGGGTGCTGCGGGAGTGGGCTCCTGCAGCCACCAAAGCCTATCTCGTCGGCGAGTTTTCCTCGTGGGAGGATGACGAGCGCTACCGGCTACAGGCAACACAAAATGGCGAATGGGAAATCACCCTGCCGCCCGAAACTTTAAAACACGGCGACCATTACAAACTGCATATGTATTGGGATGGTGGCGATGGTTATCGCGTACCAGCATGGGCAACCTATGTCGTCCAAGACCCGAAAACAAAATTATTTGATGCTGTCGTATGGCACCCAAAAAAACCATACGAGTGGCACGATCAAAAGTTCAAGGCACCCGATGGTCCTTTGTCTATTTATGAAGCCCATGTGGGCATGAGTGGCGAAAATGCGGACATCAGTACCTATAAGGACTTTGCAAGGGAGGTCATCCCGCGAGTCAAAGCTGCTGGCTACAACACGATCCAAATAATGGCGATCGCCGAACACCCCTATTACGGTAGCTTTGGCTATCACGTGTCGAGCTTTTTTGCTCCAAGTTCGCGCTTTGGCTCGCCGGATGATCTAAGGGCGCTTGTTGATACTGCGCATCGGGCTGGACTGCGCGTGATTATGGATATTGTCCATTCGCACGCCGTCAAGAACGAAAACGAAGGTATCAGCCGGTATGACGGCACCCTTAACCAGTTCTTCCATAAGGGAGATCGCGGCAACCATGAACAATGGGATTCGCGCGTATTTGATTATGGCAAAGCCGAAGTCGCGCATTTTCTGCTGTCGAACTGCCGGTATTGGTTGGATGAATTTCATATGGACGGATTCCGTTTTGACGGTGTGACAAGCATGCTCTACACCCATCACGGCATGGGGCGGGCATTTGACCATTATGACGCGTACTTTCAGGACACCGACAAAGATGCCCTAGCCTATCTGACGCTTGCGAACAAGCTGATACACGATATCAAGCCGTCTGCTATAACGATCGCCGAGGATATGAGCGCTATGCCGGGACTGGCCGCGCCGATCAAGGATGGCGGCGCAGGATTTGACTATCGTCTGAGCATGGGCGCGCCCGATCTTTGGATTAAACATACAAAAGATCTTCCTGACGAAAAATGGAACGTGTCGCACCTCTACCATGAATTGTCACAGCACCGCCCCGAAGAACGTACGATTTCGTATGCTGAGAGTCACGACCAAGCACTTGTCGGCGACAAGACGCTGATATTCCGCCTGTCGGACAAAGAAATGTATGATCAT
>JAGQNT010000087.1 GCA_020427965.1 Candidatus Saccharimonadota bacterium | reverse complement strand
TATAATGATTAGCCCCAATGTCCTCACCGACCGTAAAGGCACCTGGTTTAATCTTGCGCGCCAGCGCATTGACGCGCTGCAGTAGATGCCAGCCTTCACTCAAATCAGAACCTGGGTCATCGTTATGCCCGACTGCATTACGGATAAAGATAGTTGAGTCAACTCTCAAGCCATCCAAGTGACAATCGTGCATCCACATCCGCACATTATCCAAAATGTATTGCTGAACTTCTGGGCGACCAAAATCGGGCCGCGTATCACCCCATGGCGTCTTGCTACGCCAGTCGTTATAGAAATATATACCACCCTTGCCGTCTTCGCTCCAGCCGTCAAATTGCCAAATGTCCAAATCAGAAGGGCCCAGGTGATTATAGACAACATCCAAAATTACCGACAGGCCACGTTTGTGTGCTTCGTTGACGAATTCTAGAAACTTACGACGCCCGCCGTATTGACTCTCGACGGTATAGATATACATCGGCGTATAACCCCACCACTCACGGACCGGCGACATGGTGGAAATTGGCATTAATTCAATCGTTGTGACGCCCAGATCGACCAGGTAATCTAATTTTGCCTGCACATCTTCAAATGTACCGATCGTCGATGGGTCAGAACGGTAAAAGGTACCAACGTGCATTTCATAGATAATTTGCTTTTCGACCGCCACCGGCGCAAAGGTCTCGTCTTCCCAATCGAAATCAGTGTCAACAATAACCGAATTACCCGCTGAAGTAGTCACCGCCAAGGCTCTGGGGTCGTTTTTGGATAATTTCTGGTCACCATTCGTGATGAGATAGCGATATTCTTGCCCAGCTTGGGCATTTTCGATATCCACAAACCAGTAGCCATCATTTTCACTCGCCAGTGGCGTTTCACCAAAGTCGTTAAATGAGCCGGTGACAGCAACCGCATTCGCAAACGGTGCCCAGACACGAAACGACACGCCCGACTTGTGGACGATGACTCCGACATTTTTTTTCAATTGACTGCCCATCCTTATACACCATTATCGCTTATGGTCGAATTTTCACCAACCCTTGACGTTGAGGTGTTGAAACGGTTGTGTTTAACTGGTAGTACTATGGCAATCGAAACCAATGTCGTCGTAGCCAAAGAGGTATCCGTTGTTTTTGATGGAAAATTCAAAGCGCTCGACGGTGTGAATGTGTCGATTCCCCGTGGTCAAGTTGTGGGCTTTATTGGTCCATCAGGTGCTGGTAAAACCACACTGATCCGTTGCATCGTGGGACGTCAAAAGCTCACGAAGGGGGAGTTGACTGTCATCGATCTTCCTGCTGGATCAGCCAGCCTGCGAGCTCGCCTCAGTTATATGACTCAAGAAAATTCCGTCTATCCCGATTTAACCGTCAGGCAAAACTTGCAGTATTTTGCCACCATGTTCGGCATCAAGCGGCGGGATCAAAAAGCGGCACTCGCTCAACTGTTAGACGTCGTCGACATGACACCACAAGCTGATCAGATCGTCTCCAGCCTATCGGGTGGACAGAAACAACGAGTATCGCTTGCCGTCGCCCTGATTGGCAAACCAGAATTAATGGTGTTAGATGAACCAACTGTTGGATTAGATCCGGTGTTGCGTGATCAGATTTGGGAGTTATTTCGTCGCTTGGCTGATGAGGGCACCTCGCTGATTATTTCTAGCCACGTCATGGACGAAGCCGAACGTTGTGACAGCCTAGTCTTAGTGCGGGAAGGTAGGGTTTTGGCACAGGGCTCACCGAAAGAACTCTCGCAGCAGACGAACGCAAAATCGGTTGAGCAAGCCTTTCTGCGCCTCGTAAAAGGACAGCAACGATGAGCCTAAGGAAAACATTCGCAACCGCCCTGCGCGTGCTACAACAGCTCAGTCACGACCATCGTACGTTGGCATTGATCATGGTTGTGCCGAGTGTACTGTTGACCATTCTAAAATACGTTTTTGATGGCCAACCACAAACCTTCAACGCCATCGCTCCTATGATTCTAGGCATCTTCCCGCTGACAATAATGTTTATTATCACGTCAATTGCAACACTTCGTGAACGCAGCACAGGTACGTTAGATCGTTTGATGACGTATCCAATGTCAAAGGCTGATTTTATTTTTGGCTATGCCCTGGCCTTTTCTTTTCTGGCGTTTCTACAGGCCTCAATTGCGTCTGTGGTCGTCCTGGGACTATTAGGTGTAACCGTTGCGGGCGGCACTTTGCCGGTTCTGTTGTGCGCTGTCGTTTCAGCACTACTAGGCAGCTCACTCGGACTGTTCATGAGTGCTTTTGCCACATCAGAATTCCAAGCCGTACAATTTATGCCCGCCTTTATTCTGCCGCAACTCCTGACCTGTGGCCTCTTTGTGGCCCGTGAACAGATGGCTACATTCCTGCAGTGGTTCGCGAATGTCATGCCACTAACCTATAGCGTCGAAGCCATGCAACAAGTCACCCGATACTCAGATTGGACGAGCGACCTCACAAAAGATCTGTTGATTGTGGCTACTTTTGGCACAGTAGCCCTGATTCTAGCAGCCGTCACCATCCGACGCCAAGACTAGCTAGACTTCAAGCACGATTTTACCAGTAATACTGGTTGTTTCACGGATTGTGAAGGCATCGGTTATCCTGGCAAAAGGGAATGTTTGGGCAACATGCGGCGTCACGGTACCTGCGTCAATCAGAGCACAGAGGGCCTGCAAACGCTCAGCGTTTACCTTGGTATGCTGCATCATAGCCTGTACGCCTTTTTCTTTGGCAATCGTTTCTTCGGGCTGCGCAATCATTGATACTGCCACTCCACCGGGTTTTAACATGTTGAGTGATCGCAGGAAGGTATCCCCGCCTACGGTGTCAAAAACTGCGTCAAAATCATGGTCTAGCACTTCCTCGAAATTCTGCGTTTCGTAGTCGATAATCTCGTCGGCACCCAGTGCGTGAATGGTACCGATAACTGACCCATTGACCGTTGTAGCGACGTGAGCTTTGGCATCTTTTGCAATCTGGATCGCGACGGTACCAATACCGCCAGAGCCACCTTGGATCAGTATTTTTTGGCCTGGCCGTAAATTGATATGCTCCGACAATCCTTGGAGTGCGCTGACGCCAACCAACACAAGCGATGCCGCTTCGACATAGCTTACGGTTGTTGGCATTTTGGCAATTTGGTCTGCCTTTGTGAGAGCATACTCCGCAAATGCACCACTGTTGCCACCGAGTATATTGGCCTGGCCGTAGACTTTGTCACCGACGGCCACATTGGTGACATCCGGGCCTACTGCCTCAACAACGCCCGCAAAGTCTCCACCGAGTGTCGCTGGCAACTCAAAAGGAACACTGCCGATGCGCATAGCTGTGTCGAAGGGATTTAAGCTGACGGCGTGAACTTTCACCAGTACATACCCCTCTTTTACTTCCGGGGTAGAGACGTCCACGATCTGCACCACTGATGGATCACCGAATTTCCGAATTTGCGCTGCTTTCATACCTTCTCCTCTGTTATTCTTCATTACTATACTTTGTATAGTAATAGGGGATTTGTGTCAAATTTACCCTATCTATTTAGGTACCATACGCCCTCCTATTAAAGGTATCCATTGCAAAATATACAACATAGAAGAGCAGGGCAGTTGTACAAAACTGCCCTGTATTAAAAGCTCTCTTGCCTAGACTTGCGTGTGGTGCGGGCGACTCAACATGTTGACGATGAAAACTAAGATCAACGCCCCCATGAACGACCAGAACAACCCTACCCAGCTAAACGCCGGGAACGCTCTGTCCGAGCCGGTAAATAGCATAGACAACCAGCTACCGATAAAAGAACCGAGTACGCCGATGATGATACTCATGATTATGCCCGTATCACGGCCCATTAGACGGGCTGCCAGTGCTCCCACGATTCCACCAAGAATAATTGCCACAATAATACCCATACGCGCCTCCTTCGTTCATAATTTTTCGCTAGGCAAAATGGCCTTGACGGATGTCACAGCCCATATAGGGGCGGGATTCACGCCAAATACCGACTGGTTGTCGACATTGTGGTACCGATACTCGAAACATCGCCTTCTCCTTTACTTAACGATACATACATCGTAGCCTCGAGTGCTGAGACTCGGCTATGAAGTTTTTCACTTCAGTTCCCCACCCCTATCGTATCTGTTACATCTCTGGTAAGATAGTAGTTGCCCGAATTGTAAGCACCGGTAGCTCAGCGGATTAGAGCATCTGTCTTCGGAACAGAGGGTCGGGGGTTCGAATCCCTCCCGGTGTACCAACAAGAAAGTCTGCTTTGGCAGGCTTTTTTGTTGGTCTACGGCGAGGGTTGAGAACGCGAGCGCCAGTGGCGCTCAGCCGCCCGTAGCCCGGCGACCTTGGGAGCTGGGTTGGCAAAGCCAAGGTCGAATCCCTCCCGGTGTACCAATGAAAAAGCCGGTCTCTCGACCGGCTTTTTCATAAGTACAAGAGCCTATTACCGATGGTTAAGCTGCCGATGCTTGTATACCGCACCCAACATGGCGGCAAATAGCGCGATGGCGTAGATTCCGCCGGGACCAGTGTCGGATAATTCGTC
>JAGQNT010000086.1 GCA_020427965.1 Candidatus Saccharimonadota bacterium | reverse complement strand
GGGGCTGGACTGTTAACGTCCATTGGAGCAGTTACATCGATTGCGGGCAAAGATTCAGCTTGATCTTGGTGGCTCGCTACCTTTGCCTCCAGGTCCTGCTTCAATCGGTTGATAGCCTGGCCAAATGCACCTCGCTCTTCGGCGGGCATGGTAGGGATCTGCGCATAGAGTTCGCGTAACTCAGGCGCCTTCAGGATGTCACTTTTTAGCTGAAGTTCATCGAAGCGCTTTTCTAGCAACTCAGCAACTGCACTAACTTTACTATTGTCGTAGCTCATTGCACATCAGTATAGCAGGCTTCCAACAGGGATGCTGTGAAAAAGCATGAGCGTGTCGTTTGCATTTTGGGTTTTTGGGTCTACAATGACCTCAGAAGCGTGTTAATAACGTAAAGGGACATATGGGGATCGCAACCGCCGAGAGTGTAATTGGTGAGAATATTGGCATTCAATTGGGCATCGGTCATGTTGAGGTTGTAAGGGCTATAGAAACGGGCGATGCGACATGTTCTGATGAACTTCAACAGTACATGGGCAAAGCCGTCCTGCTCAGTCACCACAGAGATGGTGCTCCGCTCACTTTCACCATTCAACCCCCGGACCATGACTACGATGCATACAAGCAAATGTCGCCTGATGAGGTCCGTGAACAGATGCGACGCGTGCATGATGCGACGCCGACAGTTTTACCAGTTCTGCCTTGCGTGGGCATCCTGGCACAGCATTTGCCAGATTACTTTGTAGTAACTCCACTCATTGATCTGCGCGAACCCCCTCGAATTAGCTCATATTGGTCATTCGGTAACACTGTAAACATTCTCAAACAAGGTACTTTGCGAGCAGTCTCGGCACAACTGAGGGACGCACGAAACGAGCGGCTTCGGCAGGCCATGAACCAGACCTATCCAAACTTCTCAAAAACCAAAGGGCCCCTCGCGGAGTAACCCTTGGTTGTTGAGCAAAATCGATCCTACAGTAGGCTGTCGATGTCTTCGTCGAGCGCCGACGTGTCAAACGCTTGATTGAGATCGCTGCTTGTATCGTCAAGTACGCTACTAGTTTCGACTAAGTCTGCCTTGGACTGAATTGACGTAGTCGTAGCCGTCTCTGTTGGTGTGGCACTATCCTGCTGAGCGCTCCATACACGGTAGCCCGCAAAAGCCACCACTGCCACGACGACTACAACGAGTAGTAGTGCGACATGTCCCATGCCTGATTGGTTCAGTTTACGCATGATTAGTTGTCCTCCCCACTGTCGTCAGTTGTAGTATCACTGGCCTGAATCATGGCCTTGACCAGGTTCTTCAGCGCAGTTCGGTAAGCCTTCAGGGCATCACGTGCTTCGTGCGCGGCCTCTTTTACGGTGCTGAGCCCTGCAGCCGGGTCATCAGCTGAACAATCAATGTTGACGGCAACCACCTTTAGGGCCGCGACCGCTGTGGTCGCATCAGTCTGCGCCCCGGCTACTGCCTGGACTAGTTCGTCGTAGTTGGAAACGGGCAACTGCTGTTCTGTTTGGTAGGCCTGAACTTTCTCAAATATGCCATCAAGTCTGTTGAGGTAGCTTTCAGCGTGACCACCAAAGGCATTGACTTTGTTGTTGATGGTCTTTTCACGGTTTTCGCAGATTTTCATCCGTTGTTCGTGCGTGTGTTCGTGGCCATTTTTGCGCATCTTGGCAAGTTCGGAGGAACCATTCACCCTAAACTGCTTCAGGCGATGTGAAACTTCGGTGGATTCATGCTCCGTCTCGTTCTCTACTTCGTTTTCATTTTCTTGCTCGTTGTCGTCACTGCTCGAATCATCACTGCCAGAGGAGCCGGAGCTCGACGAGCCAGAGCCACTGTTCTCACCCCTGGCTGATACTGGATGTCCTGCCAATAGGGCTACAAATAGCACGGCAATCAAGATCAGTGCCAGGTTACTAAATTTCGTTTTCATTTGTTCCTTTCAGCTAACGCTTAATGGTGCCTATAAGTATACCAATGTGCTTATGTTTGCCAATGGTTTTGTGGGAAACGCAATCGTCGCGATATACTACAGTCATGGCCAGGGAGCATCAACCACTCGAAGCAGTGCAAGTGACTAACACTGAACGTCTTTTCTTTCTGGCTGGACCTATCCAGGGCGCACCAGATTGGCAACGTGAAGGATTCCGGCTCATCGAAGAGAGTTTTACCGACTCCTCCCACATCCACGTTGCAAACCCTCGAAGAGAATACCTGGACGGCACGTTTAACTACTCTAGTCAGGTTGACTGGGAAAAATTACACCTGTGGCGGGCTGCACATTCAGGGGGTACTCTGTTTTGGATACCCCGGCAGGACTTTTCACTGGACTACGAAGCAGGCAGGCCATACGCTAAAACAACCGCACAGGAACTGCAAAGGTATGCCGGCTGGCTGATGTACGATCCCAAACTACCAATCTCCATCGGGATCGAACCGGGCTGTGAATTTGACAGTCAACGCTACTTCCGCCACACAGCAGATGAATTCCAGGTTCCAGTATTGACTAGTCTTGACGATGTAGTAGCTAATCTCCTGGAGCAACGAGCCAATGCCAACATTTAGTTTCGATGCAGTTAGTGAGTACGACAAGGCCGAGATGAATAACGTCTTTGACCAGGTACAGCGCGAACTAATCAATAGATACGACTTCAAGGGCACGCCAGCGGCCGTAGAATGGCTGGATGACAAGGTTGGACTCAAGATAACCGGCAATGGCGATTGGCAGATAGACGCTATTCTCGACATTGTTCGCAAGAAACTGGCCGCCCGTAGCCAAAGTCAGAAAGTTCTTGATACAAGCCGCGAAGTGGTTGAAGCAAACCTCAAAACTACCAAGGACGTCCCTTTTAAGCATGGCCTGAATCAGGATCAAGCAAAACAGCTCACGAAACTTATCAGAGATGAATACCCCAAGGTCAAAACGCAAATCCAGGGCGAAGCGGTCCGTGTTATGTCGGGTAGTAAGGATGACCTGCAGGCGGTCATGAGCCTGCTACGTGGCAAAGACTTGGACTTTCCACTCAGTTTTACCAATTACCGCTAAACTAACGCGGCCAAATAGAGTGCGTTATACTTTAAAAGCATATGCAAGATAACAAAGCCGTATTCGAGGCTGCCCGCACCGTTCTCCAAGATAACGATCATCATACTCACACCGTCCCCGCTGGAGACCTGTATCCTCATCAGTGGTTGTGGGATAGTTGTTTTATTGCCATTGGGCTGCGACATCTGGATATTGAGCGC
>JAGQNT010000085.1 GCA_020427965.1 Candidatus Saccharimonadota bacterium | reverse complement strand
ACATGCACTTCATGCTATTGGCACGTCACTGGCATTTCTGGTTGGATCGGAAAGACTGTCAGTGGTGGCCGGTAGTGACACCGATTGTAGGCGTTATGTATTGTGCGGCATTGATGTACTATCTGTGGGTAAACTACCGTTTACCGTATGGTGCGACCTTATGTATTGTTTGCCTGTTAATAGGTGAATGGCTGACGCGTTACTGGGGTTTTTACTGGTGGTCACACTATCCGATCAACTTTGTATTGCCATCGACAATGATACCAGGCGCATTGATGCTTGACACGATCTTGTTGTTGACAGGAAACTGGTTGGTTACAGCATTGATTGGTGGCGGATTCTGGGGATTGTTCTTTTATCCTGGCAACTGGCCGATATTTGGTCCAACCCACTTACCGGTGGTTGTAGAAGGCGTATTGCTTTCAGTAGCTGACTACACGGGATTCTTGTATGTACGTACAGGTACACCGGAATATGTTCGATTGATTGAACAAGGGTCACTGAGGACATTTGGTGGACACACCACGGTGATTGCGGCGTTCTTCTCGGCCTTTGTATCCATGCTGATGTTCTGTGTATGGTGGTACTTTGGCAAAATCTATTGCACCGCGTTTTACTATGTTAAAGGCGAAAGAGGCCGTATTTCAATGAAGATGGACGTTACGGCATATGGTGAAGCAGGATTTGCAGAGAGGATCAAATAATGAAAATAAAGAACATCTTTAAGCTTGGCGTCATGGGATTGTATGGCGCAGCGATAGGAGCCGCGACACTGGCGTTGACAGTAGCGGTAGACGTGACACCGGTAGCGGCGCATGGTGAACGTTCACAGGAGCCATTTTTGCGTATGCGTTCCATCCAATGGTACGACATGAGATGGGAGCCTAAGGTCACCAAGGTGAACGACATTGCGACCATGTCAGGAAAGTTTCACCTGGCGGAAGACTGGCCCCGTGCGGTTGGCAAGCCGGAGCGTGCGTTCTTCAACGTTGGTAGTCCGAGTCCGGTATTTGTTCGTTTGAGCACCAAGCTGAATGGCGAACCGATGTTCATATCAGGGCCGTTGGTTATTGGTCGTGACTATGAATTTGAAGTCAAGCTGAAAGCGCGTATACCTGGCCGTCATCATATGCACGCGATGGTTAACGTAAAAGACGCAGGACCGATTGCAGGGCCTGCATCGTGGATGAACATCACAGGTAACTGGGATGACTTTACCAACCCTATCAAGACACTGACAGGCGATACTATTGATACAGAGACCTTCAACTTTGCCAATGGTATATTCTGGCATCTTGTATGGACGGGTCTGGGCATATTCTGGATTGGCTATTATGTAGCACGTCCGATGTTTTTGCCACGTAGCCGTGTATTATTGGCGTATGGTGATGACCTGTTGTTGGATCCAATGGATCGTAAGGTAGCGTGGGCGGTAGCGATACTGACCTGTACGTTGGTATGGGGTGGTTATCGTTATACGGAAAGCACCTATCCATATACGATTCCGATTCAGGCTGGTGAGTCCAAGATAGATCCACTGCCGATTGAGCCAAACCCGGTAGCGATCAGAATAACGCATGCTAACTATGACGTACCAGGGCGTGCATTACGTATTACCATGGACGTTACCAACAATGGTGATACAGCGATCAACATTGGTGAGTTCACGACAGCGGGTGTACGTTTTGTAAACGCGCTGGGCCGTGAGCATCTTGATCCTGATTATCCGAGAGAGCTGGTTGCAACAGGCTTGACATTGGATAATGACGCAGCGATTGAGCCAGGCGAGACCCGTGAAGTCAAACTGGAAGCTAAAGACGCATTGTGGGAAGTGCAGCGTTTGATGGCTTTGTTGGGTGATCCGGAAAGTCGTTTTGGTGGATTGTTGATGACATGGGATGAAGAAGGCAACCGTTACATCAACAGTATTGCTGGAGCGGTAATCCCGGTCTTTACGAGACTCTAAAAAGTAGACAAGCAACAACGCCGGTACACCACTGTCGCAAGACAGCCGGTGTACCGGCTTTTTTATT
>JAGQNT010000084.1 GCA_020427965.1 Candidatus Saccharimonadota bacterium | reverse complement strand
CTAATTGAAATTAGGTCCATTAAAATGCGATCGCGAGGAAAGAAACGAGAGCAGCGAAGATTCCGAAGGTGGAAGCGTTGCTAGACCAGAATCCGGCAGTGATAGACTGCTGAACGGCCTCGACGTTATTGGCAACGTTAGCGAACATCTGTTGGCTACTATAGGCAGCGAGGAATCTGACTTTCCAAGTAGTCCAAGGTCCGCTCTTGGCCCAAGCGCCAGAGACGCCTGATCCGGAAGGAGTGTAGTTGGGGATGGAGTACTGAGTGCAGTTAACGATAGTAGACATTCCGTGGCACTTAGCGGCGAGGGCAGACTTCTGTCCCATCTGGAACTTGTCGAAGTTCATGATGATCTGGTCTCCCTGGTTCAGTCCGCAGTATGAGTTTCCGTTCTGGTTGAATCCGCAGAGGGAAACAGTGCTGTTGTCAGTCTTCGTCACCATTGTGAGAGCAGAGGAGTTCTCGTAATGCTGAACGTCGCAAGTGGCTCCCATAACCTGAGATCCCTGCATGAGAGTGGAAGTGTTGGTGCTGGTTGGGGCGGTGAAGCAGTACATGTTTTGAGCATTTTGGACGTCAGCAGCACCGTAGAATGAAGCGCAAAGTGAAGATGCCATGTTGTTGTTGTGGTTGTTGTTTTTGTTGGCAATCTATGTTCCGACAGCGAGAGAGTTCACGGCAACGCAGGTTCCATTCGTAAGAGTTCCAGTGATGTTTGCGAAACAAACTCCAGCAGGACCGCAAGGGTTGACCTGATCGAGGCTATCGTCAGTAGTGCAGTTGGCTCCGATGGCTGGATAGGCCTGGCAAGTGCTTCCCATAGTGGAGGAGCAGTATTGGCCGATGTCGCAGGCAGTAGAGTTAGTGCAGGCAACTCCGATTCTAGAGGCGCTAGCTTTGCAAGTGTTCTTTGTGCAGTTGAAGCCGCCATAGCAGAATGGGCCCTGGGCGCCGCAAGTATCTCCAGCGACTGCCATTCCACCTGATGGAAGAGGAGCAGTAGCGTTGCTGCAAGTCATGTTAGAGAGATCAGCAGGAGGAGTGGCGAGACCTTGTCCGTTTCCGAAAGCGCAGAAATTTCCACTGGCCTTGCACTTCTGAGACATTCCGTAGGAAGTATTAGAGTTCAGATTCTGGCCGAAGCACATTTGCATGCCTTCGGTTGTCTTTCCGAGAGAACCACCCATCACGGTCTTGCAAGTTTGGGCGAGGCCCACTGACAGCAGCATGCAGAAAAGCACAGGAATTGCAATCTTCATT
>JAGQNT010000083.1 GCA_020427965.1 Candidatus Saccharimonadota bacterium | reverse complement strand
TCGACAGTTTGGTGATCAATAGCGGAGGTCAACTCGGAAATGGCGGCTTTGACGTAAATTTGAACGGTGACCTCATCAACAACTCAACTTCAGCCGGTGACGTGGATCTTACAGGCGGGATTATCACTTTTCAAGGTGGATCTGCACAAGTCATGGGTGGATCCCAAAAGTTCTCTATGGACGACTTGGTCATAAACAATACGGGAGGTGTTACCGTCACAAGCAGCGCGAATATCGACCTGTTTACCCTGACCGTAACTGCGGGAGGATTTACGTCCGGTTCTGGCTTGATTACGATTATCAATGCAACGACTCATGGAAAGATCATAGTTGACGTAACCGCCGCAAGCGACTTCACCAGCGGCGGCTTTGTATTCCAAGGAAATCGGCGATCAGTATTCAGGTCTGACCGTGATTTGGCTTTCAATAATATTACCTTGAATGCGACAGCCGCGACTTCCTTGGGTAACGGAGCAGTTGATTTCAGGAGCAACAACGGAACAACACGGACCTTTACGATAAACGGCACTTTTGCCAGAACAAGCGGCGAGCCAACCGTCGGCGGTTCGGTCTCCCAGCCGGTCAGCTTCGCCTTCGCTTCAACTGGTAAACTAACTTATGATGGCGGATCCCTGACTGTTAGCAATGAATGGCCGACTTCCGCTGCGGTCGCTCCATCGGAGGTAAGATTTTCTCCCAGTTCGACAACTACTTACACTATTAACACAAGTGCATACCCCGTCAGATCCGGTGGCGCAGTAATTGTTGATGGCACGGCGGCAAACCCGACAATCAATGGCACGGGTAGCATTTCATATGCAAGTGGAGCGGGTTTGGTTTTTAACGGAAGTTCAGCACACACCGTTGGAATTGAATGGGGCAGCTTACAGTCTATTGATTCAGTACGCGTCAACAATTCGGCAGGAGTGACCATCAGTTCGGGAAGCCGGTATGTAAATAAGGTCTTGGTCCTTAATTCGGGCGAGTTGAAGCAGCCTACAGCGGGCGACTCCCTGTACCTTGGTGGCAGTCTGGTTGGTGGTCTTAGCGGCGGAGGAGCGTATGACACTACCGCAAAGAACGGTATCATGGTCTTTAACGGCAGCTCCAACCAAACCATTACCGGGTCGTCAACCCTTGCCAATATTTACGTTAACAAACCATACGGAACCACTGCTCTT
>JAGQNT010000082.1 GCA_020427965.1 Candidatus Saccharimonadota bacterium | reverse complement strand
GTTTGGACTTTTTGTTTGGGGCGAATGAGGAGAATTGAACTCCCGACCTCCTGGACCACAATCAGGCGCTCTAACCAACTGAGCTACATCCGCCGCAACGTGACGCTTCCTCATAAAACATTTGAGTGGTAACAGGGGTGATTATAGTTGATGTGGGTGTATTTTTCAACAAATAGGTATCTTATGACGGTCGATCAACAACGCCGTACGGAAATAGATAAACACCAGCGAGCAAATTTCCTTCGTCTTGCGATCGACGAGGCAAGCCGTCTGTGTACATTGGGTTACTGACGACAATCGGCAGGCCGGCTTGGGCAGCATTCATAATACTGTCATCTCTCGGGTCGCTGTTCTGCCACCACTGCACACCCATTTCCTTGGCAGTATGCCAATTTCCTTCATGTAAGCCTTCCTGCATCAAAATCTCCAGGTGGGGCTCATTGCCAAAAGCGTAACTTGTGTCAAATTCTCTCATGAGTATATTATATTAAAAAATATACACACGGTCAATTATCTGCAATTATTAATGTTTCATAAACGGCTTGGCTGCAAGTAGTAATCGACGATAATAGGCACGCCTCGGCTCAAATCGTCCAATGTGTCTGATGGCGCTACCTAGGGCCATACGACGCACGGTGCGATATGGTAAAAATCGTGCCCACGCAACTTCTTCTGCCTGTGGCACAATGCTTACATGTTCGTCAGGTAAGCAAATGACGTAACAATACACAAATGCGCGTGAAAAACCTTGCCGACGAGGCAGGACGTGATTTTTGCGGTGAATGTACAAAAAATTAAGTTGTGACTTATGGATTGTAAGGCCAAGCTCTTCGTGTACTTCGCGAATTGCCGTGTCTTCTGGATCTTCACCGATGTCAACGAAGCCACCTGCGGAAATATCTAGCTGTCCCGGGTGCATACGCATATTGCTACTACGTTTTTGTACCAGGATAAAACCTGTCTTGGTACAGACCACTACCACGGCACCACGGTGCCACAACCCCTTGTCCAGTGATTGGTTGATGGTTGCTTGCCGACCAGTCGGTCGGTTAAACTCATCTACGATTTCTATGTGTTTTGGCATAATTTTCGTCCAGAAAACTAACGTAAACTCAATGTTTATTGAGCCAATGTGAAATCCTGTCAGTGTACATGGTAAGAGTTGCCTGATCTGGATTGTTTTTATCGACACTGTGGGCAAAACCTTTCGCGACCATACTATCTGCATTGAAAGCATGGATGTATGCGTCAGTAGTCTCACGTGGCACTATTTCGTCCTTCTCATGTACTACTACCAGAGTGTTTCCGTTAAACGATGAAGCCCTGGCTAGTAAAGGATGCTTTGCCAAATCACCACTACTCTTTCGATATTTTACAATCTCCTCATCGTATGCATCCTGGTTATCAATTCGAATGGACCAAGGGTCATAGAATGCGGCTGGTTTGTAGATGGCAGGTGCTCGAAGAACGAGATTCTTGAACTTTCTATACTTCGTAAGCTGTACAGCCAAAAAGCCGCCATAGCTTGAACCCGACAAGCTAATTTCGGCAGTAGGATATTGTTCCTTAAGCCAGTCAAATACGTAGATAAGCTCAAGAAAATGTTGTGCCGGTCGCGTATCTCTTAGCTGAAAAGGACTAGTTCCGTGACCGCTAAAATCAACGACAAGTGCATTCGTTCCAGTTGATTGAACCATGGCTGTGGCGTGAGCATTCTGACGAGCTTTGGATGATGAATAACCGGGTAGTACAATCAGTATTTTTGACTTATCGGCACCTTCAAGCCAATCAGTGTTGATCTCGTACCCACTACATTGAATTTTTAGCTCCATAGAATAATAGTAACAAAGTTACGGCTGTCACCACTAGTACGGAGATTTGATTATTGGCGGAATAGTTAGTGTCGTGTCTTTTATCCTTAGGGTGGGGGGACGCGGCTCACTCCGCTATTCCGTCGCTCCGTTTCTCGAAGCAAGCTTCTGTGATACTCGCTCCTTACGAACCTACGACCTCGCAATCTTTTGCTGGCTCAAAATTTTGGGCCGTAGATTCGAACACATGAAAGACCAAATAAAAAACCCAGCATACGCTGAGTTTTTTATTTGGTACCCCGGGTAGGGTTCGAACCTACGACCTGAAGCTTAGAAGTCTCCTGCTCTATCCAGCTGAGCTACCGGGGCCAAATGTCTGTGGCATTTCTCAGCGGAGAGAATCCGTCGCCGCCTTTGGCTCCTTTGGGATATCTGCGTCGCATGCTCGGAGTAAACTCCTGTGCGTGCTCCTTGCTATCGAACTCTTCACTCGCTCTGCTCGCTACCGAGTTCGCCCTCTCCGCTAGCACAACATCTAAGACTAACAATAATTAGTTTTAGATGTTGTGGTGCGGGTAGAGAGAATCGAACTCTCCTCTCGAGTTTGGAAAACTCGCATTCTAGCCGATGAACTATACCCGCGCGTGAGCTACTCAGATTATATCAGAGGCGGATTAGTTGGCTGCAAACCAACGCGCCGAATCATAGTAGGCGTTGATGCCTGAGCCACCAACCACGATCACCTGCAGACTGGCACTAGAAACAGTGCTTGAGCTAGGTGTATAGCTGAAGCCAACCTCACCTTTACTGACCGATCTGACGCCCGTCTTGTACTGTCCAGAAATCCAGTTGCCACTGGCATCATACTCGTCGATGTAGAAACCAACCTCGCCGCTTTGGATAGAACGCACATCAACGTAGCTGTAGATATCGTAACTAGTTGGGCTACTGACGGCGACTTTTGGCGCGAACAGGTGAGTATCGATGCTGCTGCTTGTCAGATGAATTGAGTCTGCTGCCGCAACAGTGTCAACAGGATTGCCATTGCCCGCATGGTCAGCCAAAATCCCGACCGGACTATCCGTGCTCCAACCAGCGTTGATGCCAGCATTAAATTCGCCGTTGGCGAGTAGAGTTGTCTGAGTGCTGGTTTGTGTGACAAACCACTGCACATTGTCCAAAAAGCCCCTAATCCCGGTACCGTTCATAATGAACTGATACCTGGCCTGTGCAACGGCTGGACTGGTCGGCTGATAGGTAAAATTCAGATTCTCAACCCACACGCTGCCCTCGGCTTTTTTGTACTGCCCAGAAATCCAGTTACCGCTGGCGTCATACTCATCAATGTAAAATCCGACGTTACCCGTTGAAATTTGCTGCAAACTCAGAAAAGTCTTGAGCATATAGGTCTGTGTGGCGTTGACTGGCACGAGTGGCGAGAATAGATGGCCGACCGCACCGTTGGCTGGTGAGACAAATCGAATTGAATTAACTGCGTCAGGATAGCTACCCTTGTTATTGGCAACTTTAATAATGTTGCTAGGGCTGTCGGTAGTCCAGCCGTCGGCAATGCCATTATTGAACGTACTGTTCGGGAGTAAGTTAGCCGTACTCTTAACTAGTCCATCACTGACATTTACCGATTTGATAAGTCCGGCAGCTTGCTTTGCTTGGACATACGTTGCGATATTTTCCAGCTGCGTGGTGCCGTACTGGTAGTCGTCCGGATTCTTGCTGGGCGATGGTTTTACATCGTGCATCGTTAGAATAAGCCATTGGTTATTGGCAATCGCCTGATCAATACGGGCTTTGACTTGTGCGACCGTCACACCAACCTGCACCGGCATGTCGTATAGGAGGTATTCATTGTAGGGCCAATTGTTGTTGGCGTTATCCGCAAAGCCACGTTGATTTTCGTAATATTGGGCAATTTGCGCAAGCACAGCGGGATTGTAATCGCCATATGGGGTAGAGAACGCCTTTGCGTCGAGGCCGTGTGCAAGCAGAGCGTTTTTGCTGGTAGCAAGCTCTGTGTTGACCTGGGCTGTTGTCAGGACATTCGGCTGTCCATCTGAAGCATCCTTGGTAGCGAGATATGGGTGGGTAGCGGTGTGTGAACCGATCTCCCAGCCGTACGTGTTTTGTAGGGCTTTGATTTGCGCCCATGTCATGTATTTTGCATCGTTGTTGGCGTGGCAGGTGTTTGGAATGGTGGTTTTGCCGACACAACCAGTGATTACGTAGTTGGTTGCGGTCAGACCATGCTTTTGCAGTAGGGGCGCGACATTTGTGTAAGAGCTTTGCAACCCATCGTCGAACGTAAAGGATATTTTGGCGCTAGGAGTAGGATTGACGATAGCGGCAGCGGCAAAGGTTGAAACAGTTAGTCCCGTGGTCACGAATAGTGCCACAATCAACGGAGCCAGCCCTGACAAGTGATTAGTCCAACGCTTTATAGTCATCCATTGAGTATAACAAAAAAAGATAATATTGCAATAAGTTTTAATAAAACACAAATAATTACGCTAATGTATTTACAAACTATATAAAATAGTGTATGATGTGAGGGAATTTGTGTGAAAAGGGTGCGCACAACCACCAGCCATTTGGTTGGTGGTTAGGCCTGCTCATAGCAAATTCTTGCCTAACCAAAGAAGGAGTACATATGTACGGAGGCAAACCAACAGTTCCCCTAGTAGGGGGAGCTATCTTACTGCCAAACACTGGCGGTAACACCATCCTTACGATCGTAGCCTACGTTGGCTTGGTGGTCGGTGGGGCCATCCTGCTGTCGTCACTCGTTCGTATGGTGGCCAAGAAGGCTCAATAAGAGCCAACGCTAACAAAACAGAGAGGGTACGTACTTGTTATATGGCAAGTACTGCCCTCTTTTTGTTAGCAAAGGTGGAAGCATGAAGAATACGATTACAGCCAAGGCTAATGCACCATTTAGCCCCAAAAACATATTGACCAACACCAAGGTTCTGGCAGTTGCCGCCCTGGTTATTATTGCGAGTTCGGTACTCCTACTGAACAACCCACTCGGTCCAAAGCCAATCTCGATTGCCACAACGCCGCACGTCAGCGCCGCCCAACCAAACAAACCTACTATTTCCGGTCAGCCCGTTAGATTCCAAGTCCCCAGCTTGAAACTCGACCTCAAGATTGTCGACGGTTATTACAACAAGCAAACAGGCGAGTGGAGCCTCAGTCGCGACAAAGTGCAGTACGCGACCATAACACCAAAGCCGAACAACAAGGCGGGTAACACCTTTTTGTACGGTCACTACCGCCGCGAAGTATTTGCACCACTACACAACATCAAAGCCGATGCCGAAGCCATTGTCACAACGGCAAATGGCCACCAATTCCACTATCGACTCAACAAAGTACGCGTGGTCGAACCAACTGAATCAGCTGGCATTTTTGACTACGAAGGCAAGCCAATCCTGACAGTCCAGACTTGCACAGGCAGTTTTTATCAAGACCGACAACTATTTGTTTTTGACCTCGTGGAGGTTAACTAATGAACCCGACGCTCCTGTACATGTTGGCAGTCGTCAATATGATCAGTCTCGTACATTTAGGACTCTTCATTGTTGGTGCCAATGTGTACGATATTAAAAAATTTCGCGAAAATCGTAGGCCCAAACAACCCTCAACCTACCAGCCGCTAGTGAGTGTCGTTGTTCCAGCCCACAATGAATCGCTGGTTATCCGTCGAACACTTGATTCAATCCTAGCGAGCACCTATCAAAACATCGAAGTTATTGTGGTAGACGATGGTTCAACGGACGCTACATCCCAGATCGTGCATGATTACATTGCGCATTTACCACAAGCTCGCGTTGGTAGTACGATGCATCGCAAGGCCAACATACAGCGACGATTGGGTCGAGATCTGCGACTTGAGGTTAATCGTGGTGCCGTACAGCGCCGGTTTGATCGGCAACAGGTTCAGATCCGTACCGTTCGTATCGCTCAGAAGAATGGCGGCAAGGCAGCTGCACTCAACAACGCCATTGCTAACACCGTCAAAGGCGACCTAACAATGTGCCTAGATGCTGATTCGGTACTACACCGCGAAAGCATCAAGCGCGCCGTCCGATACTTTCGTGATCCCAAAATCATGGGCGTGGCTGCCAATGTACGCCTGATCGACACTGGCACGATCCTGTCCAAAGTGCAGCGTTTTGAACATCTGGTCGGCTACCGCTCCAAGAAGTTTTACAGCATGACCAACACAGAGTTTATTATCGGCGGGGTCGCTTCGACCTACCGAACTGATTTGATAAAAGAAGTTGGTCTGTACGATTCAGACACCATGACCGAGGATATCGGTCTCAGCATGAAATTAATCGCGTCTCTTGGTAACAAACAGCAACGTGTTATTTACGCTTCAGACGTCGTTGCCATGACAGAAGGCGTCCACAGCTTCAAGGGCTTATTGCAGCAGCGCTATCGTTGGAAAATCGGCTGTCTCCAGAATTTGTTTAAATACCGTTCCATGATTGGGCGCGGCGAAACAGGCAAGCATAGCTGGTTGCTGACAAAGTACCGTTTGCCCATGGCCTTGATTGGCGAGCTCCAGCTCCTACTTGGCCCATTGCTACTGACCTACATCGTATATCTCAGTTTTTACTACCAGACTTTCGGTATTCTACTCGGTGCCTACATGACCATTACGCTGTACGTGATGTGGACCCTGTGGCCAGACGAGCATCTGACCATCAAGGAAAAATGGCGTATGAGTTTATCAGCCTTTGCCATGTATGGCCTGTTCTATATCATGGACTTCGTGCAGATCGCTGCAATTTACCGATCAATTCGTAACTACCGCAAAATCATCAGAAGTGATGAGGCAACCACCTGGGTGTCCCCAACCCGCGCTGGCCATGCCTTGACTTTCAGTCGCTAAATGTCGTGAAGGACGGTGATGTGGGCACCAAGCTCGTTGAGGCGTTCTGCTAAGTCTTCGTAACCCCGACGAATGGTGTAGATATTACGCAAGATACTGGTACCAGGCGCGGCGAGCATACCAATGAGTAACAGTGAAGCCGGCCGTAGGGCGGGCGGACAAACTACATCAGCGGCCGTAAACTTGGTCGGCCCATCGATGTAGATACGGTGCGGATCAGCGAGCTCGACTACAGCGCCAACCTTGGTCATCTCGGTGTAGTAGATAGCCCGGTTTTCGTAGGTCCAGTCGTGTATCAGGGTACGGCCCCGAGTTACGCAAGCAATCGGCACAAAATACGGCAAATTATCCTGATTGAGGCCAGGATAGACATTGGCATGGATCTTTTCAGTGAGTGCGCGCAACTGACCGTCATGTTTGTGGATGGTTAAATCGACGAGATCAGTTTTGTTGTTGGTGGCTTTGTAGCGAGGCGTAGTGTCATAATTTAGACCCATCTTGTGTAATTTCATAAGTTCCAAGGCCATAAAATCGATAGGTACTCGCCTGATCGTTATCTGGGAGTTAGTTGTGACGGCTGCCGAGGTAAAGAACATGGCTTCGATCGGGTCTTCACTCGGCGCGTAGGTGACATTCTTCTTCACATTGGCGATACCCTGAATCGTCAGCGTGCTGGTGCCAATACCATCAATCTTGACTCCTAATTTCTGTAGGAAGAAGCACATCTCTTGAACCATGTAATTTGCTGAGGCAAACTGCACGATCGTTGTGCTCGTGGTGCGAGCGGCTGCCATGAGTACATTTTCCGTTACGGTATCACCCGACTCGTAGAGAACAATGCGCTCGGCCGGTTTTTTATCGACGTTAATACGGTAGTGACCATTAGTAGCAATAATACCGACGCCCAGTTCTTCCAAGGCGTACAAGTGAGGCGCCACTGTTCGGGTGCCCAGCTTACAGCCACCAGCGTAAGGGATTTTGAAGTCGGCATAGTCGTGCATCAGGCTGCCAATCAGCATCAAAACCGAGCGCGTTTTGCGAGCGGCGTTTTTATCAATTTTTTCCAACTGCAAGGTTGCGGGTGGGCGGAGTTCAAGATCATTGCCCGGTAGCCACTTGGCTTGCACGCCGATACTTTCAAGGACTTCTATAATACGGTTAACTTCCTCGATTCGCGGGAAGTTCTTGAATTTAGTGACGCCTTTGTTAAGCAGGCTCGCACAGAGCAGGCCGACGGCGGCGTTCTTGCTGGTTTTGAGCGTAATCTCGCCAGATAGCTCATGCCCGCCCTCGATGCGTAAATTCACGGTGCCACTGTTGATGGTTAGCAAGGGTTTTTTCAAAACATCACTGATGCGGCCAAGCGTTTCCAGGCTCAGGTTCTGACCACCATGTTCCATACGGTTGACCGCCGACTGGCTGGTTTTGAGACGCCGTGCAAACTCTGCCTGAGTCATGCCACGCTCTTCTCTTAATTGATGAATCAAATGACCGATTTTTTGATTGGTTGTACTCATAACCAATCGATTATATCACATGTGATATAACTTATCTTGAAATATATCAACTATGAGATACGGTTTTGGTCACAAAAACAAACAAAATTCTTGTAATAACGTCAATACATTGTGATACAGGTCCGTCCTGTATCGGGTGGTATAATCAGTGACATGATCTAGCTACACTCTCTCGACTAACATTTGGTGGTACACTAAGACTAATTTTGGAGGGAGTTTTACGCTATGAAAACGAGGAAATTGAGCGATGATGATGTTGCCAAGTTGATTGCCGGCGAAGAGCAACGCGAACGTGAGGGCTTAGAGCTAATCCCCAGCGAAAACTATGTATCGCGAGATGTGCTCGATGCCATGGGCAGCATCTTTACTAATAAGTACAGCGAGGGCTATCCTGGTCGTCGTTACTATGGTGGCCAAGACTTTACCGACCCGCTGGAAACGCTGGCTATCGAGCGTGCCAAAAAGTTATTCAAAGCTGATCACGCCAATGTGCAGCCGCACTCCGGCGCGCCGGCTAACCAAGCGGTCTATTTTGCTTGGCTAGAGCCAGGTGACAATGTACTGGCCATGGATCTGAGCCATGGTGGCCACCTTACTCATGGTAATCCGATGACCATGTCAGCGCATCTGTACAACTTTATCCCGTACAAAATGAAAGACCCGGCAACCGGTGAAATTGACTACGATGAACTGCGCGAGTTAGCCCTCGAACACAAGCCAAAACTGATCTTGGCTGGCTTTAGTGCCTATCCGCGTGAGTTGGATTACGCCAAATTTGCCGCCATTGCCACGGAAGTTGGCGATGATTGTTTGCTGATGGCCGACATGGCGCACATCGCTGGTTTGATCGCGGCAGGCGTTGCCAAGAATCCATTTGACTACGGTTTTCACGTCATTACGACGACGACGCATAAAACTTTGCGCGGTCCACGTGGCGGGTTAATATTGTCGAAAGGAACTGTTTCGACACCACTTCGTGCACCAGAAAAGACGTTGGAGAATATTCCCACACTCATTGACCGCGCTATCTTCCCGGGTACGCAGGGTGGCCCACACGAGCACATTGTTGCGGCCAAAGCGGTGGCTTTTGGCGAGGCATTAAAGCCTGAATTCAAGACCTATGCGAAACAGATTGTTGCTAATGCGGCGCGGCTAGCGGACGAGATGAAAAAGCGGGGCTTTGCATTGGTAACTGGTGGCACATCCAATCACCTAATCCTAGCTGACGTACACAAAAGCTTTGGTATTGACGGCAAAATAGCCGAAGAAGCACTCGATAAAATCGGTCTGACGCTAAATAAAAACTCCATTGCTGACGACCCGTTACCGCCATTCAAGCCGTCTGGCATTCGTCTGGGGACACCGGCTATCACCACTCGGGGCCTCAAAGAAGACGATATGGCGAAAGTGGCCGAATGGATGAAACAAGCCATTGATGCACGTGATGACGAAGCTGAGCTGTCAAAAATACATGACGAAGTCAAGCAATTCGCGGTTCAGTTCCCCTTGCCCAGTGATGTAAAATAGAATGCAAGGAGAAGAAAATGCCAGAAAAAGGTGCCACATTTCACGTTGGTGAACTGCCGAGTAGTTGGGGAGTAGATGAAGCCCAGTCTGATGGTTCAGTATACCCAACCTATCAACCAGAAGTACCAGATGCGGACAAAAGGCCAAAAGAAGCCGAAGAACCAACACCACCAGTCGCTGACTAGTTATGTCTGATTACATCGATAAACTTGCCTATATTTATCTACAAGACGGCAAAGTGCTAGAGACCCTTAGTAAGGGGAAGGATACTTGGTATATTCCCGGCGGTAAACGAGAATCTGGCGAATCAGACGAACAGGCACTCATCCGTGAAGTGAAAGAAGAATTGACGGTACAGCTCAAACCAGAAACCATTAAGTTCTACGGAGTGTTTGAAACCCAGGCGCACGGCAAAGCCGAGGGTGTTACGGTTCGCATGACGTGCTACACGGCTGAGTTTGATGGGGACCTAACGCCGTCGAGCGAAATTGAAAAGCTCGAGTTCTTCGATTATTCACAAAAATCATTAACGTCACCAGTCGACCACCTTATTTTTGACGATCTGCACGCCAAAGGCTTACTTGCGTAAATTAAGGTAGCAGTTCGGGCTCTTGTTGCAGAGTGACGCCAAATTTTTCTTGCACAGTGCTGATTATTTTGTCACGAAAAGCCAGTAACTGAGCAGTCGACTCGGCGTGTTCATTGACCAGTACGAGGGCTTGGTTGGGCCAGGTGCCCATTCCGGTTTCAGGGTCGTGGAAATCTTTGAAGCCTGCTTTGTCGACGAGCCACGCTGCCGCCAATTTGACCTGGTCGTTATCGACTTCCCAGTGGGGCATATCATCACCGAAGTCGGCAGCAATCTGGGTGTAAGTGTAATTGTCCACGACCGGATTTGCGAAGAATGAGCCGTTGTTGGCAACCTCTGCAGGGTTTGGTAATTTGGCCGAACGAATTGCGATAACAGCCTCGCGAATGGTAGCCGGCGTGTATTCGCTGATATGGTGTTCCTCTAGGTAGGCTTCCAGGCCGGCATAGAATGGCGGTTCGGGGTTACCAACACTGAGGTGGAGAGTAAGCGCTGTAATGCAATAACGTCCTTTGTCGGTAGTTTTAAAGCGACTAGTACGGTAGCCAAAGCCACAATCGTAGCCAGGCATGGTCAAAAACGAATCGGTTTGTGTGTCATACAGCTCCACGGTCGTGAGTGTATTAGAAATTTCTTGACCGTACGCACCCACGTTTTGTACTGGCGTGCCGCCAGCGCTGCCAGGGATCAGACTCAGGCACTCGATGCCCGTGAGGCCTACCTCGACGGTACGTTGCACGACGCTGTCCCAGTTCTCGCCTGCACCAATCGTCACGTAATGATTTGAATCATCCTCGGCAAAGTCCTCGTATTTTAAGATTTTATTCACAATAACAAGGCCGTCAAAACCAGTGTCTTGCCAGAAGATATTACTGCCACCACCAATTACGATGAAGGGTAGGCTTTGGAGCTTGGCCCATGAAACTGCCTCGGCCATCTGTTGTCGCTCGTGGATTTCTAGCAGGTAACGTGCGTTACCGCCCAGACGCATGGTCGAATAGTCGCGCAGACTGACGTTTTCACGGATATCCATACCTAAAGTATACACCGGAATTACAGCGGTACGGTCTTGCGCTTCGCCTCGCTTTGTCGTTTACTGGAAGGGTATGAGTGACAAAAAAGACGCCAAGCAACCATACGAGGTACTTGGCACACACCTTCGATACGTACGAGAGCAAAAAAACGAGACGGTAGCCGAAGCATCGGGTGCAGTTGAAATAGACCCTGAGGCCCTGGAGCGTATAGAGGCCGGCACGGAGCGACCGAGCGAAGATATTCTGATGTTACTGATTAATCACTTCGACGTGCAAGATCAGGAGGCGGTGCAGTTATGGGAATCGGCTGGCTATGAACGCAGCGATAATCGACAACAGCGGCCGCTACAAGATTTAACTGACAAGGCAGCGTTAGTTGTATTGGCAATGGACAGTCGCACCGTATACAGCGATGGGTTAGTTATTGACGCTAATGCCAGCGGCCTGGTGTTGAATTTCACGCAAGGCGAAGCCGCCAAAGGCCAGCAAATACCCGTCGCCAAGGTCGGTATGAGTTATGACCAAGCCCAGGAAGTTATCAAGACACTGCAGCATGCCGTGCTCTATGGCAAGCAGAGTCGACGTCAGTTGCCGCCAGCAACCAGTTAGTTGCGAGATATTTCATAGCCATTGGTTCCTAACTTAGCTAAGGTTAATAGCGAGGAGGGAAGTATGTCCAAAAAACGCAGTTGGGATGACATCGCCAAAGCAGAATTTTTAGCCATGGACGCAGATGAGCGTGAGTCGTGGCGAGAACTACGCGCCGTCATTTACGGCGAATAGCGGTCGCAATAGTCACAGATTCTAAGCTAACTTTCATGTTAGCCGTGCTAGATTCCTGTAGAACGTAACTACAGGAACTATTTATGAATGGAACAACTCGTGGCATTCGGAATGCCTTCCGGAATGTTATCCGGTCTGTGTCGATTACTGTTATTTTGGGCTTAAGTGTTGGCCTGGCATTGTCGATGCTGATTGCCAACCAGGCTGTAAAACAAAAAATAGAATCAGTGAAAAGCTCGGTTGGCAATACGGTCACCGTGTCGCCGGCTGGCATCAGGGGTTTTGAGGGTGGCGGTTCGGCGTTAACCCAAACACAAATGGATAAAATTTCAGCATTAGCCCATGTGACAGCTATTAACGAAACACTGTCGGATCGGCTAAGTAGTAGCGACACAGATCTGGAGTCTGCAATTGAGCTCGGTAATTTTGGTGGTCGGTTTGCAGAAAATTCATCTAACTCCTCATCTAGTTCCTCGTCAAACAGCAGCTCCAGTGCGCAAACACCACCAGATTTTGCTGATCGCGGATCACAAATCACCGTTGTTGGCACGACTAATCCAACCGACCTTTCGTCAACCATGGGTGGGGGTACATTTACCCTCAGCTCTGGTCGGGTATTCGCTAGCAACAGTTCGGCTAGTGTCGCGGTGCTTGGTAAGGCGATTGCAAGTAAAAACGACTTGAAGGTTGGTTCGACATTCAAGGCTTATGGCAAAACAATTACGGTAGTGGGTATATTCGATGGTGGCAACACTTTTGCTAATAACCAAGTGTTGATGCCGCTCAAGACAGTACAAACCCTGTCAGATCAAGTGGGCCAAGTGAATAGTGCAGTCGTAACCATTGATTCGGTCACGAATGTAACAGGGGTGAGCAAGACTATCAGTAGTACGCTGGGAAGTGATAGTGTGGATGTGACAAGTTCCGTCGAGACCACCGAGGCAGCCATCAGTTCACTCAAGAATATTCAAACAATATCACTCTACAGTCTGATTGGTGCGGTGGTTGCTGGTGCGGTTATTATCCTACTGACGATGATCATGATTGTGCGGGAGCGGCGTCGGGAAATAGGCGTGTTTAAAGCCATCGGCGCCAGCAATGTAAAAGTCATGTGGCAATTTATGAGTGAGGCTATTACATTGACGCTGGCTGGCGCACTGGTCGGTATCGCGCTAGGCGTGGTGGCAGCCAAGCCAATCACAAACATGTTGGTAACGAACAACACTGCAACGTCAACATCTACGAGTCAGGGTCCTGGTGGCGGGCCACCGAGCAGTACTGGTAGTGGTGGTGCCACTCAGAGTCAGTCGAGGCCAGGTTTTGGGTTTGGTGGTAGGGCGGCCAACTTCGTGGGCGGCAGCATTAGTGACATTAATGCCAACGTGGGCTGGAGTATTATCGCCGATGGGCTGATTGTGGCACTTATCATCGCCGTGGCGGGCAGTGGAGTGGCCACCCTGTTCATCGCCAAAGTCAGACCGGCAGAAGTAATGAGGAGTGAATAATGATACAAGTCAAAGACATTAGTAAAACTTTCGTCTCGGGCGACACGAAGGTCAAAGCCGTTAACAAGATCAGCTTTACGATCGACGACGGTCAATTCGCCAGCATTATTGGAAGGAGCGGCAGCGGTAAATCGACGTTGCTGAGCTTGCTGGGTGGATTAGAGAAGCCTTCGGCCGGCAATATTGAGGTGGACGGACAAGACATTGCCAAGATGGGTGACCATAGGCTGATTAGTTATCGCTGCAATAAAATAGGCTTTGTCTTTCAGAATTACAATCTGGTACCGAACCTAACGGCCTTAGAAAACGTAATGTTGCCAATGGAATTCGCTGGTGTCAGTCGTAGTCAAAGGAAAAAGCGGGCCGAGACCTTACTGGAACAAGTAGGCCTAACTCCAGATCAAATGCAACGGAAACCAGGACGGCTTAGTGGTGGCCAACAGCAGCGCGTCAGCATTGCGCGTGCCCTTGCCAATAAGCCAAAATTAATTCTGGCTGACGAGCCGACTGGCAACCTTGACAGTAACACTGGTGAGATGATTTTCGATTTGCTACACGGTTTGGCCAAAAGCGAACAGACGACCATTATTGCCGTTACTCATGACTTATCCATTGCGGGCAAGACTGACCAAACCTTCCAGTTACACGACGGTAGGTTTACCGGCAGATAGGCACTTGCGCTATACTATTGGTATGCGTCGGTGGTCTGTTGATTCAGTTTTTCGGCCTCTGTTTGTAGCCATTGTTGGCTTGTTTGTGCTGTCGTGGCAGCCGCCCGTTGGAGCATCTCCGTTCGGTCAAGGTGTGTTCGGGTCTAATGTACCCTTTGGTTCGGTGACGAGCTTGGCGATTTCATTGGGTAGTAACGTCAACGTCGCCCTGGCACCGATTGGTGGGAATCAATTCAGTGGAACTGGATCGCATGTCATATCGGTGACCTCTAGTGATGTCGTCGGTTACAGCCTGTACACGTATAGTCCATCAAATACAAACATGGTAAATGGTTCGTACACCATTCCGGCCAGTGGCAACGTGTCTGCTGCGCCACTCAGTGTCAACACATGGGGCTATAACACGGATGGATCGAGTAACTTTAAAGGGATGACAACTACCCCTGTGTTGTTGAAAACAGCAACTGGCCCCTATACCTCAGGTGACAACACCACTGTAACGTACGGTGTATTAACGAACATTACCCAAGGGGCAGGCTCGTATTCGATATCTGTTACCTATACCGCAGTTGCGCTGACCGACTAGCTATCAGGCTCTTTATTTACATGATGCTTTTGCTGTTTTGGCTTGGGATTCTTAGAGCCCCTGTATACCAATATCCCGCCAAGTAGTACTGCAATAAACCATGGCGGAATATAGAACAGAAAACGGGAACTCGTTTGGTTGATTCCTCCATCAGTCCTAAAAGTTATGGCTACACGGTACAGGCCAGGCAACACGGGGCTGGGGACACTACCCCCTATACGCCTAATAGTTCCCGGGAGTAATAAGTGACTAGTTGGTGTCGTTTCATTACTGGTAAATATGCCGTACAGTTTACTGGAAACAGAGATAAAATAGTGAACATTGCCACTGTTACGTGCATTGATTGAGTAGCCAATATCTTTGCCGAAAACCAGTCGCTGTACTTGTGCGTTGGACAAGTTTCCGGTTTTTATCAGATCACCCTCGATAGTTAGATATAGCAGGGTGGCTGCCTGTACCGTACTACTCGTGCCTTGACTCTCCACTGTCGTGCTGGCAACCAGCGTGTAATAATAGCCGCCAGGCGTTGCATTCTTTCCTGGGTTTAGATAGTAGGTGACATCTGCCGTTTGACCTGGCTCTAACTCAACCGAGTTCTGACTAAAATGGATCCAGTCCGCCTTTGGTGCGCTGAAAGTGTAGTCGTAGGTATAGTCGGTGACCGAAAATGTTTTGACCGACATCGTCACTACCTCTGGCTGACTCGATAGGTTTATCACCGACAGAGTGCCAGTTTTTTGCTGCCCAGGTTTAATAGTCTGAAAGTCGCGCAAGGGATTGATTTGCAAGCCGCTTTGCGGGCTAGCTGCAGAAGCTCGGGCCATAGCTATCCCGGTGATGACAGTTATTGCCATCAAGAGGATCAAAAACAGTTTACGCATATGATCTAACTATAGGGCGACTGAGCATTACGTCAAGTGACGTACCGGCGGTCGCTTCAATACTACGGCCGCGATGGTTAGAATCCTCATATGCACTAGCGTATAGCGCTACTGTGTCATCATGCCACTGGAAGCTGTAACTGCCATTGCCAGTGCGTGAGGTTGTGTAGACTAGTTCGTTGGTATCACTTCGGAAGATGTTGATCGTAACTGAGCCTCCATTACTGCCAGTAATGTTGCCACTAACGGTGTAGGTAATACTGTTGTAGGTTGTCGTGAGCATCAATCCATTCGAAGTAGTTGTGGAGGTAAACAACCGATAGTTGCGAGCTGTTTGTATGTCTACACGATCGCTGCCGGGGTCCCCAGGGTAGCGCAAGAATACGTCTCGCCCACGCATCCAGACTATCGAGCACGAACGTTCGTTATCGGCTTGATACGCATCTGCATAGATATCGTAATAACCACCACCCTTTGCCTCACCACTCAAACACTGCGTGTCGAAAGTTATACCCATACTGGCTGTCTGGACGATCTGATAAAAGATGTATCCAATGCCAACAAAATAGTAATTTGACTCTGGAAGCGTTATGGAATAATTATCAATTCTCGTACGGTCCGAAAGGAGTGCGGCCCAGGCTAGAAGCAGATAGTAAATCGTATGTGAATGTGCGCCAATGCCACTTGGGGAAAGACCTGAATGGTAGTTTAAGATGATGTAACCACTCACATTGGTGATCTGATTAGTGGTAACAGTTATGTATCCGTCTACGGTAATCGTATTTTTACCCCGTGCCAATGTTAGTGCAGCACCCTGAGCGCTACCCGAATCAATTCGCTGTTGTAAGCCAAACATACCAGCAACAGTTCCAGACTGTGGCGTGTACACCCTATAGGCTTGGCTACCCGCTCGCAAACGCAAGCCAGTTGGTGTAGCTGCTGAATTCCAATTCATTCGAAATCCTGACTGTTGCATGCTGATTGTACCCGGCTCATTGATAAAAATGTCACGTGACATTCGGCTGGCGTCGGCTGTAGTCGTTGCACCAAGTGGTCCTGTTAATTCCATGGGCAACTGAATGCTATTCAGAACGGTACTGGTTCCCGATAACGTGAACTGATAGGTAACGACTAACGTGATTGTTGTGTGGTGAAAGCGCGTTGCCAGGCTGGACCACATTTGAAAGTTATGCGTCGCACCCAAACTAGGTGTGGTGGGTTTATAGATCCATCGACAGTAACGTTGACTGTTTAAGGCGGCCTCTTGAGTGCCAAATGCAAACGATGTGCCGCTATCAATGTTTACCGTCAAAGTAAAATCAGTAGTTGCAGCCGTGTTCTCATTACCTTCAATCACAAAATAGTAATCCCTAATAGTGACGCTATTCTCGGGTAACATACCACCTGCACCAGTTAATTGGGGTATCTGGCTAGTGCCAATGTTGCTATTGGCCGTGGTAGTCAACGGCCCTACAAGACTTTCCAACGGTATCCATGCAGTTTTTACTTGCGTAGCCGCCGTATCATCGTATTCATACGTGACGGTAATGATTGCGGTGACATTACGCATGCCGAGTGTAGTACCAGTGCTTTGATTAAAATAGACCTGCAAATCACACGTCTTACTTGTTCCAGACCAGTTTGTGGTGAAATACGACGTAAAATCCCACGGCCCATCAACAATTGACATTTCTTCACCAGAATTTGTGATCGAATCAGTTATTGCCGTCGTAGAGTAGGCAACGGCACCCAAACGCAAGCCAACTCGCTGTTCTGTAATTGTACCACCGGTAGCGGTGATAACGTCTTGGAAGCCAACGTCAACGGTAACAGAACGAAATGCAGTAACAGTTTCTGGAATATACAGTGTAATCTGCGTCAGGTTGGTGACGGTGGCGTTCGTGACGACGCTCGTGTAGGTGGGGAAAGCGTACTGAACGGTTTTTACCCTGGTAGCCATAGTCCTCGGTACGAGTTTAGTTACTAAAAAGACAGACAACAGTCTGTTTTTGGAGTTCTAAACGAAGTAACGAATTACTTAAGACACTTCGACTACTCTCTGGTTAAAGTATACCACAAGCGTTACTCCTATCAGCCTATGCGTAGGAGCGGGCTGATGGCTTGCTGAGCATGACGTCGAGTGAGGTGCCAGCTGTGGCATTTACGCTGCGCCCCATATGCGTGGAGTCCTCGTATGCTTCTGTATAGAGTGCAATGGTGTCGTCGTGCCACTGGAACGTGTAGCTACCATTCCCAGTTCGAGATGTGCTGTAAACCAGCTCATTGTTGTCACTTCGGTATGCCTTGATTGCTACCAATCCACCATTACTACCGGTAATGTTGCCACTAACAGTAAACGTGATTGCACTGTAGGTTGGGATCAGCATGAGACCATTCGAAGTATTCGTCGAAGTAAACAGTCGATAACTGCGAGCCGATTGAATATCCACTCTGTCGCTACCAGGATCGTTTGGATAACGGAGGAATACGTCGCGTCCGCGCATCCAAATTATCGAGTTGGATATCTCGCTAATCTGCTGGTATGAATCAGCGTAGATGCTATACCAACCTCCGCCCTGGCCCTCGGTGCTCAAGCAGCTAACATCAAAAGTTATGCCCATGCTAGCGGTAGTAACAAGTTGGTAAAACACAAACCCAACACCGACCATGTAGTAATCTGTTTCCGGTACGGTTATCGAGTAACTATCAATCCTCGTCCGGTCGGACAAAAGAGCAGCCCAGTTAAGGAGTTTGTAGAACACCGTGTGAGAATGTGCACCAATACCACTAGAGGAAAGGCCT
>JAGQNT010000081.1 GCA_020427965.1 Candidatus Saccharimonadota bacterium | reverse complement strand
GGCCGCATATTTCTTTTTCAGACCATCGATGGAGATAGACATAAGTCCATGGTTTTGCAACGAATCAATTACGCGATAGACATTGGCCCGCTCCAACTCCGCCGCACGAGCGATATGGGCAACAGAACTAGGCCCTAGGGACAGAGCGGCCAAATATACCGAAACCTCGTTTGGAGTAAGACCAAGTTCGGTAATGACCTTATAAAATTTACTTGTTTTCATATTTGTATCATTCATAATACAACATTTTTTTAATTAATTTAAGCCGTACTGTGGATATTTGTATTCGAATGTGTAACAAATATGACACTTTTGAGCAGAAATAGCACAATATAGGCGCGTGTTTGTCAACATTATTATCACTGGGCTGACACGTCTACTCATGAAAAACTATAAATTACTATCTGCGCTCCTTGGCCTGAATATCACTTTTCAGCTCATATCTGATGTCACCGCCGGCAAGATCATTGAGGTCGCCTCTTACCCCGTCTCAGTAACCGTCCTCTACTTCCCGGTCGTATACATCATTTCTGATGTGATCACTGAAGTCTATGGCTACGCTGCGGCACGCAGAGTGCTCTGGCTTACCTTGTTCGCTTCAGTCACTGCCGGACTAGTGTACCAAGCTGTCGCCTATCTGCCGCCCGCAGATATCTTCGGCGCTAACGAGGCGTATCGAACTGTCTTTTTAACCGTACCCCGCGTGCTACTGGGTGGGTGGGTAGCAGTGTTTTGTGGCGATCTCGTTAACAATTACCTGATGGCCAAAATGAAGATCTGGTGCAATGGCCGCGATCTCTGGCTTCGGACGATCACCTCGACGATCGGTGGTCAGTTCGTTAACACGACGCTCTTCTACTTGATCGCCTTGTCGGGTATATTGCCCGCCACCGTACTCTTTTCCTCGGTAATGTCAGCTTGGGCGATCAAGGTCTTGGTCGAAGTGGTAATGACTCCAGTTACCTACGTTGTCATACAAACCATCAAGCGGATCGAACAAGAGGACTACTATGATCGAGAAACCAACTTCAATCCGCTAAGCGTACGTTAAGAGGGTACTCACTGAGTACCGTACCAAGACCGTGACTCACCACGGTCTTGGTACTATTACGCCCGATACCCGTACCTGGCCGGTGAAAGTTTTAATCTTTTGCACTGCAGGTGCGCAGGACAGTGTTCTTTCCCTCGTTTACATTTCACGGGCTGCTTTTGATCCAGTAACATCACAAACTCAACCTGGTAAGATAATGATGTATACTGACACACATATGTACCAAGGAAATTGGAAATGTAGCAGTTGCGGGGGTGCGATCACTGAACTCCCCTTTGAGCCACGCAATGACAAAGGGCTGACCTGTCGCGCCTGCTATGTGAAACAAAAGAATGGTGGCGCAACTGCCCCCGCTCCAGAACCGAACTTTACCGGCAGTGAAGAACCGCCCGATGTTCCCTTTGATGCCGAAGTTGCGAGTGAACCGCCGCCGCCCCCGGAGTTCCCTGGCGCCACTGACACACCGACTGAAAAGCCAAGGTTCG
>JAGQNT010000080.1 GCA_020427965.1 Candidatus Saccharimonadota bacterium | reverse complement strand
TCCCACAAACCGCGCGACATGGCTGTGTTAGAGGTAATGCCCAAGGCAGGAAACAACATACGATTCATCGACCCTGTGGGTACGCCCGTCCCACCGGCAGCAGAAAAAAAGTTAGCTCCATAACCGGTGCGGTAATCCGGATATAAAATTCCACCCTGGAGCCCCGGAGCAGCAAAAGATGTAGTATGCACATTAATAATCGTCATTTTGGTAGTGTCCAAAGCCCTGAGATCGTCGGCCATTTTGTGTCCCTGTGCATCAAAAGTTCCTTTGGCTCCCGTGTACACCTCAAGCACGGCTTTCTTGTTTTGCACGGTGGTGTCCACAAACGTCTGTGCCGCCAAAGTCGTATACAACTGACTTATAATCAGAAATGAAAAAATAATTTTCATATTCTTCATCATAGTACTTCCGCTGTTTGGATTCGGTTCCTTCTGTACAACAACACCTCTGCTAAACCCTTCCGTTTACTCATCTCACTACCTGTATTTTATCAATTATTACTCCCCCACTGCTCTCTATCCGCAATTGATACATACCCGTAGAAATATCTGTCAGGGCGACATCTATATCGAGTCTACCCGCCGCAGCATCACGCTGTGAATGCCAAACCATACGCCCCTGCATATCGGTAATGGTCAGCATCAATTCTCCTTGCCCTTCAACATCCATGGTCAAATGGAAACTTCCGTTGTTTGGATTGGGATACAACCCGTAACTCTCCACGCGCAGTGGTGGTGCCACTCCCACTTCGCGCGTGCCCAAATTTCGCGTAAAGTTGGAATAAGTATATTCATAGAAAGGCGTTGGTCCGCAGTTTTCGGGAGCGCGAACACGCACTATGTAGCGTATTTCCTCAACGTCTTTTTCCGGCTCATTAAGCGCGAACTCCTGCGAAGGATAATACACAGAACCGACATAATCGAAGCTTGCGCCCGATTTTCGGAATACTTCGTATTCGGTGACTGTAAATCCGCGGTAGTGGGTCCAGCGCAACATCACATTGTCGTTGCTGCGCGATGGGGTTACTGTGAGATAGATAGCCCGCTGCTCTGCAGTATTAGCAGTAGTTTCACCACACGAGTCGAGGGCACTCAGGCGATAGCCGTGTGCGCGGGGTAGCCTGATGCTCGCCGTATCGGTATAAATGCCCACAGTCGGATTGAGGTCGTTAATTTTCAAGAACTGGTCGGCCGTGTTGCGCGCCAAAATATTCATACGCGCGTAGGGTGCGCCCACTTTCCAAAGTACCTGGGCCATACCTGTGGTAGTATCAATGGTGGTCATGCAGATGGCAGGTACAGGCGTAGGCGCATTATTGAGATCAACAGTAGCTGTGGCGCGACATCCTGCAGTGTCTGTCACACTTACAGCATAATTTCCCGCCGCCAAGCCACCCAATACTTGCAGGGTGTCTGTGGTATTCCAGAGCACCTTATAGGGCAAGTGATGACTCACATCTATCTGTACCTGTCCTATAGGCAAATTGCAGGAAGGAAGTGCCGAAACGAAGGGGTGAATCAGCGGTGCACCGCTGTCAGAAATTGCGACTTGCGCAACAGACATACAATTGTTGAGGTCTGTTACGGTTAAGGAATAAACCCCGCTTTGTACAGCTTTAAGGCTATCTGTGCTCTGACCGTTAGACCAGGCAAAGGCATACCCCCCTACCCCACCTTGGGGCATGGCCAAGGCTCCGCCATCCGCCGCCCCACAACCCGATTGGGTAGTTTGTACTGCGACCGAAACAGGGTCGGGCGCTTGCACCTCAAAAGCGTAGATGGCTTGGCAATCGTTCTCATCACTTACTGTAACGTAGTAGGTGCCGGCACTCAAGCCACTGATATCCTCAGTTTGATCCCCGTTGGACCAACCGATGGTTTTGTAGGCACTCAACACATCCACGTCAATACTGCCATCTGCACTGTTGTGGCAAGAGGCGTCGGTAATGGTGTTGACATGTACCTGCGGAGCATTTTGATTATTGATGACAGCCGGTTCCGAATTCTCGCAAAGGTTGGCATCTGTCACGGTTACTTCATAGAGACCGGCAGAAAGATTATTGATAAAGTTCTGGTTGCTGCCGGTGGTCCACAGGTAGCGGTAGGGAGGCAAACCACCTGAAACCGAGACGCTGGCAGAGCCAACAGACTCTCCGCAATCCGTAGACTGTACACTCAGCATAAGTGCCATGGCGGGGTAAACCTCCACCCTCACCTGGGCATCAGCCGAACAGCCATTGGTATCGGTAGCTGTTACTATATAATTGGCTGTGGATGTGGCAATAATTCGTATAGTGTCTGTGAGGTCGCCTGTGTTCCACTTGTAATTCAATGTCTGTGGAGATGCGGCATAAAGCTCCACATCAATGCCCTCGCAGGCAGAAATACCGGGCGACACATTGAGTACGGGCTGCTCACTCACGCTGATAAATGCCGTGTCAGAGGCTGCGCAATTATTGGTGTCTGTGTAGCTGTAGTACACCGCATGTACACCTACCCCTGTGGAAGAAGGATAGAAAATGCCATTGAATACTCCAAAGCCGCTAAAGGTGCCGCCTACAGGTTTCCCGCCGCTGAGCAACATTTGTCCGCCTCCTGTACACGCTCTGGTGGTGGGAAGGGTCAGGCGTACTGTCTGACTGCCAAATACCTGAATATTGCGGGTTGCAGTATCGGAACAACCGTTGAAATCCGTGTAACGGTAAATTATCCTGTGAGTACCCACCCCAAAGGCGCCGGCCACAAATCTGTTGCCACTCATCGCCTGAACAGCGCTATCCAAGTACTGTCCACCAGCAGGGATTCCAAAATTGAGCACCTTGCTCTCGTTGAGACAAAGCGGTGACTGGCTAAGTGCAGACACCACGGGAAGAGGATGTACTGTAATTTGCTGTGTAGCACTGTCCATACAAACCTTAGTGCCGGTAGTATCTCTGTAAACGTACTTTATCTGATAAGTACCAATGCCGACTGAGTCTTGCAGGAACAAACTGTCTGCATATACGCCTACGCCTTTAAAGTGTCCGTATCCCGCACCTGCCACAACAGACACCCCATTGAGCGTGATGGTATCAATATCTTCACAAATCGGCGGCAGGGTGTTGAGGGTGATTTGGGGCGAGGCTTTAATGCTCAAAGGCTGCATGGCAGTATCGCTACAACCGCGCAAATTGGTAAAAGTGTAATAAATAGAGGAATTTCCGGGCAACATAAATTGTGGATAGAACCTGCCGTTGATTACGCCCAGACCGTAATATTGACCCGTTCCGCCACCCGCAGGCAATCCGCCACTAAGTGCTACAGAATTTTCGTTGTTGCAAAAATCAGGTAGTGATGCAAAGCTAACTATAGGTACTGTATCAATGCTGAGATTTTGGGTAGCACTATCGCGGCATCCCATTGTGTCTGTCACAAAGAAATGCACAGTGTAGGTGCCGGCACCCAGGGTATCCGGTCTGAAACTCATACTATCGGTAGGAATGTTTTGACCAATGCGATAATAGCGGTTGTCGAGTCCGTTAAAGGAAGCGAATTGCCCTTGATGGAGCGTTACCACAGAATTGTTTTCGCAGAGATGAGGTATTGAATTAAACGAAACAAGCGGCGCCGGATTTACAGCGATAAACCTGAAGACACTATCTGCGCATCCATTGGTGTCTGTATGGCCAAACCATATCTGGTGCGATCCGGGACCGGCCACCACCGGATTAAACTGCGTGCCGCTTACCCCGGGTCCGCGGTAATATGACAATCCGCCGTTGGCAGTAACGGTTCCCTGCGTAAGATTCACTACCGGAGCATTATCACAAACGCCTCCCAGCGTTGACAACGCAACCTGTGGTAAGGCAAAGACATTAAGTGCTGTTGTGGCGCTGTCTGTGCATCCATTGATATCCGTAAAGCGATAGGTAATATTGCGTACACCTACTCCTGCCAATAGCGGATCAAACCTGCCGTTGACCACCCCAATACCCGAATACATACCACCTGACCCTGTAGGTGTAGCTCCTGTGAGGGGGAAGTCTTTGACGTTGAGACAAACCGATGGATAGTTGGGAATAGACACCGCCGGCAGGGCATTCACTTTTATGGTAAAGAAAGTGTCTTCGCTACAACCGTTTACAGTGTATCGGTAATTGACCAGGTGATTGCCGGGTCCCGATACCAGCGGACGGAAACGGAGACTATCTGCCGCCATTCCCACTCCGTAATAACGGCCTGCTCCTCCTGTTGGTGTGGCAGAC
>JAGQNT010000079.1 GCA_020427965.1 Candidatus Saccharimonadota bacterium | reverse complement strand
TAGTAATCGTCAGTGGCCGCAGCAAACTCGATCTAACTGACTGGTTCGAGGATGAACCCTTTAATCTAGCTGCTGAACATGGCGCCTTTAACCACAAAGTCGGCAGACAACGCTGGCAATCAGCTCGTGAAATGGACAATAGTTGGCTAGATGTGGTGCTACCAATTTTGCAGGTTTATACCGAGAAAACACCTGGAGCTCACGTGGAAACCAAGGATTCAGCCGTCGTTTGGCACTACCGTAAAGCCAGCCCATTCTACGCTCAGAAACACTTGGTTATTTTAAAGCGTCTGCTTGCCCGCTATGCCAAACGGTATGATTTAGTCATCGAACAGGGCAACATGATCTTAGAGATCCGTGGACATGGCGCCACCAAGGGGCACGTGGCCGAAGAGTGGATGAAGCACGAGCCTTCATTCGTAATCGCAATTGGTGACGATTACACTGACGAGGACATGTTCCGCGCGCTGCCAGACTGGGCCAATACCATCAAAGTTGGCCGTGGTCGCACTGCCGCACGTTTGCGCCTACCAAACACCGACAAAGTGCTGGCTTTACTCGAAAAACTCGCTAAATAGCGACCGCTAAATCGACCTGATCTCGGCACAAATCAAGTCGGCTTAACAGTTCATTAACCCTCTCGACTTTTGTCGCATCTTCGATGTGTCGAACGCCGTAGTAAACTAACGCCAGCTCGAATTCATTCGGCGAAGCATGCGTAAAAACTTCCGCATGCTCCTCGATGCCCTGCGCCCACTCGGGCATTGTGGCTAACATCGAAAGATCATGACCATCTGGCCCACAGTGGAACCACGGTCGTAGGCGCCAGGGATTCTCTTGTCTAAATAAGCTGTCTACTTGAACCAGTGCCTCGGCAACTAGCTCAGGATGATCTTCTTTCTCGACGACGACCTGATCTCTTAAATATCTGTTGATTCTCATATCACTAGTATACCTGTCGTTGGCATTTGGGGCAGATGTGAGTACCTCGACCTGCCACCTTAAGTTTGATGATAGTCGTCCC
>JAGQNT010000078.1 GCA_020427965.1 Candidatus Saccharimonadota bacterium | reverse complement strand
CTGGGTGGTTGGTGAGGGCGCTTTTCGTTGATAATTCATAAAACTGATAGATTGACTACTTAGTAGAACATAAGTGAGAATTACTCGAAAAGCAAGCGCCCGAACGGCACGCTTACACGCGTGTTATATGACGGCGCGGGGGAACTGAGCATCCAAGATCATAGACGGTCAATTTCATATTGTTCGAGATCGTACGTTGTATTCTGGGCAAGGGCCGATTTTAGTTTTGTCATAAACGAGTTTAGGACACGGTTTACGGTCAATAAATCGACGATATGGAGAGCCGCCCATCCGCCCGTGAGAATAGCCCATACAATCATCCCAAAGTCGTTAAACGGGTGCCATGAGAACTGATTATAGACTAGGAAACCCACGGTCATGAGCGCGACGATGTACAAGAACGTCAAAACAGTGTGTTTGCGCTTGAGAACGACTACAAAATCTGAGCCGGATGGGCGGATCTGTCCGGAAAAGAGAGATGGAAACGGATAGGGCCCGAACTCAAAATCGTCTCCTATCCATTTACCGTAAATGTGCCCTCTGAAGGGAATGAAATCACTTCTGTTGCGGTCGTGAGGAGACCACATGAGAACGATGAGCTTAGCTTCTATACGGTCCTTTTTTAGGCCGCTAATTCTTAGTGCCCTTTGCCCAGTAAGAAAGATATTCAACATACTACCACCGCGCTGTCATATAACGGGCTGCGGGTAAGCGCAGCAGCGCGCAAGCGGCCACAAATAGAATCTCACCCTTTGGTTTTCTGGCCGCGCGTGCGCTGTTGGTGAGGCGGCTTTTTGAATATCATTCATAGAATAAAGCGATAGACTGGCTTCAAAGAATCTAGTTTAGTTAAAAGTAAAAAGCAAGCCGCCGAACGGCACGTTTACCCGCGTGTTATACGCCGCCCAGATTTGTTGAGTTCCTCCTCAGGTTCAATATGAATGAGAACGTCAACTATTCGTTGGTTATCCTTGCAGATTGCATCCCGCACGGAATGACCAATTTCATGGCCTTTTCGAACGCTGATGTCGCCGCTAACGACAACATGTAGATCAACGTAAAGGTCAAAACCCAGTTTTCTGACAAGACACTTGTCTAAGCCTATCACACCTTCAACTGATTGGGCGACAAGCCGAACCCGCTCTTCTATATGTCGGGGCGGCGCAGCATCCATGACTTCAGCTATAGCCGGGACAAACAATCGATACGCATTATAGAAAATGATTACCGCAGCAAACAAAGCAGCCCAATCATCAGAACTTTCCCAACCCGCACCACCAACCAAGGCAACAGCAATTCCAACAAACGCGGCTGCGGAAGTGATGGCGTCGCTTCGATGATGAAATGCATCAGTTTTAACAGCTGTGCTGCCAACTTGTTGACCAACGTCAAAGACGTAGCGAAAGAGCCCTTCCTTAACCATAATAACCAGAACGAGGACAGCAAGGGTAAACGGCTCCGGAGCGTGGTGCGGGGTGATAATTTCGTGGACACTTTGAACAGAAATCATGACAGCTGCCCCGATTAGCGCAATGGAAACGATCGCGGCGGCCAAGGGCTCGGCCTTTCCATGTCCATACGGGTGATTGTCGTCTCTGGGTTTTGCTGCAATGCGAAGGCCACTAAACACAATTAGAGAGCTTAAGACATCAGCGGAAGACTCTATGGCATCTGCAACCAAGGCGTATGAGTTACCCAAGAACCCGGCAGCCCCTTTGACAATTGCCAAAAGTGCATTGACAAGGATTCCAACAATTGTCGAACGCATGCCTTTCTGGGCGGGATGCAAATTACTCACAAAATATCACTGCAAATCTGGGTGGCGTATAACGATCGGCGTATAAGCGCAGTACGCCTTTGATAGTGTGAGGCACGTTCGTGCCGATAAATCTGAGCATCCCATACAATATCTGCGTATTGCGCTTATACGCGTGTTATGCGAAGTGTGGACT
>JAGQNT010000077.1 GCA_020427965.1 Candidatus Saccharimonadota bacterium | reverse complement strand
CTACACCCAACGCGCCAGCGACACCTGCATATCGCATGGCACTTTGGCTTGCTCCACTTATTAGTCGACGCCGTCTGAAGCCCATGACACCAGCTGCTTCCATAAGTCTCCTACTATGTGGATCATACGTGGGTATTTCTTCGGTTGACTCCGCCGTAGGAGCGGCCGCTTTGAGGTGAGCTTCGAGTTTTTCAATACCTTGGCCTACATCCAGGTCATCTACAGACATGTCCGTATCTGGAACACCATCAGGCGTAAACGTCTCACCATCATCGTCAGGAAATCCCGTGCGTTCCAATACTCCTGCGCTCATGCGGCACCTCCACGTTACAGTTTCAGTATCGCAGCGCTAGCACATTGCCGCAGTAAGAATCACCACAAGCCTGAACCCAATTCTGTTTTCTAGTCGGGTTTACGCGCAATGACGTGCAGCCAGGGGTTATCACTATCATTTTCCAGGTTAACAATTTCGAAATTGTCTAGCTCTGGTCGTACGGTCTCCACTTCCCAATATTTGAAATAACGTGGCGCGCCAAGCTTTATGACAGACATCTCTGAGCCTGTTCCTCGCTTTAGTGAACAGGCAAAAACGCCGCCGGGTTTGAGTGCGTCATGCACTTTCGCCAGAGTTAGTGTGAATTCTTCGGGAGTAAAGTGCAGTAAAACTGCGTTAGCAAAGACAAGATCATACGGTCCGCCCAGATCATCGGTTATCGCGTTCAGATTAGTTGCTTCGTGACCTTGTTGGCGAAGCAATTCTACGAACTTCCTGGTTGCATCCGTACGCCTCACCTTATAGCCATGCGACTCCATGTAGTCAGCGTCTCTGCCGAAGGCACTACCGAGCTCTAAGATATCACCGTCTACCGGGACCAACGCTAATACCTCGTCTATCCAATTCTTGAGGAAGCCGCTGACCTGGTGGTCTGTATTATCAATATATTCCTGTACGTGCGTTTCGTACGTATCAAGCGTTTCGGTATTTGAGCTTGTCATCTACAACTCTCCCCAGTTGGTGCCGATGGTGGTGTCCACCTGGAGATACACCGGTAGTTTATAAATGTTCTCCATGGTGTCTTTGAGTAACGTGGCGATGCGGTCAGCAACCTCAGCTGGACATTCGACCAAGATTGAGTCGTGGATCTGTAGCAGCTGTTTGCAGTCGTTGTGTTGCTCGGCCAAGACTTTGTCGACCTCGACCATGGCGAGCTTCATGATGTCGGCCTCGGTACCCTGGATGGGCATGTTAATGGCCGCCCGCTCTGCCGCCTGGCGTACCATGAAATTGCTGCTGTGAATGTCTGGCATCGGGCGACGTCGACCAAACAACGTTTCGACGTAGCCTTCCCTGCGGGCAAACTCACGGATGCTGTCGGTGTAATCAAACAGTGGTTTGCGAAGCTCTTTATAGCGATCAATGAAGTGCTTGGCCTGATCGAAACTCATGCCAGCCGCAATGGCTAAACCGTGCGGGCTCATGCCGTACAGAATGCCAAAGTTGACTACTTTTGCCTGACGTCGCATCTGTTTGGTAACGTCTTCTAGTTCCCGGCCGTAGACTTGGGCAGCGGTGGTGGTATGGATGTCAGCACCGTCATTAAACATATCGATCAGCTCTTTGTCCTCGGCCAGCACAGCGGCTAGACGTAGCTCGAACTGACTGTAATCGGCACTAACTAGCTCGTTGCCCTTGCCTGCCACAAAGGCCTCGCGCACCCTGCGACCAAGATCGGTGCGGGTTGGGATGTTTTGCAAATTTGGATCGTTGCTACTGAGGCGGCCGCTCTGAGCTATGGTCAGACTAAATGTGGTGTGCAGACGACTATTGTCGTCGACCTGTTTTGGCAACGTATCAACATAGGTATTTTTGAGTTTGGTAACTTCGCGGTACTGGGTGATGAGGTCAATAATCGGGTGCTGACCACGGAGCTTATCGAGCTCGCTGGCGGCGGTTGAGTACCCAGTTTTACCCTTCTTTATGCCTTGTTTTGGCAGATCTAATTTCTCGAACAATATTTCGGCCAGTTGCGTTGGACTAGCGATGTTAAATTCCTGATCGGCATGACCATAAATCTGTTGTTCTAGGTCGGAAATAGCATCATCAATTTCACCTGCAAACTGCTGAAGGTACTTAGTGTCTAGCTGGATGCCGGTGTATTCCATACGCGCGAGTACCGGAATAACTGGCCACTCGATATCCTGCACAAGTTTTGGAAACTTGGGCACGGCCTTGATGTCTTTGGCCTGCTGGTCATGCAGTGCTTTGATAACCGCAATTATTTCCGGCGTACGTGCCAGAGCCTCTTCATCGTCCATCTCCTCGAACGACGAGCCGTCATAGCCAAGATCTGATTGCGCCAGTTCGGTCAGTGTTAGTTCACGGCGTAGCGCATTGAGTACAAATGAACCGACCAGCACATCATGCCCAACCTCCGGAAACTTGGTAAGACCCAAGGCTAAAAAGACTTCTAGGGTTGATTTGATGTCGTAGCCAACCAATGGTGGCACTTCGGTCAGCGGTAGTAGGTCCAAAGCATTGAGTTTGGTGAGGTCGAAAGTATAAGTGGCCTCTCCGTCTGGACTGACCGCCAGAATTGACGGCTCGCGACCATGCTTGCCCTTGCTGCGACTATACACATACAGTTGTTTAGTTGTGGGCAACTTGAAATCTTTGAGCTTGTCAGGGCTGTCGATAAGTGTGTTCTTGCCTGTTTTCAGCGCTGCACTGCTGCCACTGGTGGGCAAAGTGCTGACATCAACCTGCATAATCTCGGGTAATTGTCGCGCTAGTGTCCGGAATTCTAAGCGCTGCAAAAGCTCGGCGATTTTTTTCGGCTGCGCCTTGCTGCCGTCGACTTCCGTTAGATCAAGCTTGAGTGGCGCATCAGTCCAGATGGCGGCTAATTGCTTGCTGAGGTAAGCTAGTTCTTTGCCCGCATCTAGTTTTTTGCGCAGCGTTTCTTTGATCAGTGGCAGATTATCGTACACGCCATCGAGCGTTTTGTACTGCTGCAGCAGTTGCACGGCGCCCTTTTCACCAATGCCCGGCACGCCCGGGATATTGTCTGAGCTATCCCCCTTCAGCGACTTCAGGTCCAAAAATTGGTGCACATCGATACCGTATTTGGCGGTAAAGCTAGCCGGTGAATACAATTCGATATTGCTGAGTCCTTTTTTGAGGGCAAAAACTTTGACGTTGTCGTTGACCAGCTGCAACATATCCATATCAGAGGTGATGAGCATGGTTTCCATGCCCTTGTCGGTTGCCTGGACGGCGAGCGTGCCCATAATGTCGTCGGCTTCGTAATCGTCGAGTTCGTATAGTGGCCAGCCAAATGCATCGAGTAGTTCGTGCAGTAACGGAATTTGTTCATAAAAGTCTGGTGGCGCAGGTTTGCGGCCGGCTTTATATTCTGGATACAATTCTAGTCGCTTGCGGATGTTAGTTTTGGGCTTGTCCCAAGCCACCGCGACATAGTCTGGTTTGAGCATTTTCAGCACCTGTAGCGCCATGGTGGCAAAGCCAAATACACCACCCGTTGGAGTGCCATCCTTGGTCACCAGATTTGGCATGGCATAGTACCCTCGATAGAATACCGATTTGCCGTCGATGACAGCTAACTTCTTGGGACTGTTTGCCTCTGCCATAGTATGTAGTATAACCGCTGCCCGTTATTTAATGACTATCACCTGGCAACCGTTCCATAAGAGTATTGTTGTCGCCAGCAAGCCAAGATGCAAGCATGAGCGCTGTTTTACTTTTTTCGAGACTTAGCTTTTGAGCCAGGGAGTTCAATATTTGGGTCGTCTAGGTAGGGCCTGAGAGCATTAGAACGTATTGGATGACGCAGTTTTGACATAGTCGTGTTCTCGATCTGACGAATGCGCTCACGAGTAACTCCGTAGACTTTACCAATATCGTCCAGCGTTTTGGGAATACCGTCGGTCAATCCGAAGCGCATTGAGATCACGCCCGCTTCTCGCTCTGTTAGGGTGTCTAGTATGGCGTGTAGTTTTTCGACCATTTCTTGGCTTACCACTGTTGTATAGGCTTCAGGCTGCGATGTATCCTCGAGGAGATCGCCAAATTCAGAATCACCATCTTCACCGATTGGAGTCTGGAGTGATATTGGTTCACGGCCGTACTTCTTAACTTCCAGGACTCTTTCTGGAGTGAGATCAACTTCTTTGGCAAGCTCCTCTGTAGTCGGTTCGCGCCCTAAGTCTTGGATCATCTCACGTTCAACACGGGCCACCTTGTTAATAACTTCCACCATGTGGACGGGTATTCTAATGGTTCGAGCTTGATCGGCCATGGCACGGGTGATGGCCTGCCGGATCCACCAAGTCGCATAGGTCGAGAATTTGTAGCCCTTGGTGTAATCGAATTTCTCGACCGCCCGGATCAGGCCTGTGTTTCCCTCGGAAATGAGATCCGTAAACAGCATACCCCGTCCGGTGTATCTTTTAGCAAGTGAAACGACCAGGCGTAGGTTTGCTTCGATCATTTCGTCTTTGGCGAGTTTGCCGTCCTCGACCAACCATTGCAGCTCCTCGATCAGTTTCTCGCTCAACTGCTGGTCGGGCCAACGCATAGCGAGTTCATCATCGATAGCTTTATTGCGCTGCCTCTTTTCTTTCGTACTTTCTGCAGCGTCTTTTTCGGTTGGTGGATCACCCAAAGCATACACTCCCAAGATGCGACCTGCCACCAGTCCGGCTTCGATTCGTTTACTCTTCTCTACCTCTTGCTCTGCGTCAATGAGGGGTATTTTTCCAATCAGTTTCAGGTAATCTTTAACTGGGTCTGCACTAGCACCGGCAGTTTGTACAGTTGGTGCTTTGTCATCCTCTTCCGCATCGTTAACCACAAAACTGCCGTCGGCGTTAACGATGTCGACTTCAGACCCCACCTCTGCTGGTTGTGGTTTTCGACGACGTGCACGACGAACAACTGGTTCGGGTGGTGATACGACTTCCACCTCAGGTTCGGGCGGATCGATCAAACTGGCCTCGGGGTATCTGGATGTAATCTGCGTGCGAATATAGTCACTGCTGCCTGGATGACCACTCACGGATAGTAAGGTTGCAGTAATGCCGTTTCGGACCGTGGATTCTGCACACCGCAATCTGTCTGCGATCTGTGCATGACTACGACCCTTCATAAATAGTCTGATTTCCATATTTTTTTGGGGAAGTCGCCGCCGGACATCAGTGTCGGGTAATGGAAATTCACGTCCGGCGTTATCCTGGTGTGCTGCGGCCGCGATCAGAGGGAAAATAACCTCCTCGGTGAAACTATCCATGTCTTCTTGAGTCACACCTTCCACTCGTAGTCCGGGTGTTGCCAGCAGCATAGCCATCACTTGCTGCGCCTGTTCGCAAGGCGCTTGCAAGAGTTCAAAACTAGCCGCCGCTGGACCATCGAAGTCCGGGCGCATATTTGCTTCTGCACTCATTACTTATATTTTTCACTGAATTGACCGAATATGCAAGCATGAGCAAAATGGCAGTTTCCAGGTATAATGTCTCTAATGCAAGTGGGCAATGACAAGCGTCTGAATTATTACCGGCTACCACCAGAGGAAGTGATAGCTGAATTAAACAGCCACAAACACGGTTTGACCGCCCCTGAGGCAAGCCGAAGACTGGGTCAACACGGCGCCAATAGTTTAGTGCGCTACAAGAGTGAATCTGCTTGGGTTACACTACTACGTCAGTTCAAAAGCTTGTTTGTATTTATATTACTGCTCAGCGCAGCCTTCTCACTGTACCTCAACGATGCAAAGACGGCGATCATACTAGCTTCAATTGCCCTTATCAACACAGCGGTCGGCTATTTTCAGGAGCACAACGCCGAAACCTTGTTAGAAAGTCTGACGCACCTATTGGTGCCGCAAGCCCGTGTCATGCGTAGCGGCCAGGTGAAAATGATCGATAGCCAGGAACTAGTCCTAGGCGATGTGGTCCGCATCGAGGCTGGTGATAGCGTACCGGCCGATCTGCGTATCCTAGAAGAAGACGAACTAGCTACCAATGACTTCTCACTGACTGGCGAAAGTAACCCTGTCCGTAAATTCGTACACGCGATATCGCGCGATGTTCCGTTGGGATCACGCCAGAACTTGGCTTTTATGGGCACTACCGTTGCCACTGGGACTGCAACCGGTATCGTGGTTGGCGTCGGTATGCACACCGAACTGGGGCGAATCGCTAGCCTGGCCGAGTCCACCGAGAGTGAAGATTCTCCGCTGCAAAACGAAATGAACACTTTGGCAAAGCGCCTGACACAAGCCACAGCTATCTTAGTGCTACTACTGACGGTTGTTGCCATGCAAGCGGACCTAGGATTAAAAGCCGCCCTACTCTTTGCAATTGCTATCGGCGCAGCCATGATTCCAAACGGCCTCGTGGCCGAGGTTAACATTACCCTTGCCCAGACCGCCGGCCGCATGGCCAAGGCTCGTGCATTGGTCAAAAAACTCTCTGCCGTCGAGACGCTAGGCGCCACTAACATCATCCTGACCGACAAAACTGGCACGCTGACCCAAAACGAAATGACTGTCGAGGAAGTCGTCATCGGCAAGTCAAAATACCGACTCAGTGGCACCGGCTACCAACCTGAGGGTGATGTCTTGACTCCCAATGGTAAGCCAGTCTCGGCCAAGGTTCGAAAGGACTTTAGCCTATTTTTCGAAACGGCGGCACTTGCCAGCAATGCGAAAGTTAATGAACCCGACAGCGAACATGCGGTTTGGTACGTGGTTGGTGATCCAACAGAAGGTGCACTCATCACCATGGCACGCAAAGCAGGCACCGACATCGAGCAGTTGGAAAAAGAACGCACAGAAATCAAGGAGTTTCAGTTCGACTCAGCACGCAAAATGATGAGTTCGGTCCGTATCGTAGGCAATAAAACCATCGTCTACGTAAAAGGTGCACCAGAGGAAATACTCGAGCGTAGCACGACCATCTGGGACCACGGGCACACTCGCCGACTGGCAGCAGCCGACAAGAAATACTTCAGCGAACACAACGACAAGCAGGCACATGCTGCCAAGCGGAACCTGGCCTTTGCCTACCGTGTGTATAACAAAAAAATGTCGCTCAAAGACCTCAAAATGGATGAGGTCGAAAGCAAGCTCACCTTTCTCGGCATGGCCAGCATGGTTGACCCAGTGCGCGAGCAAGTGCCAAAGGCCATGATCGCCGCCCGTGGTGCGCACGTTAAAGTTTCGGTCATTACTGGCGACCACGCTATCACGGCCAAAGCAGTCGCTGCCCACGCCCAACTCGCAAAGGATGCCAAAGACATCATGGTGGTTCATGGCGAAGACTTGCTGGGCATGCATGATAGTCAAATTTTGGAATTGGTTGAACGTGGCAGCGTTGTGTTCAGTCGCGTTTCACCAGAAGACAAATTACGCATTGTTGAGGTAGCCAAGCACAGCGGTCATGTGGTCGCTGTTACCGGAGATGGTATTAACGATGCACCTGCCCTAAAACGCGCTGACATCGGCGTAGCGATGGGCAAAACTGGCACCGACGTTGCCAAAGAATCTGCCGACATTATTCTCTTGGATGACAGTTTCAACACCCTGGTCGGTGCCATCGAACAGGGCCGTTTAACCTTCAAGAATATTCGCAAAGCCGCCCGCTGTGCGTTGACAGACAATGCGGGTGAACTGTTACTGATCCTAATCAGCTTGGTCATGAACGCTTGGTTGCACATTCCAGCTGCCATTACTGCTATTCAGATACTTGCTATTGATGTGGTGGCTGAGATGTTCCCCATCACCGCCCTGGGCTGGGACAAGGCCTCCTCGCGCAAGCTCATGCACGACAAGCCGCGCCGCCTGAAGGATCACATCCTGACCAACAAATCAGCCGGTGAGTTCATTGGTTTCGGCCTACTGTCGGCTAGTCTCGCTTACCTTAACTTCTTGTGGTTCTTTGAACGCCAAGGTCTGAGCGCTCGTTACATCGACAACACCAGCCCGCTCTACATGCAGGCGTCTATCCTGACATTTGTCACGATGATTTTGTGCCAGTTTATTAACCTGATGCTAGTCCGCACCGACGAAGGCGAGCCTTTCTTTACCAGCTACCTGTGGAGTAATAAAAAGCTTCTGGCAGCCTTTGGCCTGTCGTTCTTCTTTATCCTGAACATTGTCTACAACCCACTGATACAGCCGTTCTTGGGCGCTCAGCCATTGTCAGTCGCCGACTGGGCAACCGCCCTATTGGCGGCCAGCGTTTACTTTGGTATTCGTTTACTGATCCGCGGACACCACCAGCACACCCGTAAGGCAATTATTGATTTCCACCACGAAGTCCACGGCCACCATTCACCCGCACGAGTTTAGGTGCTCTGAAAGTCTGTTTATCAGGTCAGCCGAAGAGTTGTTTTTCAACAAACAATTCGAAATCTTCTAGGTTAGTTTCGTCGTTGAGCAGTAGGATGTCGGCTTTTACTTTGACGCCGGACATGTTCAGGGTGGCTTCATCACCACCAGCCGGAGGATGCATTTCTGCCTCTTCGTCCGCCAAGAACTGCTCAAAAGTCCTAATATCTTCCACTGCTCTGCCACGATCCTGAGCATTTTTCTGAATACGTTCGTATCGAGTTTTGGGATTGGCATCAACCCACAGCACCATGCCGCCCAGTTCATGCACACGATCGGCTTCGTATGGGTTACGAAGGCTCGCAATCGCGACACCTGCATACTTTTCTTCTAACTGACGGTATTCATTAACCGCCATGTCCATAAGCACACCCAGGCCATACTCACGTCGCCATTCAGCGCTGATAGTACGCAAATTTTCGCGGGTGACCGGCAGACCACGCTTTTTGCACTCTTCGCGTAGCAGGTCAGTTACAGATACAAATAAGAAGTTATGCTTGAGCGCCAAGGTATGGCCAACTGTGTCCTTGCCCGCTCCGTTGGTGCCACCGATACCGATAATCTTGATGTTTGACATTCATGAGTATTCTAGCAGATTCCGCCTGCCAAATCACCTTGTTGCGGACTTGACAATAACCATAAGCGGCGTAAGGTAGAGGATAAGTAGTT
>JAGQNT010000076.1 GCA_020427965.1 Candidatus Saccharimonadota bacterium | reverse complement strand
TTCCGGCGCCGAAAGCAGGGCTATTCGTGTCCACTTCCGGTCAGGGCTACAATCAGCCTGATTTCACAGACGCCGCGCTGACAACCTTCATCAACCTGTTCACCACTGGCGGCGAAGCCACAATTTCAGATGGTGAAGTCGCAGTGTTGGCAGACGCCAAAGGCAAGCGTGTCCACGCCAAAAGCAGCAGGGGCTAACCACTCTCAAAAGGAGAATTAGCACATGACATTTAGTACAGGCAAATGGGTGACAACCGTCACCCTTTGCGACACATCAGGCAATCGTTACATCAAAGAATTTGAGAACTTTGATACGTCCTATCAGTACGCCGAACAGGTAGCGCGGACAGCTATTGTGGTTTTTTTGGCGCAAGTCACAAAACTAAAAATAGTTCAATACCAGGTCGCCCTGGTTCGGGTTGAGGAAAGTTTCGTGCTGCCGGCTTCTGTATACGGCGGGCGGACGCTCTCGCTCTCGCTTCCAATCAAAGGAAATGCAACCAAACGCGCCGCAATTCATATCCCGGAGCCAGCGGACACGCTATTCATGGGCACCAGTGGCTCAAGGTATGAAACAATCAACTGGAACTCTGGACAATTGCTAAATTACCTCAACTTGTTTGATGCGGCCTACTGTTATCTAGCGGATGGCGAACGCATTGATAGAAAAGATATGCGGGGAAAGGTTGTCACAAAAAAGACACGCAAACGATGAGCGATAACCTGACCGCTATCGAAACACTCGCAGCGGACTACCCAACAAGCAGCACACATGAACTGAGCGCGACCTCGTATTGTGTGCTGCTTTTTTTATCCGAATACCTGTCAAACAGACGTTTTTGGCTGAACATCAATAACCCACTGGACGAAATAACGGACGAACAGTGGGACACGCTCGAAGGCTACGTAGACAAAGCGTATAGAGAATTGCAAACCACCATGATAGGCAACCTAATCCCCTATGCAACACAATCGCTGCCCCCCAACATTTTGGAGTGTGACGGTACACAGTACCAAAGGGTGGACTATCCTGAACTGTACGCAGCGCTAGACACGGCTTTCATAGTGGATGCGGATAACTTCGTTGTGCCAGACTTGCGATCACGTGTCATTGTGGGGGCAGGGCAAGGAACGGGTCTTAATGAGTATGAAATGGGCGACACAGGAGGTGTCGAAAATGTTGAACTTACAGCCGGACAGTTGGCTAGTCATAATCATAGCGCTAATGCTCACAGCCATACTGACGCGGGTCATACTCACGCGTATGTTTCCGCAGTGGCGTCTGTGGTCACGCCAGGAGAATTACCTGTTCCGGTTGGCACTGCAATTCCTTCGCCTTCTGCTACGTCTGTGGGCTACGCTAATTTCTCGTCCGAAACCGTAACCATAAATTCAACGGGCGATGGAGAGTCGCACGAAAACAGACAACCCTATATCGCTATCAAGTGGGGAATAATAGCAAGATGAGTACCTCACGCTATGACGCGAAGCGCTGGAAAGCGATCACACACAATTACGACGAAATAGCTTCGCCAAACGAAGAAACCACAATGGTTTGTCTGACCGAAACAGAATTACAGGTGCTTATTGTCTTAACTGAGTATCTAGAGTGGCCTACCCGCTACTACTCACCAACCAACCAACCAATTGATCGCGCGACGGTCTTAAATTTCGCAGAAGAACTAAGGTGTAAACTCATGTGCGATTGTGCTGGCGGGAGCGCGGCCTACTGCGCTTGCAATACTAATATTCTTATCAATCAACTTTATCAACTCCAACTACAGCAGGCAGACACAGGCAGCGTATCGTCCTACGCCCCACAAGCGCCGGATACAACCTATTCTTCAGATAGTGGGGACACAACGCCAGAATTGCAAATTCAACGTTCTGACGCGCTTTGCCTTGCCGTGTCGTCATACGTGGACACAATCCTAAATGAACTGAAAACAAAAGCAGCAGCGCTGGGACTGGTTACGGGTGCCGTTGGCGCGGTGACGGCAGTCTCGCTGCCGATGGCAGGGCTAATAATTACTTTCATAGGGTCAGCAGTAGCAGGTATGCTTGAAGCAATAGCCAATGACGAACAGGCCGTTGAGGACGTGAAGTGCTGCATGTTGCAAGGGTTGACCGGACAGGAAATTACCCTCGAGAATTTCGCCGCCGCGTTGGGTGGCTGCGGATTTGATTTCGGTAGCGGATCCGCGCAACTATCAGCGATGGTCAATTCATACAATCAAGAAATAGCCAACTTTCGCGCCTTTAATGTGGCACTAGGACAGGCTATGCCATCAGCATCGCTAGCGGACTGCGAGTGCGAAGATCAATTGATATTCGATTTCACTGTGGACCAGTACGGGTTCGTAATTCCGCCAGCCGCTGGTGAAGCAATTAATGGGTTCGGTGACTATGTAGTGGATACAGGCTTCGTGTCCGAAGTGGGAAACAACGGCTATTACTTCGGCGCAGCCAATCGAACGGTCCGCATAAAAAATGTCACCAAAGTGCGGCTGTATTTGGACGCCGCAGCAACAACGGTCAATTTTGGCTTGAATGGCTCAATAGGTGTAACGCCAACCTATCACGACACACCAGAAGTGTACTATGAATATGTATTCGCTGAGCCATTGGATGTGACTTACTTCAATTGGTATGTTGACCACTTGGGGTTAGGTAACACAGTCCATCGTCTCGAATTTGACGTGCTTACCGTCTAGTAGGTCAATAGCTTGTTTTTTTGTGGCTGAGTGTGTACTCACGCGGCACGAGCCAGCCTCAAAAAAATGGCATAGCCACTATTGACCGGACGCAAGCAAAACACTTGTCTATCTCCCAAACGCCGCCGTTTGGGACTGCCCAACGGCAAGTGATTGTCCACAGTGGCCGCGACTTGATTGACACGCAACAAAACACGCCCTATAATTGAATTGCCGTGAGAATTTCACGGTTATACGAGGGAGCGTGTCAAATGATTAAGATAGGGCAGTGGGAAATCGGGCTAGATAAGGCAGGGTTGCGGATAGTTGGGTCAATAGAAATAGCAGGTAGCAAAAACAGTGTAGACTTGCGAATTTCAAAGGCAGGAAAGGACGTTGTTTGGAGTTTGTTGATAGGAGGTCACACCAATGAGAAAACAGACGAACTACCATTCTAGGGAAGATCGAAAAAAACAAATCCTCAAGGCGTTGGTAATGCTGCCAATGTTGCCCAAACCAAAAAAACCGACGATGTACGCAATTGCCGATGTAATCGGTATGAGACCGTCTAGCCACTTGACGAAAATCCTATTGGAGATGGAGGCGCAAGGAACGCTCAAATCCAAGACCGTTTCCAATAAGGGCAAGTGGGACACTGAGCTATGGTACATAGCGCGGAAGGGACACGCGCAAATAGCAGTCGAGGCAAGGATTATCCCCATTAAGACTAAAGGCCAGATCATAGGCCAGATGGAGTTTTTATCATGTTAGTGACAGTAGACCTAAACAACATTACAACCTGTCCGCACTGCCGTGGCGTGTGCGGTATCAATGACAATCCAAAGCGACCGAAGGCCGTCTGTATGAAGTGTTTTAGGTCATGGGTTATACACCAAGTCATAATAGCAAAGCGGCAAGTGCGCCGACTCGTTCCAGACGCGGACCAAGAAAATCGCGCTCAACTATTGCGCGAGTTCATTGAGAACCAAACAGGTTGGAAGGTTGCAGACTTGCAAGTTAGGGAATTAGAGAGTTAAAACGAGGATTAACCACCGCGCTGGTCAGAGTGCTACCAACACTCTGACCGGATATGAAAACCATTACTTACATGAATAGTAAAGACAAATTATTAAATAGTCAACATTTAACCCCTCAAGACAAGCGGGCATTATACGCCTATGAACAGTGGCGCAAAGATGAAGGGCTGCGCCTCGTTCCAGAATACACCCGACGCGATCACACAAGAGGTGTACACCTCAGACTAGAATTTCAAGGCCATTTAGTAAAGGTTGGGTTGCGCGGTATGCGACCACCCATTCAGCCCGAAAAGCGCGGAAAAATCACGGGTTTTTCAGCAGCCTCGCGTCGCCGTATGATGGAACTTGTACAACGGTTAGGTGCTGAAAAATCCCGTGTTTTTGTCACGCTGACCTACGGCGCGGACTTCCCAACGCCAAAGGACGCCAAACAGCACTTGCGCGCTTTTCTGGAACGAATTCGGCGCAAATTTTCAGATAAGGAAGTGTCGGCAATATGGCGGATAGAATTACAGGAACGCGGCGCCCCGCACTTTCACCTGATGTTCTTCAAACTTCCGTTTCTGCCAAAGGAAGATTTGCAAAAAATGTGGGGTGAGGTGATCGGTCAAGAACGTCCATTCACGCGCATTGAGTTTATACGCTCTCACAAAGGCGTCGCGTCCTATGTTGCTAAGTACATGACCAAGCAGGAAAGCGCGGAAACGGTCAATAGTGGGTTTAACTATGTTTCATATCTGCACGACATCGGGAGAATTTGGGGAATTTTCAATGCTAAATTCCTCCCATTGGATGTGGCTATTACAGTCACTTACCCATTTTTGGGCAAGGCAATCACCAAATTTCGCCACTATGCTATTCTGAAATGGCCTGAGCTAGCCAATCGGGAGCATTTTGGCTTTACGTTGTACGTCAAAGATGCTTATAAGTGGCTCGAACTATGGGAAAAAATATCAGATATTAAATTTTGAGATAGGTCTATTGCGGCTTTTGACACCCTATCATTTTTAGAGTATGCTGGACACGTCCAGCATATTTAATTTACCGTTCAAGGAGAAGAGAAAAATGGCATTAGCAGCAGATGGATACACCCTCGTAATTCAGTTTGCGGACACTGGCGGCAACATCACAACCAGGTCACATGACCTAACCAGCGCCGACGATGCCGCAGCGACAACCGATGCCGCCGCAATTCTGGCAGCATACGCCAATGTGACCGATGCCGCAGTAAAGGGCTATAGCATCAACAAGAAATTTGTTGAACAATCGCTCTCACTGCCCGCCGCCGCTGAAGTGGAAAACAACCTCCAACTCACGTTGAAGATTTTCCAGAAGCCAAACAAGTCAGGAACGCTGCGAATTCCGGCGCCGAAAGCAGGGCTATTCGTGTCCACTTCCGGTC
>JAGQNT010000075.1 GCA_020427965.1 Candidatus Saccharimonadota bacterium | reverse complement strand
CATGATCGTCGTAGGCGGCGGGGTAGGAGACAGGTTGTCCGTAGTCATTACCAGCTGCAGCTACGATCGTCACTCCTTTGTTATGCGCGTAAGCAACTGCGTCACGTAGGTAGTTTGATGAGGCTGGGCCACCCAGAGACAGGTTGATCACATGGGCGCCATGGTCCGCCGCGTAGCGGATACCGTCAGCGACGTCAGCGTACGAACCGCTGCCGTCGCTCGCGAGTACTTTGATCGGCATGATGCTGGCCCCGTGCGCTAAGCCAGCCACACCGTTGCCTTCGTTGGTCGTTCCGGCGATGGTGCCAGCCACATGTGTTCCATGCCCGTGGTCGTCATTGGGGTGGGTGTCATTACTGACGAAATCGTAACCGGGCACAAAGTTGGTGCCGGAGAGGTCAGGCGCCTGGGCGAAATTGCCTGGACCGAGGGGGTTATACGTTTCGTATGCTACACCGGTGTCAACGACCGCCACTACTTGACCAGTGCCACTGGTAACGTCCCAGGCCGTTTCGGCGTGCACGCCACCGTAGTTTCCATTATCAAAGTTCCACTGATACGGGTCATAGTAGGGATCGTTCGGGATCATGAACGCGTAGGCGATGTAGTTGGGTTCAGCGTATTCTACGTTTGGATCAGCTTGTAGTTCTGTGAGCAGCTCCCCAACGTTTCGGCCTCGGGTGGGGTGTCGGTGAGCTCGACTTTCGTCAGTGTACTTTACCAGAACCTCGTCATTCGTAAAACGAGCTTCAGTGGCCGAGCGATTGAGCGTGTGCTCGACACGCGGCGTTCGAACAAGGCCATCACGTTCGAGGGCCTCAGCATGTGAAAGTGAGGGGATGAGTAATGTGATAAGAAACAATAAAGAAAAGACTCTTTTGGTCCCGGTGGATACTAATAGCATATCTGTTAATCTTAAACCTCCTTGTCTCACAGTCAAGCTATGAGGCTGATCAGGTCACGCTTGGCACATTGTGTTAGAATGCCCGCCATGGCAAGGCATGTAACATGCACGGCAGTATTTGTTTTACTAGAAAGGAAAGAGAAGTACCTTTTTTTGCGTCGGGCTAATACTGGTTGGTCGGATGGGAAGCTCACTTTACCCTCCGGTCACGTGGATCAAGGACAGACGGTTCGCCAAGCAGCGGCTGTAGAAGCACTCGAAGAAACGGGGGTGGTTATCCAAGAGGAAGATCTCGAATTCATGTTTACCCATTACGTACTTGATACGTACGTGAATTTCTATTTCAAAGCCCGGCGTTGGGAAGGTGAGCCATACT
>JAGQNT010000074.1 GCA_020427965.1 Candidatus Saccharimonadota bacterium | reverse complement strand
GGGAGTCCTGGCAAGCCGAGACGTGACGTGGCACGCTAAACCACATTGCACCGCCCGTAGCTCAGCTGGATAGAGCGCTGCCCTCCGGAGGCAGAGGTCAGAGGTTCGAATCCTCTCGGGCGGGCCAATAACCCGTTGTATTATATATATATTTTCTGAAAACACCCAAAACACTATCCGCCCAATAAAGTCTGTAAGTGCATGGTAAGTGCAGCGAGCAATCAACTGCAGTAGCCCAGGCCCCTCTACCCCGCTGCACTCGTAATCCTGCCCCATGGACAGGCGACAGGTCACTGAAAGGCACCTGAAGTAATTCAAAGCCAAGACGTATTGACGGAGTTTCGGGCTGGCGGCAGGAACAGAATAAGCAGTTAAGCGTTGACACGGTTAAATACCGATATAATATATCGGTTGTGCGCTGCTGGAGGGTCGCATGAAAAACGTCGTTGATCTGGCCTTGGAACCCAAATCCGTAATCAAACGCGCTAGGCATGTAGTCAATGCGCACTCTGCCCGCGTAAAAATTCCAACGGATATTCACACCAGAGCCAAAACTGTAGATGTTTCGATCAGCGAAGTTTGGCGCTGCCTTGAAGAAGGTCAGTTAACGCAAGCACCAGTTCGAAACGGCTTTAGTCATATTTGTATCGAATTGAGCGCAATGATCGCTGGCAGATCCGTCTTAGTCACTGCAGCATTGGACGAGACAGGGGATCATGCGGTGTTACACGTAACACATGCAGACATAGAACAGGAGGGTTAACCATGGGTAAATCGTATCACTATACACTCTGCGGCCTTCCCGACGTTTATCTGGTGAACGGCTACAAGATAGAGACATCCCCCTATGGCGGCGAGACCATTTCAATCGAAAATATCAAAGGGCTGCATGAAGCTATCGGTGTCGATATAATTAGTCAGCCTGGCCGATTGCGTCCTGAGCAAATCAAGTTCCTGCGGAAAGAAATGGGATTATCGCAACATCTTCTTGCGACCCTAATTGAAGTGAGCGAAGTCACCTATCGTAAATGGGAATCTGCGAGCGATAGGAACCAGATCAAAGGCCCGGCTGATAAATTACTCCGCGCCATTTACGCACGTTATATTGGTCAGGATGAGAAGCTCAAGTCGCTGCTTGATACGGCCATTGAACTAGATCACAAGATCATCAAGTCAGGAGCAAAGGAGCAGTTTCAACAGGCACTGCGCACATTTGAAGAAACCGACGCAGGTTGGATGCCACAAGCAGCAGACTGTTGACCACATTGCAGCATCATACGGAATAGAACCCGGCCCAGCGCCGGGTTTTTTTGTATCTCCCTTAGCTTTCCCCTACCAATCGGTAATCTGCCAGGCCGCAAAAAAACAGTCTTGAATTTGGGTACTAGTCGACAATATACATACACAAATCCTGTTTTATTTCAGAAAGGCAGGCCGAGCAGCCATCCGATTACCGAAATTGGGCTTAGGGGGTTAACCACTTCATCGAAAAGTACATCGCTAACAGCGTTCTCGAGTGAAACTTCCTCAATCCCGGAATCAATCACCGAGTCAATATCAAGTTGACCGCCAACCTCCGAAGTAACAACAAAATTTATGTCTGGATTATCCTCAATCGCACCGAGTACGTAACTGGCACTTTCAGTTGCTTTGAGCTGTAGTTCATTCACAACCTCCCCGTCCTCAAGAATTGCAACATCAGTGACAGGATGATTGGTCGCCTCAAATATCTCAGCCTCGATACCCTGTGTCGCAAGAAGATCCACATATTCTTGCTCAAAAAGAATGCCCTTTATATGACTCGTGTGGCCATCTACGGAGTCAACGTCTATCTCCGAAAAGTAGTCGATGATTTCCGCTGTGGACGCCCCTTCAAATTCGGCATACCCTCTTTTAACGGCGTCAAAGACCTCTGATTCCGTTATCACTACTCAAGCGCACCATGCTCTACCAGTACGGATTCAATTTCCGGGTATTTCAACAATCTAGCTAGGGTTCGCGCGCGATAACCCTTTGCATTCTTCACATTCAAATCGGCTCCAGAATCAACTAATAGACGAACTGTATCCAAATGCCGATTTCCGACAGCGGCCAAAGTTGGTGTGTAGTGATTCTGAACATGGTGATTTATCGCGGCCCCTCTATCCAGAAGCAGCTTACAAAGCTCAACATGTCCACAGCTGGCGGCTTGTATCAATGGCGTCAATCCATCTTTATCAGGAATATTGACTTGCGCCCCCTTCTCTACTAACACGCCGGCGATGTCGTAATGTTTACATCGCAATGCTATGGACAGTGCAGGGCTTCCCTCACCGGATCGGGCATGTATATCTCCGCCATGATCCAGCAGTAACTTGACGATAGTCAGATCACCTCGGCGAATGGCCAAAATCAGTAGAGGGTCTCCACTTGCGGCAACAATATTGACGTTGCACCCTTCCTCAACCAGTGTGTCTAGAACGTCGTAATAACCCTGCTCGTATGCTGATAGAAGTGCTGCTTCTCGATACTTCTCACCAAACCGCGCCCCCCTTTCCGTCAACAGGTTCACGATTTCAGTCCGATTTTTCAAGTAAGCGCCGGCCAGAGCGTTCCAGCCATCGTTATTACAGATATGAACATCTGCCCCATTTTCGATGAGGAAGGCAGCTATTGTCTGGTAACCTTTGATACACGCCCAAATCAGGGGCGTCCAACCGCGGTGGTTGCGGATGTTTACTTCTGCTCCCTTGCTAATCATCATCTTCGCCAGGTCGTAGTGCTCATTCTCCAGTGCGAGCAACAACGCGCTTTTTTCCTGTCCGCTACGAAGATTTGGATTTGCGCCTAAGTCCAGAAGCTCTGCAGCAATGTCCAGATAGCCCAAAGAGATTGATTGAATTAATGATTCTCCATTCCCGAAATTTGGGTCGAACCGGGAATCTCTCATTAACGCTAATGCAATAGCCTTGAAACCGTCGTTTAAAGCAGAACTAAATATCGGCCCACTAAGTTCTGTGGGATCTACGCCATCAGTCTTTACATCCCTGAGTATTCTCGTAACTTCCGCCAACTCTCCGTTTTCAACTGCGACATTGAATAACTCCACTTAGTCTCCCCCCACAATCAAAATGGACTCACAAATAAACTCAATGACAGATTTGAAAATAGACCGCTACTCTTGGTAGAGGTACTGTTGAAACCCGACAAAGGTCTCCCGAATCACTGAAGGAGGCCCCAGTTCGGCGGCTGCATCACTCATAGTGCTGTACATCAATTCGATCATGCTGGGCATCTTGTTCACTGCAAGTTCCCCTACCCCATCCTGTAGATACTTTTCCAGAACAAAGTTAATAAACGCCTGCTGCTTGTAATTTTGATACCTAGCGGAAATCGCTGCCTTGGCGCTTTTGACACGATCTGTACGAGTCCTGGTCTCGTATGCATAGGCCACGAACGCCAGGACGTCATAAACATCGCTATCCTTGGCATCAATCAGATCTTTCATGCTTTCCAGCTTCTCACCGTCGTAGCCGGCCTCAGCCAGGTCTTCTAGCAGCTTTCCCCGCGTGGTGGGATCGCTCCATATCTGTCTCAGCTGTTCTTCGTCGGCAAAGAATTTAGGCAAATCGTCGAACATTCGCTCTACAAACTCCTTACCGGTAATGGGCTTCCCTTCGGGGCTCCAGTACATGACTGAGGATATATGCTTGATCTGCCGTGCCCTACCATCAGACAAAGTAATGACAACCTTCTTCTCACAGACACAGGGACTCTGACGGCAAGCCGAGCAAGGCTCAGGGTCTGGCTTCTCACAAATGCATGGATCGCTTACGCAGGCCGGACATAGTCTTCCGGGGCATTCCAGCCGTTCGCAACTACAGGGACTATTGCCACATTTCTCACAAACTAGAGGTTCCAGCGGTTCGCCATCCCACTCCGGGTCAGCGAAATTGTAGTGAGCCTTTACAAAATCGTAGATGGTGAAATAGTCCTTACCTTCGTACATGCGGGTGCCGCGGCCGATGATCTGCTTGAACTCGATCATGTTGTTACAGGGTCGCATCAGCACAATGTTGCGCACATTGCGAGCGTCTACGCCGGTGGACAGCTTGCGGGACGTAGTGAGGATGGTGGGAATAGTTTTCTCGTTGTCCTGGAATATTTTGAGGTCATTCTCGCCCGCCGCGCCATCGTTCGCCGTAACGCGCACGCAGTAGCTCGGATTGGTCGTCCAGCCCTTCTCTACGGCATACTGGTTGATGAAATCCCGTACCATACCTGCGTGTTCCTGGGTGGCGCAGAAGACCAGCGTCTTATCCTTAGGATTAAACAAATCCATCCAGTAACGGACACGCATCTTTTCCCGCTCGGGGATGGTGATAATGCGGTTGAAGTCGCCTTCCTTGTAGACCCTGCCCTGCTCGGGTTCGCCTTTGACGACGACGCCATCCCCGGGGGTGTATATATACTCATCCATGGTGCCCACGATAGGCAGCACCTTGAAGGGAGTGAGAAAACCGTCGTTGATGCCGTCTTTCAGGGCATAGCTGTAGACCGGCTCGCCAAAGTAGGAGTAGGTATCGGCGTTGACGGTGCGCTTTGGGGTAGCGGTAAGGCCCAGCTGCACAGCCGGGGAAAAGTAGTTGAGGATGTCCCGCCAGGCGCTCTCGTCATTGGCGCCGCCCCGGTGGCACTCGTCAATCACGATAAAATCGAAAAAGTCTTCCGGGTAGTCGCCAAAATAAGGGGTGGGATTTCCCTGCTCGTCCTCTCCACCACTCACAAACGTCTGAAAGATGGTGAAGAAGACGCTGCCGTTCTTTGGTACAGCGCCCTTCTTTTTAATCTCCCCTGGCTCCAAGCGGACAATAGCGTCTTCACCAAAAGGGCCGAAGTCGTTAAAAGCCTGGTTGGCCAGCACATTGCGGTCGGCCAGAAACAGGATGCGGGGGCGCTTTTTGGCGGCAGCGGGGTCTTTCTGGGCGGTCAGGCTCCAGCGGCTGTGGAACAGTTTCCAGGCGATCTGGAAGGCGATACAGGTTTTGCCGGTGCCGGTGGCCAGGGTTAACAGAATACGCTGCTTGCCCTGAGCGATGACCTCCAGAGCATTGTTGATAGCGTTTTCCTGATAGTAGCGAGGCTGCCAGTCGCCTTTGCACTCAAAGGGGATCTGGGAGAAACGTTCGCGCCAGATAGCAGCAAATTCCGGCTCGGGCTGTTCGTCACCAGGCTTTTGGGTCGGGCCAAAGGTCAGCTGCCAAAGTTGATCCGGCCCCAGAAACTGTTCGACCAGCTTTTCCTCACCGGTGAGCATATCCATCTGGTAGATGTCGTGGCCGTTGGTGGCGTAGCCGAAACGGCACTGCAGGCGCTGGGCGTAGTCCTTGGCCTGACGCACCCCCTCGGTATAACTCAGGCTCTCTTTTTTGGCCTCAATCGCCGCCAGTTTGCGGCTCTGATATTCCAGTACATAGTCGCTGCTCAATGCTGAAGCGCGCTTGCCGCCGCCGATAATCCGCCCCTGAGTAATACTGACTTCACGGCGGATATAGCTGTTCTCCACCGTGCCCCAGCCTGCCTTGATCAATTTTGGGTCGATCAGGTCACCACGGGTATCGGCTTCGTTGCGGCTTCCTTGCGTCATTAGGCGGCAGCCTCTTTGTTATCCTTTTTCAACTCACCAACAAAAGCTTTTTGAAGAACCGACTTTTTCAGTTCATCCAACGAATCTAGCTTCTTCTCGTAAATACACTGCACTTCGTTTACCTGGCTCTCTAAGTGCATTAATTGCTGTACATATCTAGTTTGTTGATCTATGGATAATGGATACGAGACCTCAAAGTACTCAATTTGTTGTTTAGTAATCGCCTGCCGCGTCGAACCCGACTCACCAATTCCTAACAACTGATCTTTATAGAATTTCGATGTCAATGCGTAATTTAAAAAGGCAGGCAATAGCTCTTTCTGGTTAACACGAATGATAGATACATGTTGATTTACTCTAGCCGGTAGGAACTGCTCGGGCGCCAAAGCACAACGAGCCACAGAAGCACCTGTGATATTCAATAGAACATCATTTTTTTCAACTACAACATTGCTGAGCTTTTCCGCTTGATCATCATCGATGAACGCCAAATCCTTTTCTAAAAATCGTCGATCATGAACATTCATGCTTCGAATAAGAGAAATACCCTCTGCTTTGTACGCAGCTTTTCCTCCTTTGGGTGTTGCGCCACTACCTATTTTGGAAGCAATTGACTTTAATTTTGATGTTTTCCACCCTTCCCTACGCTGGCTAAAGACCTGCTGCAAATAGCTTTCAAACAGTTCGCGGGCGTTTTTGAGGTTTTGTTCGGTTAAGGCGCGGGCTTTGTCGATGTCGGCAAAGGCCTGGTTGAGGATGGCGACGATGCGCTTTTGTTCTTCTAACGGCAATAGTGGAATTTTAACTCCACTCACCAAATCAATGTTTAAATTTCTTACTGTTGAACCAGCAGCTAAAGAATCAAATTGCTGAAATACGAAAGGAGAACCTAACAGGTAGTACAAAAAATCTTGATCCACCTGATCATCTTTAGGACTAAGCACTAACCAACCATCGTGAATGCAGCCCGTGGTCGCCATAATATAGGGACGGCCAAAACTCATCGAATTAGACAGCAGGAAATCCCCCTCATTCACGAATCTCGACCTTTTTTTTCCTTCGGGGATAATTTTTTCTTTGGTCTCATAGATATATTTCCCACTAGCGGTAGCATCCCCAATCTTTATCCAATTAATGCCATCGGGATCATCTGTAAGAAATTTTTTAATTGGCCTAGGTGATCCACCACGAGCAATTTCATAAAGCTCATCCAATCGAACAAGAGGCCAATCCATCACACCAACTCCTGGATCTTTGCCAGTATCGCTTCACTCTCTTTATCCAGCGCAATAATCTCGGCAACGATGTCCTCAGGCTTGCGAAGCTCGGCCTCGTCCCTGGCATTGGGGTTTTTCACCGACAAATCCCAAGAGGACTGATCCAGGTCCGCCACATTGAGTGACCAGGATTTTTCCGAATCGGCAAATGTTTTCTGCAGATCAACAAATTCATGCAGGTCGTTGTCATTGAGCGGATTGGTCTTACCCAGGCTGCGGCCAGGGTCTAGCTGGTAGTACCAGACTTTTTGCGTCGCCTCTCCTTTGGTAAAGAACAGCACCACGGTTTTCACACCTGCACCGAGGAATGTCTTGGCGGGGCAGTCCAGCACGGTATGCAGATTGTGGTTTTCCAGTAGCTCCTTCCTGAGGGCAATGGCGGCGTTGTCGGTGTTACTGAGGAATGTATTCTTGATAACCACGGCAGCTCGGCCACCAGGTTTGAGTGCCTTCATGAAATGCTGCAAGAACAGGAACGCGGTTTCGCCAGACTTAATGGGGAAGTTCTGCTGCACCTCCTTGCGTTCTTTGCCGCCAAAGGGCGGGTTGGCCAGGATAATGTCATGCTGATTACTCGGCTGAATGTCCTGCAGGTTTTCCGCCAGGGTATTGGTATGGATCACGTTGGGGGTTTCGATGCCATGCAGGATCATGTTCATGATGGCGATGACATACGCCAGGGATTTTTTCTCCTTGGCGTAAAAGGTGCTCTCCTGCAGGGTCTTGAGGTCGTTGGTGGACAGCTTGTTACTTGCCCTACCCCCCTGCCTCAGGTAGTCATAGGCTTCGCAGAGGAAGCCTGCTGAGCCCGCAGCACCGTCGTAGATGGTTTCCCCTATCTTTGGCTGAATAACGTCGATCATCGCGCGAATCAGGGGCCTGGGCGTGTAATACTCGCCACCGTTGCGCCCGGCGTTGCCCATATTCTTGATCTTGGTTTCGTAGAGGTGGCTGAGTTCGTGCTTTTCCTCCTGGGAGCGAAAGCGCAGCTCATCCACCTTTTCCAGCGCATCGCGCAGGGTGTAGCCGCTCTGGATCTTGTTCTTTATCTCACCGAAGATTTCACCGATCTTGTACTCAATGGTGTCCGGGCCCTCAGCGGCCTTCTTGAATCCCTTGAGGTAAGGAAACAGCTCCCCATCGTAACCGTTCATTCCAGGACGTTCTGCCACCGCGCTGAATTTCTCCCTACAGTAACCTCACATCCACCCACATGAGGTTACCTCCATGAGCAAACATCGTACGGCAGCGCAGTGGCAGGCCTTAGTTGACCAGCAGCATGATAGCGGCTTGTCAACTCTGAAATTTTGTCAGCAGCATGGCATCGGCTATGCCAGCTTTCGCAAGTGGCGCACGCATCTGTCCGGTACGTCGCTGCAGCAGAGATCCGAAGCGTCGAGTGCCAGTGATCCCGGCTTTCTGGACCTGTCTTCATTATTGATGGACGCGCCGAACGCTTCTGGTCCGAGCTGGCACATCGTGCTCAGCCTCGGTAATGGTGTTGAACTGCGATTGAGCCAAGGCGGATGATCGGGCTCGATAGTCAGACCAGGATCTGGCTGTGTACGGAGCCCGCCGACATGCGCAAATCCTTCCGCGGCCTGAGCGCAATGGTGCGCAACCAGCTTCAGCACGATCCGCTCAGCGGCCAGTATTTTGTCTTCGTCAATCGCCGCAAGACCCAGATGAAAATGCTGTACTTTGCTGCCACCGGCTATTGCCTGTGGGCCAAGCGTCTGGAGCAGGGACAGTTCCGGGTTCCCTCGTCCACTTCCGGTCAGCGGGCTTTGACCCTGACAGATTTGCAGCTGCTAATCGATGGTATCGAGGTGCAAAAATATCGTCAGTACAAGCGTTTTCGGCGCGTATAGCGCGTTGGCTTCGGGTATAATATACGCCATGAATTCAACGGCTTACGCACCGCATTCCAACGCGCCTTCCTACTCGGCACTGACCGAAGAGAATGCCGCGCTGCGCGAGCAGTTGGCAGCCCAGTCCGAAGCCCTCCGGCAGTTGACCCGCCAGCTGAGCTGGTTCAAAAAGCAGTTGTTCGGTCCAAAATCCGAGAAGCAGGTGTACGACCTGCCGGGACAAGACAGTCTGTTTCAGCGGGATGAGGCGCCCTTGCCGGAAACGCCGACCGAGAATGAACCGCGCCCGGTGCGTGCGTATCAGCGCGGCACTGGCAAGAAGCAGCGAGACGACGACTGCCTGAATGACACCGGCTTGCGCTTTACCGCCGAGGTACCGGTTGAAGTCATCCAGCAACTGCCGCCGGAGCTGACCGGGCCAGACGCCGACCAGTACGATGTTATCGGTACCAAGACCACCTACCGGCTGGCCCAGCGGAGCTGTTATGTGGTACTCCAGCACGAACGCCCGGTGTTCCGGCGCAAAGGTGCAGACAACAAGCCGGTCACCACACCTGCGCCGTTCAATGTCCTGGACAACAGCCTGGCTGATGTCAGCCTGCTGGCCGGGCTGTTGGTGGACAAGTTCCAGTTCCACCTGCCGCTGTATCGCCAGCACCAGCGCATCCAGCAGGCAGGTATCACCCTCAGCCGCAGCACACTGACCAATCTGGTTAAGCGCGCCATCGACCTGCTGCGGCCGGTGGTTGATTCCCAGACTGATAACGTGCTGCGCAGCCGGGTACTGGCCATGGATGAAACGCCCATCAAGGCCGGCCACCAAGGTCGGGTGGGACCCCAAAAAGGCAAAATGAAATCCGGCTGGTTCTGGCCGCTGTACGGCGATGCCGATGAGGTGGTGTTCACGTACTCGAACAGTCGGGGCCGCGCACACATCGAGCAGATACTGGGCACCCAGTTCACTGGCACACTGCTCAGCGACGGCTATGCCGCCTACGCCCGGTATGCCGAACAGCAGGCCACCATCACCCACGCACAATGCTGGGTGCACAGTCGCCGTTACTTCATTGATGCCCAGGATGAGCACCCGGAGAAGGCCACCGAAGCCCTTCAGCAGATTGCCAAACTGTACCAGAACGAAACGGTTATCCGGGATCGGCAGCTGACGGATGAAAAGAAGCGCCAGTATCGGCTCGAACACTCCAAGTCGGTGGTCAGTCGCTTCTTCGACTGGTGCCGGGAGCAGCTGGAAAGTGGTGGCTTACTGCCGAGTGACGCACTGACCAAAGCCCTGAATTATGTGCTCAGCCGCGAAAGCAGCTTGACGGTCTTCCTGGAAGACCCGGATGTCCAGCCGGATACCAACCACCTGGAGCGGGCCCTGCGCCCGATTCCTCTGGGGAGGAAAAATTGGATTTTTTGCTGGACCGAACTCGGTGCCGAGCACCTGGGCATCATCCAGAGTCTGATCAGTACCTGCAGGCTGCATGACGTGAATCCGTATACCTACCTGGTGGATGTACTGCAACGCATCAGCCAGCACCCGGCCAGTGAGGTGGCCGACTTGACGCCACGGCGCTGGAAACTGCGGTTCGCCGACCAGCCACTGAGGTCCCTGGTCGACCCGCGTCACCCACAGAGGCAAGCGAGCGAGCCGGAGGAACTCATCCGTGCGTATTGAAGATATGAGCATCGATCAGTTGCTGGAACTGAACCGCGTGATATGTCGGCGTATTGATGAACTGCAGGACCGGGAAATCCTGCAGGCCCTGAGTCAGTTGCGAGTGGGTCAGAAGGTGTCCTTCGAGGCCCAAGAGGGCCCCACCATGGGTATCGTTACCAAGATCAACCGCAAGACCGTGATCGTGCTGGGCGAGGACGGCAGGAAACAGTATAAGATCTCGCCGGGATTACTGCGGCCCCTTCGTGATGTGAGGTGAGTCAACTACGTCTTGGAATGAACGCTAACTCCCCATCGACGTAGTCGATCAGGTCGGAGCCGGTCAGGGCGTTGTCGTGGTCGTAATTGCCGTTCTCGTCCTTGGGTGCTGCCCAGGTGCCCCACCGATGCTCGGGGTCGATGATGTACTGGTACTCCTGGCCGAGCAGTTCGGCTTTCAGGCTGCGCTCCTGTTCTAGGTCATCGAGGTACTTTAGGAACAGCATCCAGCTGGTCTGCTCGGTATAGTCCAGCTCACTGGAGCAGCCGGCATCTTTCCAAAGGACATCGTCGATTGCTCTAAAGGTTTGTTCAAACATCCATTTTCGCCATCATTGGTTATTTTTTAACCGGCCACCGAATGTGCGCGGCTATCGAGAACGGATAATACCAATTCTTTAGCAGGGGATACTGAATTTTGTAGGCTGGTAAGGGGGGGCTAACTTAAAGAGATGTGGGCCGAATTATGACCATAAATGGCTCCATGGTTAATCTGCCGAATCTTGAATCTTTTTCCTTTTTTCTCGGTTGGATTGGCTGTAAGTCTTGATAATTCTGGCGAGAGACTCGTCTCTGCAGTAGAAATACGCGGCATCAACCTTTAGAACGGCTGCGATCCTTTCGACGGTAGAGAAGTTGGGTGTATGAACCCCACGCTCGTACTGATTCATCCGTGCGCTGGCTACAAATTCATCGAAGCCGGCACGAATCCCGAGAATTTTCTGGGAAAGACCACTTTCCTCTCGCGCCGCTTTTAGTCTTTTTGGAATCGTCGATTCCGCCATTTTCTAGCCAGGGTCTGTTATATCAATCTGACTAAGACTTTCTTAGTTTTGGGCAGAGTCTGTATACTAAGTATTCCTTAGCGTTACAGTGCCTGGTTGTGGCCTTATTGAGGTGAAGGGTGTGAGTCAGAGTGACCTATTGGCGGGAAAGGGAGCAGATACTGTTGGAACCCTTAGGCAGACGAGAATCAGGCGCTGATCTACAAACCATTTGCTCGTCTAAATATTTGTCGTACGTCTGCGCCGCTTCAAGAGTCTAAGGACATCGTAAATCGAGTTAAGGACATCGCCGCGAGTAGCCCCATGGCTCTCAAACTCCGACGTTTCAAACCGCTAAGACGAAACACTGAAACTCCGAGCAATATGTTTCTGCTCAATAGCAATATGGTGATGATATGAAAAAAGTGATTTTGACGATCATGCTGGCAATGGCTGGGACGAATGCACACGCGGCAAACCTGATTACGCAGGCCAAATACAAAGTAGAGACGCTGTACTACAACATAGCGAAGCTGCCAAAGCCTTTGACAAACTCTGATGGAGTAGTCGTTGGAGAAATTACGACTGCAACTTATCAAAATGACGTACTGACCTACTTCACCACCCTGAGCTGGGAGATTCTAGAACTAATGAGGACAGAGCAGCGTAGGGTTAATAGCTCATCGAAAGAGGATCTGCTCGAAACAGAAATCAAGCAGCCAATGATCAACCCAATGATTTCCCAATACTGCGCTATGAGCGGCAAGTTATATCGGTTCCGTCGCGATAAAATAGTGGTCGTATACGCTTTTGACGCCAGCGAGTTTGGTAACTTCTCCGTTGTGCTTGGCGAAGATAGTTGCAGGGCTC
>JAGQNT010000073.1 GCA_020427965.1 Candidatus Saccharimonadota bacterium | reverse complement strand
TGTGCATCCAGTGAGGGGAAAGTACCTCCCAGTACCGAAGTTGGGTCTTGTTTCCCGAACGCCACCGTCTGCGCGAAGAGTCCATCGATCTGTTTTGGGTGTTCGGGGTTCGTGTAACTTATATCGAGGATATGTTGCGGCTGTGTGCGGCAAACCCGCAGTTCCCGCCGCAAGGCGGCAATCTTAGCTTTCACCCTCTTTAGTTCTGCATCATCGGCAACGAGCTGATCCTGCAACTCTTTCAGAAGCTCATCGTTACCGAAGGGGTGGCCGGCTTGCTTGGCTATTTCCGCCATCTGACTCTTTATGTTTTTCATGTCGGAGGCCAGGCCTTCCGACTCTTGCATCAGTGAAACCAACTGGGTTTCGATCTCAGGACAGGTTGCCATCTCAATCTCCTTCTCTACGTTGTTTAGAGGGCAGGACATAACATAAGATAGGATCCGTCAGATGGAGCCAGTCTGGTGTTCGGCACGGGACTGGCCCCGCAACGACGGAACGAGTCAACGATAGGATCCGCCCGCGATGCATAGGCTAATGTGAGGCTAGAGCGGCGGTCCAATGGTATAAAGAAGTCTCCCCTTTGGTCCGATGTTCCACCACAGAACCTGCGAAAACCAAAAAGGAGACAGCACAATGCTACCACAACTTCGTCATCGTCTCACAAGTTGGTTTGCTACACAAGTCATGCGGCCACCAGCAGTTAGTTGGCCGTTAGTGCGTCCGTCCCTCAACGAGTTGGCGCAATACAGCCCAGCCATGTTGCCCTCTTTCGTGCAAGAATCCGCTGCGGCCATGAAATACCTGCCTCTGTTGGGTGACCTGGACTGGGCAAACTTCCCCGAATCACCGCATCGCATGGGGCCGCAGGCGGAAGCTCATGCCCCCTTTGTGGCCGCCTACCTGATCAAGTTGGACAAAGGCTTGCCCTCCATGCCCAAACTCCAAGAGTATTTGCGCGAACAGCCAGCGCTGGTCTGGGTGCTCGGTTTCCGACTGCAACCCGATCCGCACACCTCTTGGGGCTTCGATGTTGCGGCCTCTTTGCCCAGCCATCGCCATTGGAGTCGCCTCTTGCGCACCTTGCCCCACGAGCAAGCTCGCTTCCTGCTCCATGCTTCGCTGCAACTGCTCAAGGTTGATCTGCAAGCGCACTTGCCCGACGGCTTTATCTTGGGGGACGAAATCAGCCTCGACACCAAGCATATCCTGGCTTGGGTCAAAGAGAACAATCCTAAGTGCTTTGTCGAAGAGCGCTTTGACAAAACCAAACAACCCAAGGGCGATCCTGACTGCAAGTTGGGCTGTAAGAAGAAGAACAACGAACGCAAAGCCGCCGATGCGGCCACCCCGACAAGCGAAGGCCTGCCCGCCTCCGCTGACTTGCCACCACTCGAAAAGGGCGAATATTACTGGGGCTACGCTTCAGGCGTCGTCGCCACTAAAGTCCCGGGCCTCGGCGAAATTGTCCTGGCTGACTTCACCCAAACCTTTGACAAGGGCGACCAGACTTTCTTCCACCCGCTCATGGCCCAGACCGAAGCGCATCTCGGTCGCAAACCCCGCTTCGGCGCACTCGATAAAGCCTATGATGCCTTCTATGTCTACCAATATTTTCACGATGCTGGCGGCTTTGCTGCTGTGCCTTGGGCGGATCGAACCGACCACCACAAGACCTTCGATGAAGCGGGGCTACCGCTCTGTGAGGCAGGTCTGCCCATGCCCCAAAAGAGCACCTTCTTCAAGCAAAGTCACTGCCTCGTCCCCCACCAGGTCGGCCGCTTCGTCTGTCCCTTGCTCTTCCCAGACCAAAGCGCTGAGTCTTGTCCCGTTGCCCACAAAAACTGGCCCAAAGGCGGCTGCATCACCTCCTTGCCCACCAGCGTCGGCAACAGAATCCGTCATCAACTCGATCGCCAAAGTGACGACTACAAACGTATTTTCAACCAACGCACCGCAACTGAGCGGATCAATAGTCAGGCCAAAGCACTCGGCATTGAACGGCCAAAATTACGCAACCAACGTTCGATTGCCTTTCACAACACGCTTATCTATGTACTCATTAACCTGAGGACTCGCCAACGCCTGCGCCAGGCCGCAGCGACCTCGACAACCTAGGCTATCCGCACTGCACCGGCTTGGGAACGCTTACTTTACGCCCTAGTTCTGTGGTGGAACGACTGACCCGGGTGCAGTTCGCAGTCGCCTACCAACCGCATCTTTTTCCCACCAAGCGCCCTACGCCGCTCGGTTACTGCCCCCTGTCGCCTTTTTTCTGGCAATTTGCTTTCTGTTGGCCACCGACCCCATTTTCTCTGCTTTGATGCCGCCCTTTTCTCCACTGCCTGACCCTAAGCTGTAGCTTTTACCCATTCAAAGCGTTTGCTTACGACTTCTTGCCTATCAGCAACCAAATCGTTTGGTTCCGTCTATCCTTCCCCAACAAACCTTACTAATCCTTTTGTCCTGCCCTCCCTACTCATCGGGACTTACTTCGCTACTCGGAGGTTGTGCAGTCCGTGCAAATCACGTTCAAATGTGACAACCCCCTACTCATCGGGACTTACTTCGCTACAATTGGACCTATGTTGTCACCAACAATGGTAATTTGTGACAACCCCCTACTCATCGGGACTTACTTCGCTACAATATCGTTTTGTGCAGGATCTTGCGAACGCAGCTCAACGTGACAACCCCCTACTCATCGGGACTTACTTCGCTACGTGAGTACGGTGATGTTGGTCCAGGACAAACCATTGTGTGACAACCCCCTACTCA
>JAGQNT010000072.1 GCA_020427965.1 Candidatus Saccharimonadota bacterium | reverse complement strand
GCAACCGATACTGATAGCGTGTAATAGGAATTTCTCAACAACAAGTACAAATGGTTTCTATGCCTGCAAAGCATCTATAACAATGCCTAATCCGGTGGGCGAATCGGATGGCAGTAACCGCACCGCTTATCTACGCGTAAGCGAGGTCTATAATCCGAACACGATGTTTAGACTTTCGATGTGGTCAGGAGCGAACAACGTTCCGTTTAGTGCCGTCCAGCCTGTGGTTGATTCGACCGGCAGAGCAAATGACATGTTCCGTCGTATCGGCGCTCGAGTTGATCTCGGGAGTAGCAATATCCCTCAGATTGAAGCTACGATTGATCTGACTGGAAGTTTGTGCAAGACATTTTCGGTTACTGATAACGTCAATGACTACAGACCAGGACCTTGCGTCGATTAAAACAGTTTGAATCAGGCTGCTTCCGTTTCGCTATGGAACTGTTCATAAATTTCGCGTAGGTGTTCATCTGTCACATGCGTGTATACCTGTGTGGTACTGATATTGCTGTGACCGAGCATCGATTGGACTGATCGTAGGTCGGCGCCGTTCATCAGCAGATCAGTTGCATAGCTGTGCCGCATTGTATGAGGGCTGACGTGTTTGGTGATGCCAGCCAGGCGCGCATAGTGACTGAGCATTCGTTGGATGCTACGAGCTGTTAGACGACGGTAGTCGCCGCTAGTAGTTGTCGCCGCGTTCCGACTGTAGTTGAGGAATAGCGGCGGCAAGCTATCGCCGCGCGTCGATAAGTATTCCTCGATGTGATGTGCCGCCGCAGCGCTAATAAAGACGGGGCGATCTTTTTGACCCTTACCACGCACCATGAACTCGCGCCGTTTCGTGTTCACATGGTCCTTATCAAGATTGACTAATTCGGAGACGCGAAGACCGCTTGAAAACAACAGCTCGATTATTGCACGATCACGAAGACCTTGTTCTGCGGACATATCAATTTGTGAGAGCAGGCGATTGATTTCGTCGCGGTAGAGAAAGGTGACCTGCTTGCGAGATACCTTCGGCAATTCGATTTTCTCAGGACTCATACTAGGGATATCTCGTTTGGAGAGATATCGCAAAAAGCCTCGCAGCGCGATAAGGTGATAACTTTGTGTAATAGTAGTGAGGCCAACATCCTTCTCGTTCTTATATCTGTTTAGCCAAAGACGATACTTTCTCACAAGTTCGGGCGTTATCTTTGCAACTTCCACATCCTCCGTGAATTCAACGAAACGCTCAAGATAGAGCTTGTAGTTTTCGGCGGTCCTGAGCGAGCGCCCTCCTTCAACTTCGAGGTGTTCAATATAATCGAGGAGTAGTTCAGAAGTAAACATTACTGGTATCAGCATAGCGCAACTAGGGGAAAAACGGTAGAATAGGGCCATGACTATAGCCGAAAGCATCATTCTCGGGCTTATCCAAGGACTAACGGAGTTTATACCTATTAGCAGTTCCGGGCACTTGGTGATTGCACAGTATTTCCTGTCTGGAGCATCCGACCATCTTTTCCTCGAATGGATTAACATCGGTACTATGCTAGCCCTGGTCGTTTATTTCTGGCGGCGCATAATGGGAATCTTGCACGATATTTTTGTAAAGAAAAAGCTGCGGTTACTCCGCAATATCCTTGTAACGGCACTTCCCGCGGGACTGATCGGCTATTTGGCGGCAGATATGATTGACGCAAATCCGTTTTTTGGCAGTGTCATTGTGGTGATCATCATGTCTGTACTTGTTGGTATCGTGATGATCGTTCTTGAAAAGCTTCCGAAGGCGTCATCTATGAAAAATGGAGAGGCGCTGACGATGCCACGCGCGTTTGCCATCGGTATTGCGCAGATGATTGCACTGATACCGGGCACATCTCGTTCGGGGGTTACGATTATTGCTGGTCGGTTGAGCGGACTAAGCGCGAAAGAGGCGGCGGAATACAGCTTTTTGGCGTCATTACCGATTATGGCCGGAGTCACGTTGAAAGTATTTCTGAAAGATTACGACTATTTGGTTACTCACCTCGACACTCTTCTTATAGGAAATATCACCGCG
>JAGQNT010000071.1 GCA_020427965.1 Candidatus Saccharimonadota bacterium | reverse complement strand
ATTGCGTCGAGCACGCTCCGGCCCCATCGGCATTCGAATCAAGCCGCATAGAGAGTGGGGGTGTTATGTACTGCGCATTGCTGTACACATTCGTCCCAGGTGAAGTTTGGTAGCAGTTGTCGAAGGCTGTGATGTCATTTTCGGTTACTTGGGCCCCGTTGCTTCCATTATCAAAGCCTGAGTGTCTATCGGTGAAAAACGCATCTGGTGCCGAACGGTAGTTCGCTTGCCAATGAGCGCCGATAGAGTTGTCGACACCGTTCAGCAGCCACTTGGTCGGGAATACATTGCCATCGGCATCTATCATGCGTGAATACTTTGCCACCTGTGGCTGACTCTTGATGGTCGAGTAGTACATGCGGTCTCCCGAGCTGACAAAGGCAGAACAGCCGCCTCCCATAACGTACGCGCGACCTTTTGAATACACGGCTGCGGCACCGTACCTATCACCCGTATACTTTTGGTTTGTCTCAGACCAGTCGCCAACGCCGGTTGGGTTATTACCCGTGGCAATGGTCGTATTGGCACTGATGGGGGCAAACAGCGTGCTTGGACGACAAGTCGACGCTGCCGAGCGGCCGCCAACCACATACACATAGCCGTTCGCTGCAAATACATCTGCATCACGAACCCGACTCGGTAAACTCGTCGAGTAGGTCCAACTACCCACATCTCCTGTGGTCGAGTTTATTTGTGAAAACTGCGAGTCACTGAGGTAATTTGTACCATCATAGCCACCAAACAGATACAGATTGTTGGCATAGGCAACTACCGCGAGGCCTGCTCGGGCTACATTAAATGATGTCGAGCCTGACGACCAGTTGCTTGATATGCCCGTATTCGCTGTGGTCAGCTGAGGACTAACAAATACCGTGCTTTGCACGGTACCGCCACTACTATAACCCCCAACTACGTAAATGCGACTATTCCACACAGCTGCGCCAAACTGGGTTCGTGGTTGCGATGTACCGCTTGTGTTGGTTATACCGGTGCCTGAAGTACCCCATGTAGGATTCCCTGAGCTTATACCAGATGAGTAATAAACGGTACTTTGCGCCGTGGTCGTAGCGGAGCCCGTTTGCCCGCCAACGTAATAAAGGGTTCCACCCGAGTTTAGTAGTTTACCCCAGGCAACACCGCCCCCGCCCGGCATAGTTCCGCCCGCACTCCACGTTCCAACAGTGCCGTAGGCGTCTATCGGAGCGTAGTATGTGGTTTTCGTAAATGCCGTACAGCCGATATTCGTACAGCCGCCGGCATAGTAGATATAGCCGTTCATGATAGTTGAGCTGCCACCGATACGATCAACACCTGTTGTGTTGCCGGCAGTATACTGTTTGATAGCCCCGCTGTCGTTGTTATATATCTGGAATTCTTGAATAGAATTCGTCCATCCCCCAGAGGAACAAGTTGGCGCGTTACCATTGATACACCCCCCTATTACGTAGGCGTAGGAGTTCGAGACTATAAGGCCGAGGCCCCATCGCTGTTGAATATTTACTGATGAGACACTCCACGCGCCGATACTCCCATCGCTCACATCGATTTTGGCAAACTCGATGTCGGCTAAAATGCCGCCGCCACCACCGCCACCCTCGTATCCACCCACCACATACAGATAGCCGTTATAGCCAAATCCCGCACCGCGGCGCCGCCCGTAATACGTTAGGCTCGGGGATTCTACCCAAGTACTGCCGCTGACCGCGACGATATTGTTACTATTATCTATCTTGGCATATCTGGTGACCTTGAGGTCCAGACCATACGTACCATCTGACGAAAGGCCACCCATGAGGTAAATATAGTTTGCATAGAGCGTGCCCGCCATCGCACCTAAGCCTGTACCGGCAGAGTGGCCCAGGCCGTCTGTCACTGCACCAATTTGAAGTTGGTTGGATGTACTACAGCTCGATGGCACCCCTGTGGTGCCGATGTTACACTTGTAGACATTGCCAGTATAGTTACTGCAGCCGATACCGCTCGGGCCCGAGCATCCACCCAGTATATATAGATTGCCCGGTACACTTCCGGCTGATACAGGATTGGCGCGAGTAAATGCATACGGATACGAAACGTTTGTTGCTCCAACGCTGCCACCGCCACTGAGCCCGACCGTGCTCCACGAGGAGATACTACCGTCAGTCAAGCTTGGGCTCGCGTAGTAGATACTATTCACGCTGCCCCCTGATGTGAAGCCCCCTACCGAATAAATGTAGCCGTTGAAGGTTGCCGTGCCCGGTGCGCCCGCACCCCCACTTGGTAATGACGTAGAATTGTAGCAATACGAATCCAGCGCAGTCCACGAACCACACGACGCGGGTTTCGTGAGCGAACCATCACTACCTACAGACGTATATATGACACCCCTCGAGACGCTACCACAGCCGCTGCCTGTTGCATTGTCACACCCACCCCATATATACAGATAGCCATTCATGAGCGCACTGCCCGTAAGCACATTGCCAATCACAGGAGTGGTCGTAGTCGGACCGGGTAATTCGCAGTTATAGGGAGTGGCGCCCGAGCATGGCGCAGTACCACTACTGACTGAGTCTGCCACTGTGCTCGCCTCGCCTTCTGGGTTGATGACTCCGTAGTCGACATCGAGCACGGTGTTTGTGCATAATCCTGTGCCAGTGTCTTGCGCTCGGCAACCACCGAGACGGTACAGACCTCCTTGCCATGCGATGAGCGTATGTCCCATACGATTTATGTCCAGTCCGAGTATCGTATTCCACTCCGATAAGCTGCCGTCAGCATTGATACTGGCTAGCTGCACGTCCGTAGCTATGCCCGTACAGTAGCCGTTTGTGTCCACCGCGGTACACCCCCCTGCAATGTAGACATACCCGCCAAAGATAGTTGAGAAACTGCCACCCATGCTCTGTCGGCCGGAAGTAATCATACTCGACGTCGCCGTCCAACTATTCATGGTGCCGTCTGTGTTCAATTTTGAATATTCCACAGTGCTGACAGGTGTACCATTGAACGTAGCGTTTCCGCCGAGTACATACAGCGTGTCATTGTATACCTGAGCCGTTAAACCGTACCGAGCGGGTGACAGCGCCTGCATCCCCGTGGTCGTCCAGCTTGTGAGGGTGCCATTGGGGCGTATGGTGGCTGATTGTACCGTGTTGGAGGAGAGGACCGTTGAACTGGTGGTTAGGCCACCGAGGATGTAGATAGTGTTGTTGTACGCTACCGCTCCGAAATAGCTTCTGGCGTTTGAGAGAGCGGTGTCAGAATACCAATAGGTCCAGCTGCTCTTGTTGGTGTTGGTCGGATGCCAGAGCTGGGGTTCGCCATTGGCACCGAGCTTAGCGATGTAGACGGTCGTCTGAGGAGTACCGGCAGAGGTAGAGCCACCGATAGCGTAGAGATAGCCATCGTAGGCTATGAGGGAGAGACCCTTGAGTGAGGTTGGTAGGTTATAGTCACTTTTCGAACACCAACCCGTGCACGCCCCTGCACCTGGGTTAGGACTTTCGATGGCACGATTGCTCGAATTGAAATGGGCCCACGATACTTTATTGGTCGTACCCGTCCCCGCAAGTGTGTATGAAATAATAACACCACCATCTGCACCAGAAGCACCGGTAGTCGAGCTCGAGCCGGCAGCCCCATCACCCGCGCCGCTCCTATCACTGTCGCCACTGTTTCCAGGCGTAGTACCCAAACCAGCCGTCTCAACTTGGCTCGTGCCAGTCACCAGGTCACTACCGCCACCGCCACCGCCAGCACCACGGTTGTTGGAGTTGACACTACCGCCACCGCCACCGCCATAACGACCGCCACCGCCGCCGCCACCGCCTTCACAGCTCGAAGAGTCATTGCCACCGAGACCACCACCACCGTAACCACCGGCGCCACCAGTGTTGCCTGAAACAGAGGCATTACATGTCCCGGTACTACCCCCTCCATCACCACCTGCATTGGCGGCGCCGTTGGCGCCACTCGCACCGTTGTTGCCGGCCGAACCACCGTTACCACCCCCGGAGTTAGTCCCCCTTACACCGCCACCCCCGGAGTTACTATTTCCACCGTTCGAACCGCTGACGCCATTTGAACCACCGCCCGCACCCCCGTTACCGCCGTTACCTCTACTCGTACCCTCTGCACCGCCACCGCCACCGCCACCGCCAGCCTGAATAAGGTACGTGCTGCTTCGGAGCACTGCCGAGAACCCCCCGCCACTGCCCCCCCGCCTGTTTCCTCCGGCGCCAGCACCGCCCGTGCCAACCACCACATTGAGTGTTTCGCCAGGAGTCACCGTCAATACCGATTTAGCATAGCCTCCACCGCCACCGTCACCGCCGCTACCGCTCTGGTTGTTGCCGGCGCCAGCACCGCCGCCAGCGCCCCACACTTTCACAGTCACTGAAGTTACACCAGCAGGCACAGGAAAACCACCCGTACCCGAACCGTAGCTACCCGCGGTCATATATGGTGTACTGACAGTAGTTGCGCCATCAGAGCCACCGACGGTGTAGATATAGCCCCCAGCCACGGCGGTTCCCTGCTGCCATATCGCACTACTCAGGTTGCTTGTACTCGACCAGTCGTCAATACGCGCGCCGGTCGTCTGGCTCTTCTGGATGAGCTCATTCGTGACATCAAAGTCTGTATTTGTCTCGTTATTGCCACGCATAAGTTTTGATGCAGTTTCGATATACACCGATGGGTCGATAGTCAACGGATAATTTGCTGATGCCAGACCTTTAGCGTGCACCGTAATTTGATTCTCGTGCAGTGTAAACCAGGCCTTTATATCACTTACTCTTTTGCCATATTCAAGTACTAATGGTGCCGGTAGGGTGAATACGAGCGTATTCTTCTGACCGTTCTGTCTGGCTTTTTGGAGTAGTTCCGCATCCTTTTCTGAGCTAGTAGTGACATTGCCAAGTATTGTAGGATTTACACCATAAATTGCCACATCACCGTTAGTTTCCAGCCTGGCTTCCGTTCCTGCTGGCAGTTTTAATTCATAATTTAGCTCAAAGGTATCACCGGGTGATTCATTCAGGACAATATCTTCTTTTACCGCGTTGCCACCAAAGGTATAGACCTTTTGCGCATTGCGTCCCACTATCGGATAGATAAGCTGGTTCTGATTTTGGCGTGCGGGACGAGTCGAAAAATCCTGTTGTATCGTCATGGAGACATTGTTGACAGCATCAGTAACCTCAATACCCTTACCGTTAATGTCGGCGGGTACACTGGCACTAAATTTAGGTCCAGGAGCCGTACCTGCCGTGTCGGTGGCTGGTCGATAATTTTGATTATACTCATAGCTACCAGTTGACTGATCATATTTCAGGGAAATTGCCCGCGCAGCGCTAGGGTTAGGAATAATTGATTTCGCCGCCGAGCTCAATTCATAACTAGTTTGTTGCTGCCAGATATTGAACGTGTCCACAAATAGTGTGCTTACTATCAGCAGCGCCATCAAGCCCCAGCCTATACGAGTCAGTACGGGGTGTTTTCGTCTGAGAGGACGGAGCTGGTATAGTTGCTTGGCAACAGGTTTCGGCAACCGCAGTAATACGTATTTTTCAAACCTATTCAGTTTCTTCCACGTACTTCCCCAAAGCAGTTGTACCGTACGTGTGAAGCGTCTCGAAATTCTCTCGGCAGTTGTTGTATCAAACCATAGCCGAACAGCACGGTCTGAACCGAACCGAAGATTGATGCCTATACCCCGTCTAGACTTCTGTTTTTGTCCCCGTTCCATAACTTAACTCTTTGTATCCCACTACCTCTACGACAATATTGCTGATTTTCTCAACGCTCGTGCTTAATTGTAGCATTTTGCTTATCCGTTGGATAGCAATTTTGGTCGCAGATCCTCAGGAAGCAATACTGCCAGAGTCATGCAACTCATTACTGGGGCGAGGCTAACGGTTACTAAAGGTGAAGTTCAGGTTACTGACGTACGCATTGGCGTTCTGGCTCGCTGTCATATCGATCTTGAAGACAATACTGTCGCCGCCACTAAAGCCACATGTCGATGGATCAGATGATCCTGTCGCAGTTTTGACCTGCCAGCTGGTCTGGGAACCTGTTGATACTGATATCGAACTACCACATGCCGTTAGGCCACTAGCAGAGTTACGGTATATCTGATATGCAACCGTTGAGTTCGAACTGTCAGTGCGTCCCATCAGCGATGTTTCTCCAGACTGGAATGCCTTAAAGGTGGTCGGTAGCTGATACGTAACGTAGATACTGTAGGTCTGCGCAGTTGCTTGAGGAGAAGTCCACTTATAGAAGTTGTACGTCTCGTTGGTACCACAGATGGTCGGTTGACTGGATGTGCCGTCGTTAATATCGAGTGCGTCTGAACACAAATCTGATGTCATTGTACCTACGCCTGTGCCGTGTAATACCGCATTGGTGTACTCGGGACTGATAGTGATGATATTGTCAGGGCTCGATCCACATGCACCCCAGCCGTCAGCTTCGTAACATTGTAACTTGCCGAGAGTAGTGTCGTAGTACATTGATCCCAGTAGCGCATCATTATCCGCGGCGATAGGGGCTGAAGCAGCTCGGTCTAGGGTGAACAGTGTCGTTGGGCCGCCCAAACTACCGCCACCAATCTGGACATTCGGTGTGGTTGCACTCGAGAGTGTCATGGAGAAGGCGTCAACTAGATAGGTTCGTGCACTTCCCGCTGCGGCGGTCTGAACAAAGTGGACATATGGGTTCGTTACACTAGTTCCCGCAGTGTCGATGTAACAAGTTATTTGCGTCCAACCAGTTGTGACCACTGTTTGTGTATTGTAGTCAACACAGTCTACAAAGTTTGTGCCATTATTAGGCGTATAGCGCACAGTAAAGTCTGTAAACGCAGAGCCGGATACAAGCTTCGCATAAACTGAAACTCGATAAAGGGTGCTGGTTAATGGATTAATCGACAGCTTGTTCTTAACGCCGTTGCCTGCCGTTGTGCCAGCAGCAGCTTGGGCGCTGTCGCTTGCTTCTTGACCATCACTGGTGTTTCGGGTAACAGTGCTAGACCCCACAGCAGTCCAGTTGGTACTGAAATTACCACTGTCGTTTACCGTACCGTCAGTTGCATAGTTGTAGTCAGCTGCAATTGTTACACTGATGTTATCGATGTAGAAGGTGTGAGCGGTGCCACTGCCGACCTGACGGATGTTAATGGAGTTGTTGGCGGTAATGCCTGAGCTTGGCGCAGTAAAGGCACAGTTGATCTTTGTCCAAATCTTTGTCTTAACTGCCTGTCCAGTTGCACATGTCACTGAGTTGGCGCTGCCATCAATTGAGTAGTAGACTGCCAAATCAGTAAAGGTACCACTGGATAGCTTGGTCGTAAACGAGACATTGTAGTGCTGACTCGGAGTAAGTGATGTACTAAGTACATTCTTTACACCATCACTCGCAGCAGTAGTAGTAACCACCTGGGCAGAGCCTTGACCACTGGCTACATTTGAAACTGTTGTATTTCTTGTAACAGTCGAGGAGCCGAGTAGAACCCAGTCGCTAGCAGAAATGCTACTCTCTACACCAGCGTTACTTGCATATTCCGTTACATTACTGTTGATTGCAAAGATGTTGGCGGCAGCAGAGCCTTGAACTTCTAATAATGTACCGTTGACGGGGTTAGATGAACTATCCCGAATAGTTAGACCATTGGCATTCGTACCATTAGATACGACAAGTTCGGCGCCACCCGCACTGGTAAGAGTGTTGTCATAGGCGGCTTGTAGTGTTGTTGAGCTCGAAGCGCCCGCGGCAGTCCAGTCAGAGCCGTTCCAGATCATTGTTGCGGTGGTATTTTGACGCATGGCAATTTGGTTACCAGAACCACCGCCATTTACAGCCAGTGTGAAATCGTTCGAGCCATTTGCTGCCGTTACGTATACGACGCGTCCCGCGGTAGTATTGGTAGGATCGCTCAATGTCACAGTTAAGCTCGAAGCAGTGGCATTAACAATGACCGCTCCAGCACCATCAATGTTGCTCTGGGTAACGTTACAGTTACTGCCACAGCTCTGTGTTGCTGCAGTTGAGAATGTTGGGGTACCGATCACGACTAGACCGTTTACTCCGGTACCGAAGCCTGTCCCACCGCTAAGGAGTAAGTTACCACCATTTGCATTACCAACCGTCGCATTTCCACCCTGGAGTGTGAGGTTAGCACCCGCTGTACCACTAGTAGAGCTGCCTGTTGCACTGACAGTGAATGCAGTTGGTGCCGCACTGGTCGCACCCAAGCCGAGGTAAAGTGTATTGCTGTTAGCAAACGTGGCACGTACTGTAGCTCCAGTACTTATTGTGACCGCAGTTGCGTTAGTGGTACCAATACTTAGGGTTCCTGCACTAGCTGTGTCAACAATTGGGCTAAGTACCGAAGTATCTGCACGAGCAGTACCACTTATCCAGTAGTTACCAGATTGCTGTGAACTGTTTTGGTTCTGGATGAAGTTGGTTGCAGTTGGTGTTAAGTATGAGGCATCACAGGCACTGAGATAGCCTGAGCCATTTTGACACACCATCGTCGTACCAGTTGTGCCGCTGAGGGTAACCGCCGTATTACCTTGAATAGTTGTAGTGGTAGAACCGCTACCAATAGTGATGTCCTGAGCAGGCTGCAAGAGATAACTTGTGCCATTGCTTTGACCACCGTATACCGTACTCGTACCGCTGTCAGATATGTCACCTGAGTCGAGTGTGTTGTCTGCAAGATAGTTGCCCGTACCGCTGACAATCGTTATTGCGTGGTCTACTGTGGCAGATGTATCACTTATAGAGTTGCCAACAATGTGCGTGTAGTTTGAGTTAGTGATATGAATGCCGTTATTAGTACCGGTACTACCATTATTTGCAATGCGGTTACTGTCGATGGCAACTCTGTCGGAGCTTCCACTCAACTGAATACCATAGAGTGTGTTTTGCGAAATATTGTTGCCAGTGAAATTTGAATCATCAGCGGCACTAACTGATACACCTGCAAGGCTGTTTGCCCGAGCATTATTCGAAACAAATGAGGTAAATGCACCAGAGATTAAGAATCCGTTACTGTTCGAAGATACCGAGGTGTTGCCTGTTATAGTGTTATAGATACCGCTAATTTCATAACCATTCGTTCCCATTGAGTTGGCTGAGTTGCCTGTTATGGTTGTGTTGTTACCACTTGAGAATATACCGTCGTACGTATTGAGATAGAAGACGTTACCAGTAAATGCTCCATAGTCACCACCTTGGTTGAATAGTCCTGCGTCTCCAGCGTTTTGGCGGAAAATACTGTTGGACACAGAGACATAGTTGGAACCCGTCATATACAAACCACTACCGTTACCTGCTGGTGGAGAGCCAGTATTCTTGGAGATACTCTTTGCGATAATGCCTGTTAATGTTGAATAGCTCGCACCATTTAGGTATATACCATACCCAGTAACTCCTTGGACGCTAACATTCGTTAGTGTGTTGTGGTAAGACCCAGTGATCATTGCAAAACCATAACCAGCGGTTGCCGAAGACCCACCACCGACAATAGTAATATTTGAGTATTGTCCATACACCGAAGCGTCAAGATATATTGCTGAGGTACGGAAGCGTGTTAGATCAACATTGGTTACTTTTGCACCTTGTTTTGCACTCGAACCTGTGCCGCTACCCATGTTCTTAAGATAGATACCGTACTGAGTGCCCGCGGTATTTAGGTCATTCCTACCATCGAGCTTCAAGTCTTGTATGGCCACGCCGGTACCGCCTGGACTGCTGGTTGTCTGGTCGGTATTTTCGATCAGGTTTTCGGTTGTATCAAGGTTATCGAGTTCAATCACTGTACCGTTACCGGCTCCAGACAGTGTTGTATTGTTCGGAATGTTGATTGTCGCAGCTGCAACGTACGTACCAGCAAACAAGTACACCTTGCCACTCTTGCGGGCACCCGATACAGCTGAGGCCGGATCTGCGGCTGCCAGCGCATTGTTAATTTCGACTTCGTCGGCAGTACCGTCTGCGATGTAGTCAGCTGCGTCTTTGTCGGCTTGACTACTGTTACTGGCTGCAACTAGGTAGGCGTCACTGCCGTTCGTGACCCACTTAGTACCGTTATACTGGAGCATTTGGTGAGTATCGGTGTCGTAGTAGAGCATGCCTTCGGTTGGTGAACCTGGGCGAGAGGCTGTATTACCGCCAGTTAGACGGAGTGTTTTACCGGCTGCAACTGTGACATTGTCATTGAATGTGGTCGTTTGTGTCACCGTTAGGGCGCCTGCGATAGTAGTCGTGATGCCAGCTCTCGAGATGGTGACTGCCGTTGAGTTAGTGTCTGTGCCCACGCTCAACGTACCTGACGTAGCTCGCCCTACTAGCGGGGTTAGCACACTAGTGCTTGCCTGTAGAGTTGTGCCAGTAACTGTGCCACTGACACTGAGGTTACCAGTAATGGTCGAGTTACCAATAACACCAATGCCACCGTTGATGTATGCACCCTCAGCAACCTGGATACCGCCACGGAATGAAGCTTCGCCGCCAAACAGACTGGTGCCGGTGACACTCACCTTGCCCAAGTTAGCCGAACCAGCTTCCAGGGATTGAGTATACGTGCCACCAATGTCATAGACCAACAGGTTACTACTAGCATCAATAGCGTACAAATAACGACCAGCTACATGTACATCTGTTATGGCCACACCTGTGCTTATTGTACCTTCGCTCACCGGAGTGGTTGGGTCGGAGACATCAACAATTTCAATAATGTTAGCCGTGCCACTACATGCGACGAAGGCGAGCCTATCTGCCACGGTTATTGCATCTGGAGTACAGTTGGTGGTCAAAGTTAAACTTCCTGCTAAGACAGGGCTCGATGTTGGGTTCTTAACATCGTAGATCTTAAGGTTGTTGCCTGCTGAACTAATGGCATATACGTAGCGTCCTGAAGCCTTCAAGTCCGTAACCGCACTACCGTATGAAACGCTTGATGCTGAAGACATAGAACTAGGGTCGGCAATATTAATCACGCGAACCGTTGAAGCAGCCCCTACATATGCATACGCACCCTGTACATCGATAGCAGTTGCCGATCCTCCTAGGATGTCAGCACTCTGGACACTAACTGGTGCGCCGGTTGATATGTCGAATGATTGAATTTCGCTACCCGACGTCGTAAAGACATAGTGACCGCTCATACCAAGTCCTGTGCCATTTCCATTACTAATCGTGGCGGTTGATCCTCCTGATACAGGGCTGTTCTGGTTTGTAATATTTATCGATACCATGCGGTCCCCACTCGCAACGTAGGCACGATTACCGCCTATCACAAACTCGTTACTACTGTTACCGTTACTGTCAGTGAACGTACCGCTCAGGGCAACAGGTGAGGCGGGATTGCTGACATCAAACACCTTCAGGCGAGTGCCGCTCTGATTACCAATGACATACGCATAGTTGCCCTGTACCAAGACCTTTTGTGCGGTCGTTATACCAGTAGCAACTGAACCTGCCGTTGAACTCGGAATCGTGCCAGAAACATACAACTGTCCGGTGGAGGTGCCGACCGTACCGATATTGATACGCTGATTAGATGTGTCTGCCGTCAGCAGTACATTGCTACTGCCATCTTGGATCGTTAGCGCTGATGTCGACGTGGTTGATAGTGTGGTGTCACCCTGAACGTCCAGCGTGTTACCACTACCGATAGTCGTATCACCGTTAAGTGAAACTGCGCCGGTACCAGTCGCAAACGTTCCACTACTTGCAGATTGGTCGAAGTTGCCAGTGCCACTCGCGAATGTGAGATCTTTATTTGCGGCAATTGTTACGTCTTGGTTTAGGTTGATTCCAGAAGTAGCGTTGTTAGTGCCAATGTTAAGTGTTGTAGTACCAGAAGGCGTATCCAATAGCGGAGTCAACAATGCTGTGCCCGTAATACCAGTACCAGATACGTTGAAGTTACCCGTATCAGGTGTGCCAGGCGGCGAACCGGTTTGTAGCGTTACCCCGCCAGCACCAGCACTGTCAGCCGCACCACCAATGACGCGCCAAATACTGTCAGTACTGTCGTAGATAAGCGTGATTGCAGCACCGACTGACAGATTGAGATCTGCACCAGTACCAGTGACAATCACTTTGTCTGCATCGGAGTTTGCAGTGTCGTTGTTGGTGATGATTGCATCGTTAGCAGCTGCGTTAATCAGGGTAATCATTCGGCCATTAGTACCACCTGCGATACCAGTAATTGTCTGGGCTGACGCACCAGTCAAACGGAAGACGGCCCCGGTACCAAAGTTAACGTTATCACTCTGTCCAGTAGTGCTAAAGTTTGTGCCCGCCTGGAAGGCAACATTGCCAGTGGCTACCGTAAGGTTACCGTTAAAGGTGGTTGCTTCTGTAACAGTTAGAGCACCTGCAATGGTGGTTGTTACTCCGGTATCACCGATGGTAATGGCGGTGGCGGTGGCGGTACCGATACTCAGGGTTCCTGCGCTTGCGGTATCAACTAGAGGCGTCTGGACGCGTGTTGTTCCCTGTAAGATGTCCGCTATACCAGTGCCGTCGATGTTGAAGTCAGCCGAGGCCTGTTGACTCGTGCCGTTCTGAATGTAGTTAGCATCTGCCATGTTCTCCGTCAACAGATTATACGTACCTGCTGAGCCCTGATCCTGGAGGACAAAGTTCTGGTCACCACCCGTCAGGGTGTCAAAGTCGAGGGTACCAGTGTAGCTACCTTGGACTTGTGTTAATTTCTCGGCCTGCTTAGCTTGGAAGGCATATGGTACACCGGTCAGGGTTAGCCGTGGCGTCATCTCCCCATCCCAACTTGGTGAGCTGGTACCACCAATGTTCATGGTCAGGTAGAGTTGTTGGTCCCATGGGATGTTAGAGCCAAAGGCGGTGACTGAACCAAGGTTAACGGTGAAGTAACCGTTGGAGACGTGGACTTTGTTGGCACCAGTTCTGGTTTCTAACCACCAACAGTCGTCAGTGGAAGAATCAAGCGAACAAACAGCTTGGGAAGAACTACCAGAAGCAAGGGAGTCATAGATCTTGAATTCAACGTTGTAATCACCATCTGGGGCAATAGCACCAGTGTTGCTTTGGAGGCGGGCTTGGAAGTTCAGGGTGTTGTTGGTAGCGGCGTACGCAGTCGGGGTCAGCTTGTTGAATGGACCGAAGCCACTGAAGCTGAGGTAGGCAGTACTAACAAGGGTCAGAATCAAGGCAACACCAGCAATACTCCTCAAGATTCTCGTACTTCTCAAGGCAACGTCAAAGACGCTCCTCAAGAACCGAACATGTTCAAGGGCATCACGAAGGATACTCCTCAAGCACGTATTTCGCATCAAGGCAACTCTAAAGCTGCCCCTCAAGCACGAAAATGTCTTGTGAGCCACAGAGTATATGCCTTCAAACTTGTAAAGGTGTTTGAAGGTGCACTTAGCAATGCCTTTCAGGACTTTTGCACGCCTGAAGACACTACCAACTACTACTCGCTTTTGCGGTGTTTGTTGGAACATTTAGTTGTTTGTGGTTTTTGTGTGCATGGCGGACTTTAATGACCGCCAAATTTTGTTATTTTGGCGGATAAACAGTAGCCCCTTGGCTCCTACCTATCCGTAACTCTATTATCACGCTTATGGTAGCTACGATCAACGCTGATTAGTAGAATTAATTATTCAGAAAAAAGACCCTAAATGACTATTATTTATACTCATTTCGTTGTAATTTGATCTATGATTTCTATATTCTCTGTTCTATAAGGGTTAGCTCCTTAATAACAGATTAGACTGGCGCGTCATATTTCGTTGTATTCAATACAATCAACGACTGCATCTGGAGATTTTATCCACAAGTGTTTTATCAAAGTCTTCTCATAACAAAACAATCTAGCCAAAAATATGGCTAGATTGTTTGATATCGAACACTAAACTAGCTGATCGATTTGATCTTGATAACAGTGTGGCGCTGGCGGTGACCCTTGACTGTGTGTACGCGCTTCTTTGCTTTGTAGCGAATGGAAGTGACCTTCTTATCCTGCACATCCTCTTGTACGACATCAGCACTCACTTTGGCACCCGAAACTACTGGGGTACCGACCGAAGTTTTGTCGCCATCGATAACGAGTAGCGGCTCAAACGAGACCGTTTTACCGGCTTCCTTGAGTAGCTCCACGCTTAACTCCTCGCCCTCAGAGACAAGATACTGCTTACCACCGGTTGTGATGACTGCTTTTTTCATAGTTATTTCTCTCGAGAAAACTCAAGTTACCGACTGATTCTATCAGATACAGCCGCCCCTGTAAAGGGTCAGGCGTCTACTGCTTCTGTAGTTCTATGACTAGTCCTTCACCATCTACCATAACTGAGTCCTGGTACAGCGCATCCGTGATCTTCTGGTCCTGGGCTAATGTTTCGCTAAGAATAGTGGTGCGATGTTCCTTGATTGCTTTCTTCAGCTCGTCACTACCGGTCGCTAGACTCAGGATGATGCGATCGTCAATACTCAAACCAGCTTTTTTGCGTGCACTCTGCACATTGCGAATAACCTCACGGGCCATTCCTTCGCGTAGCAATTCGGGAGTAAGTGTCACGTCCAACTCTAGCCCATCGCCCACCTCAACAGACTTGACGTTAACCTCCTCTGTTAATATGTCACCGTAGTCAATCAAACTGCCTAGTTTGGGCACGCTCAGTAGCGCCAAAGGCTGGCGCACTTTGAGGCCATTTTGTGCCCGTACCGATAGTGCCTGATTCACGTAGTCACGTACCTCTGTCATTTCTGTCAGCAGCAATTCGTTGACATGCCCCGCTGGCAACCAATCTTCCAGGTGTACACTCTCCTTGCCTGTCAGCATGCGGAACAATTCATCGGCCAGAAAAGGCGTGAACGGCGCTAATACGTAACTGAGTCTGACTAAGACATAGTGCAATGTTCGGTATGCCGCCTGTTTGTCGGCGTCATCACCACTCTTCCAAAACCGTCGGCGACTACGCCGCACATACCAGTTCGAGGCATCATCGATGAACGGCAATACTGGCTTGAGGGCATTTGGCACATCGTAGTTGTCCATATGACGTTCAACTTCATTAACCAACTGATGAGTTCGGCTGATAATCCAGAGGTCAAGTGCATTGGTGCAGTCCTTGGTAGGGTCTGAAAGGTCTCCGTCCCACTCCCAATTATCAACTTCGGCATACATGGTAAAGAAGTCGTACATATTCCAAATCATGGCTAATTTACGCTGCACATCAGCCACATCTTTGTCTACGAGGCTAAAATCTTCCCCGTTCAACAGAGGTGAAGACAACAGCAAGTACCGCAGGGCATCTGCACTATACAGGTCCATGAGCTCGTTGGGATCGGTGTAATTCCCGAATTGTTTACTCATTTTTCGACCATCGTTCCCCGCGACTGTACCAGTAACAATAACGTTATTGAAGGCATTCTTACCGAACAGCCCAACGTTCACCGCGTGCAGATAATAGAACCACGCTCGCACCTGCCCAACGTACTCGGCGATGAAATCTCCCGGAAAATTTTGTTCAAATTGTTCAACATTTTCGAATGGATAATGGAACTGCGCAAAGGGCATGCTACCCGACTCAAACCAGCAGTCTAGAACCTTGTCTATCCTCTGATATTTGACATTATCTATTGTAAATGTAACATCATCGATCCAAGGCCGGTGATAGTCCTCCAGCACCACTCCACTGAGCTCTTCCAGCTCTTGATAACTACCGACTACTTTTATGTGTTCATTGCCGTCCTTGTCGATACCTTTCCAGACTGGCATGGCTGTTGCCCAAAAGCGGTCACGTGAGATGTTCCAGTCCGGTGCGCTCTGAACGGTCTTTTCAAACCTGCCATGCTTGATGTGCGCTGGAAACCAATTGACGTTGCCATTCTCCTCCAGCATTTCGGTGCGTTGTCCGTCAATATCCATAAACCAACTGGGGTGAGCCCGATACATCAGCTTGGTGCCACAACGGTGACAATGCGGGTAGCTGTGAGTAATGTAGTCAATTTTCCAGACAACACCCTGTTCGTGAAGCTTTTTGGCGATAGGTTTATTGGCATCCCAAACATATTCACCAGCCCACTCACCTTCGGTATAGAAACCGTTATCGTCAATGACGCTGACAAATGGGAAGTTCTTTTCTCTTGAAAGCTCATAGTCTTCTTCTCCATAGGCAGGTGCCAGATGAACCACACCAGTGCCCTCTTCGGTACTCAATCCAGGGTAGTCCCAGATTAAGTGAGCTTTCTTGCCCCTGTCAGCAAACAAAGGTTCGTAGGACTTACCGATTAGCTCTTTACCTCTTATCTCGCGCAGTACTTCGTGCTCGACAGGCTGATGTTTTTCATCCGTTAACACGGTTGGCAATAAATCTTTCAAAAGGATCAACTGCTCACCGGAATCCAGTTTCACCTCGGCATAAACCTCGTTAGCCCCTACGCCAACTGCAGTGTTAGCGGGCAGTGTCCAGGGCGTTGTGGTCCACGCTAACAGATGACTATCACTATCCGTCAGCTTAAACTTTACAAAAACTGACGGGTCGGTGACATCCTGATAGCTGTTGTCCATGGCCACCTCAGCCTTGCTGATGGGTGTAGCATCGCGCGTACAGTACAACAGCACCTTTTCCCCTTCATAGATCTTTCCCTTGCCGTAGAGCTCCTTAAAAGCCCACCAGACGCTTTCCATAAACTCTTTGTCCATGGTTTTGTACGCGCCCTTGAAATTCACCCAGCGGCCAATCCGGTCGATGGTATTTTCCCAGAGGTCACCGGTCTGTACCATATTGGATCGACAGGTGGTGATGTACTGTTCCAGGCTGATCTTTGTGCCAATGTCACGTTTATCGTGGATGCCCAACTTCTTCTCTGTAAAAACTTCGGCTGGCAGACCGTGACAATCCCAGCCCCAGACACGTTCCACTCGTTTGCCCTGCATGGTCCAATAGCGTGGGATGGCGTCCTTAACTACGGAACTCAACAGCGTACCGTGGTGTGGTACTCCGGTAATAAACGGCGGACCATCATAGAACACATAGGCGTTGTCCTTCGATCGCTGATCAACCGACTTCTCGAACGTTTGGTTCTCCTTCCAGTAGGTAACGAGATCCTTCTCGTATTCGATTGCTTTGCGACGACTGTTAGCCTTGAACTTCATCTGCTTCTCCTTTGAAACACAAAAGCCTCTGTTAGACACCGGAACCCGTCTTGGGTGGTACCATCCGGTTTCTAACAGAGGCTTCTCCATTAGCACTTATTTACGCTGTTACGGGCTGCCCGGTGATGTCTACTCCCATTACTATACAAAGTATAGTAATGGTTTCTTCCCACTGCTTCGCGGTTGATAGCCGCTCATCCTTACAAGGAACGCATTTCACCCCTGATTTTACACTGTTGATGCCATCAAGACAACACTTAGGCCGCATTCAGAGTATACGATGCCACCTCATCCATTAGGGGAAGTGAATCTCCTTGCCACATCTGCAAGACAGATCCGTCATTGGCTAGAGCCAAGATTGCCGGGTATTGCATGACGTCGTACAGCATAGCCGTTGCACTACCGTCCCTGCTGTCTATGTCAAGGATTTCCATGCGGCCATCCCCGTGGCGGTACTTGTAGTCTTGGATAAAGGTTTCAACCGTTCGTCCGTGCTCTGATCTGGGTCGGTACAACACTATCAATCTCATACGCCAATTTTAGCATAAGCAAGAATAATGCTGGTATCGCGTCGCGCTGGATTTCACTCATCTCGCTCGGGGAGTACAGGGCTGCCGTCATGCGAAGCATGAGGCACCCTGAGAGGGTGAGAATAGCCAGTGGCTATTCGCAAGGCAATCTTCTGATGGCAACTGGCTTGCCAATAGTGAAGTTGCGGGGTCGCAGGATGTGACTATCCCCCTCTTCTATTGCAGTGTAGGGTGTAGCTGGTTTTACCTAGTAAAACCGCGTATAGATGGTGCGTAAGCGGGACTGTGTTGTGTTTATTCTTCATCGAAATTAAAAGGACCCCATACGGGGGCCCTTCTAATTGACCTGTTTGCCTAGCCTAGCTACAGCCAGTGGTGCTGCCACAGCTAGTACAGACATAGCAGCTGCCTGAGCGCTGTGTCTGGTTACCGCAGTTGTAACAGAGTGGTGCCGCACTGTCTTCGATATTGGACTTCGCTTTTGCACTAGCGTTCGGCTGCAAAACCGCTTCAACAGGCAGCGAAACTGGTTCAGATACCTGCGCTGGAGCTGGTGCAACAGCGGCCTCGACCGGAGTTGGCGCTTTGTCTTCCTCGAGCTGCATCGTAATCTGGTCGTCCATTGGCATATCGTCAAGATCTGCCAAGCCCAGTTCTAGCCGGTCATCGAACGACAGATAGTCTAAGGCCAAACGACGGAAGATGTAGTCCGTAATCGACGTAGCCGTACGGATATCACTGTCATCGGTGATGCCCGATGGCGCGAAGGTACTACCACGGAATGCCTTGACGTAGCTCTTCAGAGGTACACCGTACTGTAGGCCGTGACTGACACTGATCGCAAACGAGTCCATTAGGCCAGACAGGGTTGAACCTTGTTTAGAGGCGCTGACAAAGAGCTCTCCTGGCTTACCATCTTCGTACTCACCAACGGTGAAGTAACCCTCTAGGTCAGCGATTTGGAATTTGTATGTCTTGCTGGTGCGAACACGTGGTAAGCGGCGGCGAACGGCGCCCTTCAGGACGACCTTGCCATCATCAGTTGCCGGTGCAGCTACTGCAGCTGGTTCCTTCTCTTCGCTGCCCTCTTTCTTGGCCATCGACAACGGCTGCGCAACTTTACAGTTATCACGGTAGATCGCAACTGCCTTCAGGCCCATCTGCCACGAGTCGATATGAAGTTGTTCGACATCTTCGATGGTTGCCTCTTCGGGCATGTTGACGGTCTTGCTGATAGCGCCAGAGATAAACGGCTGAACGGCAGCCATCATCTTGACGTGACCAAGGTAGTGGATGGAGTTGTCACCCATGCTGCACGCAAAGACGTTCTCGTGGTCCTTCTGCAGGTGAGGCGCACCCAAGATAGTTTTCTCGGTATCGATGTAATTTACGATGTCGTCGACTTGTTGCTGGGTGTAGCCCAGTGCCCTGAGGGCGCGTGGCACAGTCTGGTTCACGATACTCATCGTACCGCCACCAACTAGCTTCTTGACCTTGACGAGACCAAGATCAGGTTCAATACCGGTTGTGTCACAGTCCATCATCAGGCCAATGGTACCAGTTGGCGCCAAGACACTCGCCTGGCTGTTGCGGATACCGTAACGCCTGCCCAGTTCAACGGCTTCGTCCCAAGCACTGGCAGCGGCGCTGAGCAGTTCCTCGGATACAAGACTGGCGTCGATCTTACTGACTTCTTCACGGTGCATCTTCAGCACGTTTAGCATGGCCTCGCGGTCCTTACGGAAACCAGCGAATGGTCCGACGATGTTGGCCAGTCGCGCACTCGTTGCGTAGGCGTGACCAGTCATCAGCGCAGTAATGGCGGCAGCTTGTGCGCGACCTTCATCACTGTCGTATGGCAAACCCTGGGCCATCAACATAGCGCCGAGGTTAGCATAGCCCAGGCCTAGCTCGCGGTAGGCGCGGGCGTTCTTGGCAATGCTCTCAGTTGGGTATTCACTGTAACCAACTAGAATCTCTTGTGCCGTGAAGACGAGTTCAACGGTGTGCTTGAACGATACGATATCAAAGGTGCCATCTTCATTGAGGTACTTCAACAGGTTGATGCTGGCCAAGTTACAGGCTGAGTTGTCGAGGTGCATGTACTCACTGCAAGGATTTGAAGCATTGATACGACCGGCGTTGGGCGCGGTGTGCCACTTGTTGATCGTCGTATCAAACTGCATGCCGGGATCAGCACAGCGCCACGCTGCCTCAGCAAACTGGCGATAGATGTCGCGAGCCCTGACGGTCTTGACTGGCTTACCAGTCTTGACTTCCCGGAGCGTCCAGTCACCGTCATCAACGACGGCTTGCATGAAGTCGTCCGTGACACGGACTGAGTTATTAGCATTCTGGTACTGCACCGAGAAGATGTCTTTACCATCTAGGCTCATGTCAAAACCTGCCGACTGAAGCACTCGCGCCTTCTCTTCTTCTCGTTCCTTTGACCAGATGAATTCAACTACGTCCGGGTGGTCAACATTGAGGATGACCATCTTGGCAGCACGACGAGTCTTGCCGCCACTCTTGATAGCACCCGCACTGGAGTCAGCGCCCCGCATAAAGCTGAGCGGACCAGAAGCAGTGCCGGCACTCTTTCCGAGTGATTCAACCGATGAACGGATTGTACTGAGGTTTACTCCGGAACCAGAGCCACCCTTGAAGATCATACCTTCTTCGCGGTACCAGTTCAGGATCGATTCCACAGTGTCTTCCACGCCCAAGATAAAACATGCGCTGGCTTGTTGGGCACGTTCGGGCGCACCGATGTTAAACCAAACAGGGCTATTGAAAGCCGCGCGCTGCGTTGCAAGTACAAACTTAAGCTCTTCCCGAAACGTCTCGGCTTCTGCGTCAGTCTCGAAGTAACCTTCTTGCTGACCTTGGCGGACGACAGTGTCTACTACACGGTTGATGAGATGCTTGAGTGAGGCTTCGCGCTCATCAGTGCCGGGTGTGCCAGTGAAATATTTTTGTGCCACGATGTTAATGGCGTTGAGCGACCAACCCTGCGGAAATTCCACGCCGAGCTGCTCGAAGACCGGCTTACCTGTTGCCGGATTCATGATAACCGAGTCGCGTTTGACCCATTTCAGCTGGTCATAGCCCTTGGTTTTTGGCTTTGTAAATAAGCGCTCTATACCGAGGCTTGCGGTTTGTGCCATATTGTTACCCTCACTTTGTTATTAATGGTTTTGATTGATTTTTATTAGAGTTTACCGACTCGTCTCTCGCTAGATAATCGGTAGAAGCTCCCTGCGAATCTCGGCTGATACCAAGACCCGGAGGGAGCCGTCAAAGAGTGCTCTCCTACTCTTTGACGAGTGTCGCCTGGCTGCGGCTTTGACGGATTTTGGAAAGCTCTTTCTCAAAGCTCGCAATATCCTTAAAGCGGCGATATACGCTGGCGAAGCGTACGTAGGCGACTTCGTTGAGTGGCGCCAGGCCATTCATAACGAGTTCACCAACTTTATCCGAAGGAATTTCCACATTGCCACAGACATATAGTTCTTGCTCTATATCAGTGACCAACTGTTCGATCTGCATATTTGACACCGGCGTCTTCTCGCAGGCTCGATAGAGACCGGCTAGAAGCTTCGAGCGGCTGAACAGTTCCCGAGTCCCATCTTTTTTAATGACGATTAACTGAGGTCGTTCTATGCGCTCATAAGTGGTGAAGCGTTCGTTACAGTTGATGCACATGCGGCGACGGCGGATTGCTTGACCTTCGGCAACATCACGCGATTCGATTACCTTCGTATCTTCGTGACTGCACTGGTTGCATTTCATTCGTATGCACCTCCTTTTTCAGGTTGAATGTGCAAGTGCTATACCGCTATGTATAGCGCTTTGTGCATTCATCATACCCCCAGCTGTAGCGTTATTGCAATGAGTAAATTGCTGTAATATTTATTACGCTAATGGTTACTTATCAGAGGTAGATTTGTCGTCTTTGTCTGAATCACCGCGACGTTTTTTTAGTCGACGTAAAAATGAAGGCTTTTCGAGCTCGTCTTCCACGGCGCTCGTAACGACTGTGCTGTCCTTGTCGTCTTTCTTCTCTTCGTCGATAGTCCAAATGTTCGGCATTGGTGCATCAGATCGCAAGTCAGCCATATTCTCTTGATGCTTGTCGTCTAGGCTCATGTCCAGATCGGATGCAACCTTGTCATCACTCTCTTCTTTTTTGGTTGATCGCTTGGCCGGCTTGTCATCATCAGCATTCGATAAGGCAGCGGCAGCCGAAGCGAGCTGACGATTAGAGAAGTACGAGGCATCAAAACCAGTGGCAACGACCGTAATGATAATCTCACCTTCAATCTCGGGGTTAATGGTGGCACCAAAGATGATGTTGGCATCAGCATCAGCGGCGTTCGTGATGGCTTCGGCAGCGGAGTTAATCTCATGCATCGATAGGTCATTGCCACCGATAACATTAAAGAGGATGCCTCGTGCACCGTCGATAGAGACTTCCAGTAGTGGTGATTCAATAGCCTGCTGCGCGGCCAAAGCAGCGCGGTTCTCACCACTGGCACGGCCGATACCCATCAGAGCGGAGCCGGCGTTACTCATAACGGCTTTAACGTCTGCGAAGTCCAGGTTGATGAGTCCATGAACAGTAATCAGGTCGGAGATGCCTTGTACGCCCTGACGGAGCACATCGTCAGCTACTTTGAATGCTTCCATCAGTGGTGTCTGACGGTCGATTGTTTGCAGCAAGCGGTCATTCGGAATAACGATTAATGTGTCGACCGCTCCTCGTAGTTTATCGATAGCCTCGTCAGCGTTACGACGGCGCTTCTCGCCCTCGAATGCAAACGGCTTGGTTGCGAAGCCAACAACGAGGACACCTAACTCCTTGGCGACGGCAGCGACAACGTGACCAGCGCCACTACCAGTACCGCCACCAGCACCAATGGTCACAAAAACCATGTCAGCGCCCTCCAGGGCAGCCTTGATCTCTTCCTTTGACTCTTCGGCGGCCTGGAAGCCAACCTTTGGATCGGCGCCTGCGCCAAGGCCACGTGTTGCGTCCTTGCCAATGTGAATCTTCTTGTGAGCTTTTGAGTGATGCAACGCTTGAGCGTCGGTGTTAATAGCAATAAACTCAACACCCTCGATACCAGCCTCAACCATGCGATTGATGGCAGCGCCGCCGGCGCCACCAACACCTACGACCTTAATTCGTGCGAATGTTTCTATAGCTGGATCAACGACTTGCGGCATAGCCCCTTATTCTCCCCGTGGTTCAAATTTATACTCGGTAGTATACCTGAGCGGCGAAGCCGATTCAATAAATTTAACCAGCAGACCTTAGGATTATTGAGAATCAAAATTAAAGTGTTCAGCGCATAAAACGCTGAACAATCGATGTGATCGAACCGAGACCAGGCTTTGCATTTGACCCTGACATTTGTTGTGGCAGAAGCAACATATCTAACATCATGAGCCCGACAGCGGTGGTAAATTCCTGATCTTCGACCGTATCAACCAGTCCAGTAACGTTGTGAATCTTGCCGATTCTAGCCGCAATCTGCAATTTCTCTTTTGCAAATTCAGCTATGCCGGGCAACTTGGATGTACCGCCCGTTAAGACAGCACCGCCAGGCAGTTTGCGAGATTTTCGAATACGCTGTAATTCTTTGTCGACATATTCAAAGAGTTCATCTACTCGTGCTTCGGTAATCATAAATACCTCTTCCATGGCAAAGGAGTGGTGCGTATCCTTGACCGTGACATTGGCTGTGGCCTTCTTGCCCTCTACTAGAGTGGCGTGCTCTACTTTGACCTGCTCAGCAACATCTAGGTCGGTCTTGAGCCCAATGGCGAGGTCATTAGTGATATGCATACCGCCAACAGGTAAAACGGCCACATACTGTACCTCGCCGTCCTCAATCACAATAAGGTTTGTGGTACCGGCACCAATATCAATGACGACCACCCCGGCTTCCTTCTGTTCTCTGGTCAGTGTCGCTTCAGCGGCTGCCAGACTTGAGACGGTGTGGTTATTGGGTTGAAACTCGGCTTTCTCGAGTGCTCCGTCCAAGTTGCGAATGTTGGGCGTAGCGCCAGTCACAATGTGCGCATCGACCTCTAGTCTGATGCCCTGCATGCCGACGGGGTCCTTGATATTGCGTTGGCCATCCAGGCTATAGCTCTTGGCAAAATATTGAATAATCTCTCTGTTGGGCGGGAAT
>JAGQNT010000070.1 GCA_020427965.1 Candidatus Saccharimonadota bacterium | reverse complement strand
GCTACCTCCTGCGGTTTATCCTCTTCGCGGATCAGATGTGGACGTGGTGCCTCACCTTGACCCTTGCGGACGTACATCGCGGTGATACTTTCGAAATTACCGAGTGGTTCGCGAACGGCAGTGTCCGGGTTGTAGAAGTTATAGTACAGCTCGCCTAATTCTTTGGTATTCAACTGAACACATTTAATACCCAGTTGGAACAAACCGCTCATGACAGAATCGACATGGTTTTTGATCTCGTCCTTGGCCTTTTCGTAGGCGGCGTGATCAACGACGATAGCACGTTGTTTCGGCGCGCCGCCAAAGACGGTACCAAAGATGCTCTTGCTGTTTCGTTTGAGTACGGCCAAATCACCATGAGGCCAGTACGGGATAATGACATAGAATGATTTGTCCATGATGTTCGCTTCTTGGGACAGCGTGTCGATAAAGTCGATATAGTCATCGGTCAGGACGTTGAGGAGCATATTCTCCTGGTCGCGGCGGATATTTGTCAGTCGTTCGATATACGGACCGATATCGACGCGTTGTGAACGGATAAGAATCTGGACTGGGAAATAGAGTGAGTTCAGGAAATTCTGATAGCTGTATTCGATACCTTCGCGTTCTTTGCTGCTCATGAGGTCGAAGTTGATGGATTTGCAGGCGATAACTGCACGGAAACTACCGTCGTTCATGATGACCATGTTGTCGCGAAGTTCAGAGAATAGCAGGCTATTTTGAGTCGTATTTGGGTTTGCTGGCGGAGGCGGAGTCTGAGCCTGATCCACGCCAGGAACACCTGGTTGTCCAGGCAATGGCGCCACGCCAGGGGCAGCCTGTGCTTGGCCAGGCGCAACGGGTTGCTGTGGATTTTGAGCGTTTGGTGCCACTACTGTTTGTTCCTCTTCCCACCAGTGTTAGCGGAGCGAGATGGTAACTTCGTCGCCATCTTCCAAGGCTTTGTTTTCTTCCGCTTTGTGCTTGGCTAGGCCAGCGACGGTCGAAACCTTGAGATCTACCTTTTCACCCTTGATGTTTTCACCTCTGGTGTCAGATAACTCATCCCTCTGCTCACGGGT
>JAGQNT010000069.1 GCA_020427965.1 Candidatus Saccharimonadota bacterium | reverse complement strand
CTTCGATGACATATCGGGCTGGATTGATATGTTAGGCGCACGCGAAGGCATTGCGAACCTTGAATTTTTCCACGGCGAAAGCGAGGGGAATACAGAGGTAATAAAAGTAAGTTCGGCAAGCGCGGGCAGCGCAAACGCGGCTGTGACATTGACAGTAGCATCGGGCTATCGTCAAACCACATCGCAGACAGCAGCCCCGTACATTGCAACGGGCAGCAGCACTACGATTCCCGTAGGCGTAAATGATGTAATTCAGTTTCCTGACGGAACGTTAGGTTCTTGTACAGCAGTAAGCGGAAACACATTCACCGTCATTCCTGTTGTATCGGGCGCGAACATTCCCGCAGTAACCACGTCATCTGTTCTCAAGAACATCACCACGGCGGTGAAAGAGGGCGCAGACAGCGTAGCCGCTAAGTTCAAGAACCAATACGGCTACCGCAACAACATGACCCGTATCCGTACATCTTCCAATATATCGGGAGACAGCTTCGCTATTCGCGATTGGATTACCAACTATGGCAAGAGCGGCGCATCACCTCACCGTTATTCGGAGCAGTTGATGGACGACTACCACCGCCACCGTAACAAGTGCGAACTTGCTAAGTTGATAGGTCAGCGCATCACAAACACCACTTTGGCGAACACATCGGGCTTTGAGACCGTTCTGTTGTCGGAGGGTTTGATTCCGTGGTTGGAGAGCAATGCAAACGTAGTGGAGTACGCAAGTACAGCCGCTTTCAGCCTTGCCGAGATTGACACTATGGGCGACTACTTCACTAAGTATCGCGGCGCAGACACCTACGACTTGTGGACAGACCGTTCCTTGAGCTTGGCTATTGATGATGTCATTGGCACGGATTCACGGTTGGCTGCTGGTAGCGTTGTTTACGACAATGCGCGTGAGGAGAAATACGCAAACTTCGGCTTTGACGGGTTCAAACGCGGAGGCATCTTGTTTAAGAAGAAGATGAACAAGGTGTTTAACCTTCCTGAATACTTGGGTGGCGACAACGCTTACCACAATGGTATCGGGATATTGGTTCCTACCGACAACGTTGTTACAGCACCGTTTGGCGGGTCTAAGCCTGTTAGCGTACCATCGCTTCGCACCGTTTACCAAATTTCGTCCGACCTCCCAAATAAGGGAACAAAGGAATGGTCGCATGGTGGTAGCGCAGATGTGCCTACAAGCGGTGAGCGTATAATGAAGTACGAGGTTGAAACCGTAGAGGCACTTGAGCCATTCGCAGCTAATCGCTGGGGCTTGTTCAAGATTGCTTGATTTTTTTAACACAAAAAAAGAAGCGGGGGGCGAAAGTTTCCCGCTTTTTGTTTTTACTTTGCAGTATGGGAGAACACGTAAACGGAATATCGG
>JAGQNT010000068.1 GCA_020427965.1 Candidatus Saccharimonadota bacterium | reverse complement strand
GGGCTAAGCCTTGCGTTTGGTGGTTTGATTGAGCAGGCATCGGCAAGCGGTGAAGCGAGTAGCATAAGAAAACCGCACGAAGTGGTAGAAGCTATGTACAGCACCGTGCCGCCTTTGACTGTACCCGACGATGAAATAGAGAATTGGACACCGCAGCACGGCGGAGAATCCCAGCTTTTGCAGGTGGGCAAATAGGCGCACAAGATGCAAACGACAGCAAGTCTAGTGTTAGCCGGCACAAGCTGGGAACCACTGCGGCCCCATGCCAAGCAGACGCGCGCGTTTTATGCAAAGGAAAAGTTCGTTAACCTTGCGTGCGGTCGCGGTTCAGGCAAGACGGACCTTGCGCGGCGACGTGTCATAGCAGCCCTTCCCGTCCCTAAACCGTGGCCCGACCCAATATATTTCTACGTGCTGCCTATTCAGGCACAAGCAAATCGCGTTGCATGGAATCCGTTGCTCAATATGATTCCACCTGATTGGATACAAAAGGTATCAATCGTCGATAGAACTATAACTACCATATTTGGTAGTACGCTATACGTCCTAGGGATGGATCATCCGGAGCGCATCGAAGGCGTACAGTGGGACGGGGGTATTGTAGACGAAGCCTGCGACCACAAGCGTGGAAGCTTTATGAAGTCTATAGTGCCTGCTATGACGCATCGCGGTGAGTTTCTTTGGCGTATTGGCGTACCTAAACGTCACGGCCCTTCAGCATCGGAAGTACGGCAATTCTGGGAGTCAGGTCGCCCAAGTAAAAAGGACTCTACAAAGATATCCTTAACATGGCCAACGTCGGATATTGTTAGCGCGTCGGAAATACGGTGGGCGCAAAATAACTTAGACCCGTCGGACTACGCCGAGCAATACGACGCAAAATGGCTAAGCGCATCGGGCGGCATATACATTGAGTTTGACGCTAAGTATAATGTTACCACGGAAGCCTGCTATAATAAGCACTTGCCGATATATGTAGGTTGTGATTTTAACGTAGACCCAATGTCTTGGGTTTTAGCGCATATGGTATCGAACTACGTTTTTGTATTCGACGAAATACGCATTAACGGCACCACAACCCAGCGAACGTTAGGGCGGCTGAAGGAACGATACCCTAACCACGAAGCGGGATGGGTGTTCACCGGGGACGCTGCTAGTAGGCAACGCACTACTACCAGCGATTTGACGGACTTTCTTACTATAAATAATGATACGCGGTTCGGGGACAAAGGCATTTTCTTTCCGGAAGCAAACCCCGGCCGGACGTCGAGGTATAGTACTGTGAACGCTGCTTTATGCAATGCAGCGGGACAGCGACGAACCTATATCAATCCGGGATGTACGTTCTTGATAGCTGATCTCGAACAACAGGCATACAAGGCAGGGACAACCGACCCAGATGAAAGCGATAAATCCATCGGGCATATGTCGGACGCTTTCGGGTATTTGATAATGCTGTTACTACCTATGGGGGTAGAACAGACCGACATGGACAACATCAGCACGGGTGGCGGGTATTAGGGTTGCAAAATGTCGGACAGTGTAGTAAGCACAGACGGGCGTCGCGAAATCACAGGCCCGCAATTATACACGTCAACGATTCAGTACGACGGTGAGTTGACGATAAGGTATCTGTGCGAAAATTGGTACCGCACTGTTCGCGAAATGCGCCGCGACCCTACAATAAAAATGGCGCGGCTACTCTCCATAGCGCCGGCTATGGTCGCGCGTTGGGCTGTAGATGCCGATCCCGGTACCCCAGAAGAAATCGTAGGTTGGGTAGACGATCAGTTCTTGC